>JANNAV010000187.1:0-33418 GCA_031384695.1 Paracoccaceae bacterium
CGAAAACACCATCAGCGACGAGAACTTGATCCGCTCGGCAAAGGCGCCGACGATCAGGGCGGGCGTGATGCAGGCGAATGTCATCTGGAAGGCGATGAAGGTGTATTCCGGCAGCCAGATGCCGTTGGTGAAGGTTGGCACCAGCGTTGTCAGATCAACCCCGGCAAGAAACGCTTTCGAAAAGCCGCCGACATAGCTGTCCCATTCCCCGCCATAGGAAAACGCCAGCGAATAGCCATAAATCACCCAGATCAGGCAAACCACCGCCGTGATCGCGAACACCTGCGTCAGCATCGACAGCATGTTCTTGGTGCGCACAAGGCCGCCATAAAACAGCGCCAGTCCCGGAATTGTCATCAGCAGCACCAGCACTGTCGCGGTGGACATCCAGGCCACATCGCCTTTATCCACAATCTTTTCATATACATAGGGGGCAAGAGGCGCGTCTTGCGCCCACAGTGGCAAAGCGGCCATCGCCGCCACCCCCGCCAGTCCAACACGGGTTAGCAAAGCATCAAAGCGCATCATCATCCACCTCCCCGGTCCGCACCCGCAGCGCGCGTTCTACGTCCAGTACAAAAATCTTGCCGTCGCCGATCTTGCCGGTGCGCGCGGTCTTGGTGATGGTTTCCACCACCTGATCCGCCAGACCATCCGCCACCACAATTTCCAGCCGCATCTTCGGCACAAAGTTCACCGCATATTCCGCACCGCGATAAATCTCGGTATGGCCCGATTGCGCGCCAAACCCTTTCACTTCGGTCACCATCAACCCACGCACCCCGATCGCGGTCAGCGCTTCGCGGACCTCGTCAAGCTTGTAGGGCTTGATGGCAGCAATGATCATTTTCACCCGAGCACCCCATCCTTGTTTGCCGATTTCACTTGCCAAGCCTGCAGGCAGCCTGTGCCAGTGATCAGGCCGCCTTCGCACTTGCAGCACAAGTTTGAGGCGGGATAAAATCTGCCTGACGCGGCAATGCGCCATTTATTCCGCATAATTCACCGCATGCGCCTAAATTTTGGGCAAAATGAAGTTTCGAATCGCCCGAAAGGGCAATCGGGTTAAAAACACGTCAGCGCGCGGGCCCGGCATCACATCGGGGTGAAAGCCAATGCAGGTGCAGAACAACGCCCAAAGGGCGCAAAAGCGGTTCCCCTCGGTCCCGTCCCGCATTAAGCTGCGGCAAAAGCAAGAAACAGGGCGGACAGGCATGGCGCAATCGGGCAGAGGACGCGGCACCCTCACGGCGGACCGGCGTTATTCCGCCGCCAAACCGGCGCCGAAAAACCCGGGCAGGCCACCCCGTAAACCAACGCCCAGACGCCGCCCGCAACGGGGGCTGATCGCCGGTTTCGTGCATCTGATCTGGCGGGTGATCTGGGGGTTTGTCTGGCGCGTGGGGGCGGTGGGGGCGATCATTCTCGCCTGCGTGGTGTTTTACTTTTACGCCCAACTGCCGCCGGTGGCCGACCTTCTGGATGCGCGCGCGCGCGGGTCTGTCACCTTGCTGGACCGCGATGGCCGGGTGTTTGCCTGGCGCGGCGAAAGTTTTGGCGGGCAGATCACCTCGGATACCGTCTCGCCCTATCTGCTGAATGCCGTGATCGCCACCGAGGACAAGCGGTTTTACCGGCATTTCGGCATTTCGCCGCGCGGTATCGCCTCGGCGGTGCGCATCAACATGGCGGAAGGGCGCGGGCCGCTGGAGGGCAACGGCGGCTCGACCATCACCCAGCAGGTGGCCAAGCTGTTGTGTCTGGGTGTGCCCTACGATGCCAAAGCGTGGAAATCCGAGGCCGATTACGAGGCAGATTGCCGGCAGGGCGGGCTGTGGCGCAAGGTGAAGGAAATTCCCTATGCGATGGCGATGGAGGCCAGATATTCCAAGGCGGAAATCCTGACCATCTATTTCAACCGGGCCTACCTTGGCGCAGGCGCGCGGGGTTTCGAGGCGGCGGCCCAGCGCTATTTCGGCAAATCCGCCAACGAGGTTGGCCCGTCCGAGGCGGCAATGCTGGCGGGCCTGTTGAAGGCGCCCTCCAAATACGCGCCCACCAACAATCTGCAACGCGCGCAGGACCGGGCGGCGGTGATCGTGGGCCTGATGCAGGAACAGGGCTATCTGACCACCACCGAGGCCGACGCTGCCCGCGCCACACCGGCGCAGCTTTCGGCGGCGGCGCAGGCCAAATCGGGCGGCGCTTTTGCCGATTGGGTGATGGAGACCACCCCCGCCTTCCTGACCACCGAGACCACCGAAGACGTGATCATTCAGACCACGCTGGATCAGGGCATGCAGAAGGCCGCCGAAGATGCGCTGGCGTTTGTGTTCGATACCAAGGTGAAGGAAGGCTCCAAGGCGCAGACCGCCATCGTGGTGATGTCGGCGGACGGGGCGGTGCGGGCGATGGTGGGGGGGCGCAAGATTGAAGAGGCGGGCTCGTTCAACCGCGCGACGCAGGCCTTGCGGCAAACCGGATCGTCGTTCAAGCCGTTTGTCTATGCGGCGGCGCTGGATCTGGGCTGGAACCCGTCGGATTTTGTTGAAGATACGCCGCTGACCATCAATATCGCGGGGTCCGGGCCGTGGTCGCCTGACAATTATGATCGTGAATTCAAGGGTATGATCACGCTGACCCAGGCGCTTGCGGAAAGCCGCAACATTCCGGCGGTGCGGGTGTCCGAGGCGGTGGGCCGCGATCTGGTGCGCACCGTCGCCACCGGGTTCGGCATTGCCAGCGATCTGGCGGCGGGGCCGGCGCTGGCGCTGGGGGCATCGGAATCGACACTGATCGAGATGACCGGCGCCTATGCGGGCATTCTCAATGGCGGCTCGTCGGTGACGCCTTACGGGCTGGTTGATCTGCGGCTGAAGGGCGAAAGCGAGCAGTTGATCGGCGCGGGCGGCGGCATTGGCGAGCGGGTGATCACCGAAAAGTCGGCGCAACTGCTGACCTATATGATGAGCCAGGTGATCGAGGCGGGCACCGGCAAGCGCGCCCGGCTGGAGGGGCGGCCTGCGGCAGGCAAGACCGGCACCACCTCGGCAGGGCGCGACGCGTGGTTCATCGGCTTTACGGCGGATTACGTGGCGGGGGTGTGGATGGGGTATGACGACAACACCCCGCTGGTTGGCGTCACCGGCGGCGGCCTGCCTGCCGAGATATGGCAAGAGGTGATGACCCGGGTTGAAAGCGGGCTGCCGGTGACGAGCCTGCCGATGATCGTGCCGGAATACCGCGACCCGCCGCAGGCGCTGGCCGATCCGCCGCAGGCGCTGGCCGACCCGGCACAGCCGCTGGCCGAACCGGCACAGCGCATCGATCCGGTCGAGGCCCTGCTGCGCGAGTTGCTGGGGCCGGGCAACTGACGCCTTCCCCGGATATGTCGCACTCGCGCTGGAGCCTGTTGCGTACAATCGCGTTCAGCCGGGTGTAGGCAATACGCAACGGTCCCAAGCTGATCCTGTGCTGGATTTTCAAGTGGTGTTCCGCCGCGTGGATTGGCACGGCAGAGTGCGGGCAAGGGCAGGGTTCATAAACCTTTGGCCTATGCGCCGCGCCTAAACCATCGGCGCATGGGGATAGGGCGGCGGTTTATTGCCGGGCCGGGCGAAGGCGCGCCTGTTGTGGGCACGCGCCCTCATCCCACAGAAAGCAGGATCGCCATGCCCATTCCCCAGACCAAAGTATTCCTCAGCGCGGCTATTGCTGCGGGCGGTGGCTATCGGCTGATCCCGAACGCGGGGGGCGATCTGACCTCAACCCTCGCCCCTGCGCCTGCAACCGGGTGGATCACTTCGCTGAGCGATCTGAACGGTGACGGCGTGGCGGATCTGGCGGTTGGTGCGGCGGGCGACGATGACAGCGCGGCCGAAGCAGGGCGCATCTTCATCCTGCTGGGCGCTCCGGCGGCGGGCAGCACCGTTGAGTTGTCCACCGGTGTGGCCGGCAGTGTTGGCAGCTTCATCATCGACGGGGTCAGCGCGGGCGACATGGCGGGCTTTGCGGTAGCGGGGCTGGCCGATCTGAATGGCGACGGGCGGGGCGAGGTGCTGATCGGCGCGCCCGGCATGAAGGTGGGCAGTGCGGCGGATGCAGGGCAGGCCTTTGTCGTCTTCGGCCCGGCGCTGGCGGGCGGGTTGGATCTGGCCGATCTTGGGGTTGCAGGTTCGGGCAAGGGCTTTGCGATCCGGGGGCAGGCGGCGGGCGATATGGCGGGTTATGCCGTGATGTCGGTGGGAGACATGAACGGCGACGGGCTGGCGGATGTGCTGGTGGGCGCGCCGGGGCAGGATGCGGGCGGCATTGATGCGGGGGCGGCCTATGTCGTCTGGGGCAAGGCGGGCGATGCGCCGGTGCTGCTGTCGGATGTGGCGGCGGGGATCGGCGGGTTCCGCATTGCGGGCGGCAGCAGCGGTGATGCGGTGGGCAGCACGCTGGGCGTGCTGGGCGATCAGAACGGCGACGGGCGGGCCGAGATTCTGATCGGTCTGCGCGATTACAACGACACCGCCCCCAATCAGGGTGCAGTCTTTGTGGTAGACGGCAAGGCCAGCGGCACCGGCATTAATCTGAACAAGATCGCGGCGGGGATCGGTGGCTATATCATCACCGGCGTGGCGCAGGATGATGCGGGGGCGGCGGTGGCCGGGGTGGGCGATGTCAACGGCGACGGGCGCGCCGATATCCTGATCGGCGCGGCCCGGTCCGACCGGGCCTATGTGGTGTTCGGCAAGGCCGACCATCTGGCGGTTGATCTGGCCAATGTGCGGGCGGGCATCGGCGGGGTGCAGATCATCGCGGAGGTGGCGGGTGATCTGGACGGCATCGTGGTGCTGGGCGGGCAGGATCTGAACCGCGACGGCACGGCAGATCTTATTCTGGGCGTGCCGGGCAACGAAGAGGGTGGCTCCAACGCCGGGGCCGTCTATATCGTCTGGGGCGGCCTCACGGGTGGCGGCACAGGGGGCGGCACTGGGGGCGGCACCATCGACCTTGCGCAGATCGCGCGAGGCTTTGGCGGCGCCAAGATCGTTGGCGCGCCGGGCAGCCTGACCGGCTCGGCGCTGGCGTTTTCGCCCGATCTGAACGCGGACGGCACGGTGGATCTGATCATCGGCGCGCCGGGAACCGGCGAGTCTGCCACGGTGCTGTTTGCCCCGGCAAGCTGGCAGCCGGATCGGAACATCTATGGCACGGCGGGCGGCGATCTGATGGGCGCGGGCTATGGTGCGGCGCACCGGATCGGCAGCGGTAACGATGCCATCCTCGGTCTTGACGGCAATGATACGATTTCGGCCGGGGCCGGCAATGACACCATCGAGGGCGGCGCAGGTGCCGACAGCATCGTCGGCGGCGAGGGCAACGACAGCCTTGATGGCGGCAGCGGGGCCGATACGCTGCGCGGCGGCCTTGGCGACGATATCTATGTTATCGACAGCCTTTTGGACGCGGTATCCGAAGTAGGTGGCGACGGCGTTGATACCGTCGTCTCGGCGGTGGCCCATACGCTGGGCGACGGGTTGGAAAACCTGATCCTGACAGGTGCAGCCCGCTTTGGCACCGGCAATGCCGCAGCCAACCACCTGACCGGCACGGCGGGTGCCGACACGCTGGATGGTGCGGGCGGCGCCGATACCATGGCGGGGGGCGCGGGCGATGACCGGTATCAGGTCGACGCTGCGGGCGACAGCGTGGTCGAACTGGCCGGTGGCGGCACCGCCGATCAGATCACCGCCAGCCTTGACTGGGTATTGGCCGCCGGGATCGAAAATCTGGTGCTGACGGGGGCCGCGCGCCACGGCACCGGCAACACGGCCGCCAACCGCATCACCGGCACGGCGGCGGCCGACACTCTGGACGGGGCGGGCGGTGCCGATACGCTGGCGGGCGGCGCGGGCGACGATCTCTATCTGGTCGATGCCGCACTGGACGCGATCATCGAGGCGGCAGGTGGCGGCCACGATGGCGTGCGGGCGTCCGTCAACTATACGCTGGGGGCCGAGGTCGAGGTGCTGGCACTGACGGGGGCCGCGCGGATGGGCACCGGCAACGCGCTGGACAATATGCTGTCGGGCACCAGCGGGGCCGATACGCTGGACGGCGCGGGCGGCACCGACACCATGGCGGGCAGCGGCGGCGATGACACCTATCTGGTGGACAGCGTGGCGGACCGGATCAAGGAAACCCTGACCGGCGGGGTGGATAGCGTGATTGCCACGGTGGACTACACGCTTGGCGCCAATGTCGAGAACCTGACGCTGGCCGGTGCGGCACGGGTGGCCACGGGCAATGGCCTGCACAATGTGCTGACCGGCACCGGCTTTGATGACACCCTGAACGGTGGCAGCGGCGCCGATACGATGGCGGGCGGGGCTGGCGATGATATCTATGTGGTGGACAGCCTTGGCGATGTGATCACCGATGCGGCGGGCATTGACACCGTCTGGTCCCATATCGACCTGTCGCTGATGGCGGCGGGCGGCGGTGCGGTGGAAAACCTCACATTGCTGGCCCCGGGCCTGACCGGCACCGGCACCGGCGGCGACAACGCACTGACCGGCAGCGCGGGCAGCCAGACGCTTTACGGCATGGACGGCGATGACACGCTGGACGGTGGCACCGGGGCCGACACGCTGGTGGGGGGTGCGGGCGACGATACCTATACCATCGACAATGCAGGTGATGTGATCGTGGAAGATGCGGCGGGGGGCCGCGATACCGTGATCCTGATGGTGGACGGGCTGACCCTGCCCTTGAACGTCGAGACCATCCGGCTGGCGGGCACCGCCCATACCGCCACCGGCAGTGCTGCCGACAACACGATGTCGGGAACCGAAGCCGCCGATACGCTGGATGGCGGCGATGGCAACGATCTGATCAACGGCGGGCGGGGCGATGACCACCTGCACAGCCATGGCGGCGCCGACACTCTGGTGGGCGACGACGGCGATGATGTCTACCACGTTTCGGGCGGCGCGGTGACGCTGGAGGATTATACGGGCCACGACACGCTGGACACCTCGGACAGCAACGGCGACGACTACATCGATCTGTCGGGCGAAACCGACTCCGAGATCGAGCACGAGGTTTGCCATATTACCCCCGGCGGCCAGACCGCACGGCCGCTGGACGTGCAGTTCCTGCAAGACCGCTCCGGCTCGTTCGCCGATGATATCGCCAATGTGCGGTTGCTGGTGCCGCAGATCGTGGCGGCATTGCAGGCGGTGCAGGCCGACAGCGCTTACGGGGTATCCTCGTTCATCGACAAACCCCTGTCACCGTTTGGTGCGGCGGGGGAATGGGTTTACGCGCTGGAGCAGGCGATGACGGCCAGCGGCCCGACGCTGGCGGCGACTTACAACGCGATGACCACGCTGAACGGTGCCGACGGCCCCGAGGCGCAGCTTGAGGGGCTGATGCAACTGGCGCTGCACGCGTCCGAGGCCGGGTTCCGCAGCGATGCGGCGCGGTTCGTGGTGCTGTTCACCGACGCGCCGTTTCATATCGCGGGCGATGGGGTGGCGGGCGGCATCCTTGCGCCCAACAACGGCGACGGGCTGTTCCCGAACGGGGGCGCGCTGGAGGATTATCCGCAACTGATGCAGGTGCAGGCCGCGTTGCAGGCTGCCAACATCATCCCGATCTTCGCCATCGCGGGGGGGTACGAGGCAACCTATCAGGGGCTGGTCACCGCCCTTGGCCGGGGCACGGTTGTCAGCCTGACCACCAACAGTTCCAACATCTCGGCGGCGATCACGGCGGGCCTGACGGCGGCCACCACCACCCAGATCGAGGATGCCAATTGCGGTGACGGCGACGATACCGTGCTGGGCGGCGACGAGGACAACAGCATCGACGGCAATATGGGCGATGACAGTCTGGACGGGCGCGATGGCGATGACAGTCTGGAGGGCGGCGGCGGCGATGATGCGCTGAGCGGTGGCGATGGTGACGATGCTTTCCTGATCGGGCGCGGCCATGGCACCGACCGGTTTGTTGGTGGGGCAGGCGAGGACAGGATCATCGCCACCGCGGCCGGCACGGTGATCGGCATGGCCAGCATCGCCGGGGTGGAAGCGATCAGTGGCGGCGGCTTTCTGCAAGTGTCGATCCGGGGCACCGCCGGGGCCGATACGCTGGATTTCAGCGCCACCAGCCTGAGCGGCATCACTCTGGTGGAGGGCGGCGCGGGCCACGACACCATCCTCGGCTCGGACGGGGCCGATACAATCAGTGGCGGCAAGGGCAATGATCTGCTGACCGGTGCGGGCGGCGATGACCGGATCATCGGCGGCGGCGGCCGCGATACCATGGACGGCGGGCTGGGGGCGGACAGCTTTGTGTTTCTCAGCGCCGCTGACAGCCGCAGGGGCGTGCAAGCCGACGTGATCAACGGCTTCACCCCGGGTGCGGACCGGATCGACCTTGCGGCACTGGACGCCGATCAACTGACGCCGGGCCATCAGGCCTTTGCCTTCATCGGCAACGCAAGTTTTGGCCATGTTGCGGGCGAGTTGCGGAGCGCCACCAGCAGCGCTGGCTATGGCATCCTTGCGGCCGATCTTGACGGCGACGGCGTGGGCGACTTTGAACTGCATCTGACGGATGCGGCCGGGCTTGCCTATGTGCCGGGCCTCGGCGATCTGATTTTGTGAATTGGGGGGGGCACCCCCACCCGCACCGAAGAGCGGGGGTTTCACACCCCCGCACCCCTGTGGGATATTTGAGCAGTAAAGAAGCGGGGGACAATTTCAGGCGAAGTTTTCCCAAGGGTCTGTCAAAACGAAGGCCGCCCCTTTGCGGGGGCGGCCAGTCGGGGCATCTCATGAACGCTTGATTAAGAGGATATGCCTGGAATTGAAGCGCAGTAGACCAGCCTCGATAGGATCACCCTAGCACGTTTTTATCCGAATCGCTGCAGCAAAAACGGTGCTGCTTACAGCGTTTTCAATCTGGCGGTCAGGGCATCCACATCGCCGCCCACCTGATCCAGCAGCGCGCCGATTTCGGTGCGTTCCGAAGCCAGCATGTTGACCCCCTCGATGATGATGTTGAAAAACAGGTTCTTGCCTGATTTATCAGACACATGCCAGCGCAGATCGAACGGCTGTTCGCCCTGCAGATAGGCCACCGAAATCACCTCGAAATAGCTTTTCACAGGTTTTCCGCCCGTCACTTCGATCTTGCCACCGATAAATTCGCGAAAGCGGCGGCCGTATTTGCGGCTGATATAGGCCTGATAGGCCTTGGTGAAGGCGGCCATCTGCGCTGCACTTGCCGATTTCGACGCCACACCAAGCGCCGAGCGCGCGATCACCGGCACATCGGCATAGCGGGCGAACAGCCGCTCGAAATCGGCGAACATCGCGGTTTCCGATTTGCCCGAACTGATGGTTACGTTCACCTCGCCGATAGCTTTGCCGATCAGCGATTCGGCCTGTTCTACCGTCAATGCGGCGGCGGCAAACGGCAATGCCATCGCCACCGAACCAAGCGCCAGTCCGGCCGCGAAACGTCTGCGGGTGAGGGAAGTTGCCTTACTGTGCATAGGGGTCCTCATAGGGATCTTCGAAACTGGCCTCGCCGGCGGATTGTCCCAACTCGAACCGGCGATTTTGCAGATAAAGCAGCCGTGCCTGCGCATAGCTGTCGGCGGAACCGTACAGAACGGAATCCAGCGTTTCCTTGAAGCGCGCCCGGTCGCCCACCCGCGAGGCCAGCTTGGCCACCGGCACGATGTTGTTTTCCGGCGAGGGCAGCAGGCTGTTCAACGGGTCTATCACCGCATCCACGATAAGGCCAACCGTATCGCGCGTGGTCGACGGCCCGGCGAAAGGCAGTTCCACATAGGCACCTTCGGGCACGCCCCAGATATGCAATGTCTGGCCGAAATCGGTTTTGGAACCTGGCACACCCAGCGCCGTTGCCGGATCAAGCACCCCGCCCAGACCGATCACCGTGTTCAGCCCGAAACGCAGCGTGTTCTCGGCGGCTTTGCCCAGCCGGAATTGCAGCACATCGTTCAGAACCGCCGAGGGCATGCCCAGATTATCGGAAAAATTGCTGACGCCACGGGCCAGCGGGCCTTGCCCGTCGCGGCCCACGGCATCGGCCAGCGGACGCAGGATGGCCTTGTCCAACCCGGTGTTGAAGGCGTGGATCTCGCGGTTCATCGCCTCGTCAGGGTCATTGATCGCCTGCGGTTGCGGGGCCGCGCAAGCCGCAAGCGCCAAGGCCAGGCCAAGGGCACCGATGGCCGCAACGCTGTGCCGTTTGCCGCGCAAGCTGTTATCCATGACCGCACAAGTTCCGAACTACCAAAGCCTATCCGGCATCCACGATTTCCGCGCCAAGCCTTATGCCGCGGCAGGTTTCTTTACAACGCCCCATCGCCATCCCCCATTGGCCACCGGAGATTTCCTGCCGACTGGACAATCCTGCCACAACCATCAATATGCGGCGCATGATCAGACCAGAACTCAAACGCGGCAACGACGAGTTGCGCGCCGCCCGGGCCGACCAGCGCGGCCTTTTATGGGCAGTTGGGCTGTTTTCGGTGTTCGTCAACCTTTTGCAGCTGACCGGCTCGCTTTATATGCTGCAGGTCTATGACCGGGTGCTGGGCAGCCGCTCGGTGGCGACGCTGGTGGCGATCTCGGTGCTGGCGGCGGCGATGTTTCTGGCGATGGGGCTGTTGGATTACGCACGGGCGCGGGTGCTGGCGCGAATCGGCGCGCGGATGCAGGAACGGCTGGATCGGCGGGTGTTCGCGGCCTCGATGCAACGGCTGAACCAGCAGCCGGGCGATGGTGCCGCGATTGCCGCCCAGCGCGATCTTGAATCGATCCGCAACCTGTGGTCATCGCCGGTGCTGATGGCGATTTTCGACATTCCGTGGACGCCGGTTTTCCTGTTCGCCATCTTCATGTTTCACCCGATGCTGGGCTGGCTTGCCATAGCGGGGGGTGGATTTCTGATCATCGTCACCGTGCTGAACCAGCGCTTTACCCAAGGTCCGCAAACCCGCGCCAACGGCCAGGCGATGCAGGCCGAGCGGGTGGCCGACATGATCAAGAACGAATCTGAAACCGTGCTGGCCCTTGGCATGACCGGGGCCGCCTTCACCCGCTGGCACACATCGCGCAGTGTGGCGCTTGAATCGATGATCAGCACCGCCGATCTTGCGGGCAAGTTCAGTGCCATCACCCGCACCTTCCGCATGTTCCTGCAATCGGCCATCCTCGGGGTTGGCGCTTATCTGGCGTTGCAGGGCGAACTGTCGTCCGGGGCGATGATCGCGGGGTCGATCCTGATGGGTCGCGCGCTGGCCCCGATCGAGCAGGCGGTGGGCCAATGGGCCATCGTCACCCGCGCGCAGGAGGGTTGGGCGCGGCTGGCCGAACTCCTCACCCGGATGCCCGCCGAGGCCGCGCGCACCGCCCTGCCGCGCCCCCGCGCCATTCTGGATGTGCAGAACCTGACGGTGGTGCCGCCGGGCGAGACGCAGGCCGCCCTCAAGATCGTGACGTTCCGGCTGGAGCCCGGTCAGGCGCTGGGCATCATCGGACCTTCGGGGGCGGGCAAATCCACCCTTGCGCGGGCGCTGATCGGGGTGTGGAAACCGGCGGGGGGCAAAATCCGCCTCGACGGCGCCACCCTTGATCAATACGACCCCGACATACTGGGCAGCTATATCGGCTATCTGCCGCAGCGCGTCAGCCTGTTCGATGGCACCATCGCCGAGAATATCGGCCGCCTGCAGGCCGGGGCCGACAGCGCCAAGATCGTCGATGCCGCGAAAAAGGCGGCCGCGCATGAGATGATCCTGAAATTGCCTGATGGCTATGACACGCGGGTGGCCGCGATTTCGGGCCGCCTGTCGGGCGGGCAGATACAGCGCATCGGCCTCGCGCGCGCGCTGTTTGGCGGGCCGCTGATGCTGGTGCTGGACGAACCGAACTCCAACCTCGACAATGACGGCTCGCAGGCGCTCAATCAGGCGATCCGCGGCATGAAAGAGGCCGGGGGGATCGTGCTGATCATGGCGCATCGCCCGGCGGCGATACAGGAATGCGATCTGCTGCTGGTGCTGGAAGAGGGCGGCAAGCGCGCCTTTGGCCCGCGCGATCAGGTGCTGCGGGAAATGGTCAAGAACCACACCGAAATTGTCCGCTCCTCGGGGCCGGGCGGTGTGTCATGAAACAGGAATGGTCGGCCCGCAGCCCGCTTTGGGTGGGATTTGTCACATTGCTGTTTCTGGTCGGCGGCTTTGGGGTGTGGAGCGTTGCCACCACCATTTCCGGCGCCATCATCGCCCCTGGCCTGATCGAGGTGGAACAGAACCGCCAGATCGTGCAGCACCCCGATGGCGGCGTGGTCTCGGAAATCGACGTGATCGAGACGCAGTCGGTCAAGGCCGGTGATCTGCTGATCCGGCTGGACGGATCACTGCTGCAATCGGAACTGGCCATCGTCGAAGGCCGGTTTTACGAGGTTCTGGCCCGCACCGCCCGGCTTGAGACCGAACGCGACGATGCCGCTGTGCTGGTGTTCCCGGATGATCTGCTGGCCACCGGTGCCGCGCGTGCCGATGTGGCAGCCCAGATCGAGGGCCAGCGCCGCCTGTTCGCCGCCCGCATCGACAGTGCCGCCCGCCAGTCCGAACAGCTTGGCAAACGCAGCCTGCAGATCAGTGCGCAGATCGAAGGCATCGACGCCCAAAGTGCCGCCGCCACCACCCAGCTTGCCCTGATCCGCACCGAATTGGGCGATCAGAAGGCTTTGCTGGCAAAGGGCCTGTCGCAGGCCAGCCGCGTGTCGGCGTTGCAGCGCGAAGAGGCCAACCTGCAAGGGACGGTTGGCGAGTTGATCGCGTCGCGCGCGCAGGCCGAAGGGCGGATCACCGAGTTTGATCTGGAGATTCTGCGCCTTGCCGCCGTGCGCCGCGAAGAGGCCAACACCCAGTTGCGCGAAACCGGCCCGATGGTGCTGGAACTGGCCGAACGCCGCCGCGCCCTTCTGGAACGCATCGACAGACTGGATATCCGCGCGCCGGTTTCGGGGCTGGTGCTGGGCCTGCAGGTGACCACGCCGCGCTCGGTGCTGCGCCCGGCCGATCCGGTGCTCTACATCATCCCGCAAGACCGCCCGCTGGTGATCATCGCCCAGATCGCGCCGATTCATGTCGACGAGGTATATCCCGGCCAATCGGTGGAACTGGTGTTTTCCGCCTTTTCCAGCCGGGTGACGCCGCATCTGAAAGGCCATGTGGCCACGATATCCGCCGATGCGCTGACCGATCAGCGCAGTCAGGGCCAGTATTTCCGCGCCGAAATCCTGCTGGATGACGGCGAGATTGCCAAGCTGGAAGGCCAGACATTGCTGCCCGGCATGCCGGTGGAGGCGTTCATCCAGACCGCCCCGCGCACGCCGATGGCCTATATACTGAAACCCTTCACCGATTACTTCGCGCGCGCCTTCCGCGAATCCTGAAGTTGTGCCGAAAGCCCTGAGCAACGGAGCCCATCATGCCTGATACCATCGAAACGCGCCTCGCGTCGCTGGGCATCGCCCTGCCCGACGCCCCCGCCCCCGCGGCCAATTACGTGCCCTATGTCATCACCGGCACCACGGTTTACATCTCGGGTCAGGTCAGCCAGACCGCCGCCGGTTTCACCAAAGGCCGCCTTGGTGCCGATCTGGATGTGGCCGCCGGGGCCGAGGCCGCCAGATCCTGCGCCATCTCGCTGCTGGCGCAGTTGAAAAAGGCTTGTGGCGGCGATCTGTCACGCGTGGTGCGGGCGGTGAAACTCACCGGTTTTGTCAATTGCACCCCTGATTTCACCGACCAGCCCAAGGTGATCAACGGCGCGTCCGATTTTCTGGTGGCGGTGATGGGCGAGGCCGGGCGGCATGCCCGCTCGGCGGTGGGGGCGCCGTCGCTGCCACTTGGGGTGGCGGTTGAGATCGAAGGCATCTTCGAGATCAGTTGATGCACGCGCGCCTTCCCCCCGCCTTCCTCACGATCCCGCTGGCGCATCGCGGCTATCACGATCAGGGCCAGCGCCGCCCGGAAAATTCGCTGTCCGCCTTTCGCGCGGCAATTGCGGCGGGTTACGGCATCGAGCTTGATATCCAGCTTGCAGCCGATGGCGAAGCGGTGGTGTTTCACGACGATACGCTGAACCGCATGACCACCGGCGCGGGCCCGGTGCTGGCGCGCGGTGCCGCCGAGTTGCGCCGGATCCGCCTCAGGCACAGCGATGAAGATCACATCCCCGGCCTCGAAGAAACCCTGTCGCTGGTGGCAGGCCGGATCCCGCTGCTGATCGAGATCAAGGACCGGCTTGACAGCATGACCCCCACCTCCGGCCGCCTCGAAGCCGCCACCGCCCGCGCGCTTGCGGCCTATAAGGGCCCGGTGGCGGTAATGTCGTTCAACCCGCATTGCGTGGCCGAGATGGCGCGCATCGCCCCGGATATCCCGCGCGGCCTGACCACCGAGGATTACAACCCGCTGTTCTGCGCCCCGCTTTCCGCCGCCACCTGCGCGCATCTGCGCGCCATTCCCGATTACCACCGCACCGGCGCAAGCTTTATCTCGCACAAGGCCACAGACCTCGCCCGCCCCCGGGTGGCCGAACTGAAAGCCAAAGGGGCGGCCATCCTGTGCTGGACCATCCGCTCGCCCCAAGCCGAGGCCAAAGCCCGCGCCATCGCCGACAACATCACGTTCGAGGGGTACGCACCCGAATCCGCCCCCCCCAAACCCATCACCGCCCAACACCGCCCTTGACCCAGCGCCAACCGGTTCCACCTTCATCTTTGTAAAAATATCCTCGGGGGTTCGGGGGCGGCAAGCCACCGGCCTCTCCACAATAACAACGCAGGCCATGCCCCCCAAAACCTCAATCCTGAACGGCATGTCCGAAATCCCCGCCGCTGCGTGGGATGCGCTGGCCAACCCTGCCCAAACCAACCGCCCGCACGACCCCTTCACCTCGCACCGGTTCTTGCTGGCGCTTGAAGCCTCGGGCTCGGTCGGTCCCGGCACCGGCTGGCAATCGCATCCGCTGGTGTTGCAGGATGAAACCCTCCTCGCCGCAACGCCGCTGTATGTGAAATCCCACTCGCAAGGCGAATACATCTTCGATCACGGCTGGGCGCAGGGGTACGAGCGGGCCGGTGGGCGCTATTATCCCAAACTGCAGATCGCGGTGCCCTTCACCCCGGTGACAGGCCCGCGCTTTCTGGGGGCGGCCCCGCACCGCGATGCGCTGATCGCCAGCGCCATCGCCCTTGCGGCGCAGAATAAGCTGTCGTCGCTGCACATCACCTTCTGCACCGAAGCCGAGGCCCGCGCGCTGGCGGAAACCCACGATCTGCTGCACCGCGTCACCCAGCAATTTCACTGGGAGAACCGCGGCTATGCCGATTTCAACGCCTTCCTCGCCGATCTGTCCTCGCGCAAACGCAAGATGATCCGGCGCGAGCGGGAAACCGCGCGCGGTGCGGGCCTCGCCATCCAATGCCTGACCGGCGATCAGATCGAACCCCGGCATTGGGATGCGTTCTGGGCGTTCTATCAGGATACCGGGGCGCGCAAATGGGGCACGCCCTATCTGACCCGCGCATTCTTTAGTGAAATCCACCGCACGATGCGCGATGACATGCTGCTGGTCCTTGCCCTGCGCGACGGGATCCCGGTTGCCGGTGCCCTGAACTTCATCGGCCATGATACGCTTTATGGCCGCTATTGGGGCTGCGCCGAGGATCACCCCTGCCTGCACTTTGAGCTTTGCTACTATCAGGCCATCGACTGGGCCATCACCCATGGCCTTGCGCGGGTCGAGGCCGGGGCGCAGGGCGAGCATAAACTGGCGCGCGGCTATCTGCCCAGCCCGGTGCATTCACTGCACTGGATCCGCGATGCCGCCTTCCGCCGCGCGGTGGCGCAATACCTGCAGGAAGAGCGCCGCGCGGTCGATCACGAGATCGAGGTGCTGACAGCCTATGGCCCGTTCCGCCGGGTGCAAAGCGAAGACTGACAGGCGGCGCAAAGCGTGCCATGCTGCGGGCGGAACGGAGGCCCCGATGCTGACCTTTTACACCAACCCGATGTCGCGCGGCCGCATTGCCCGCTGGATGCTGGAAGAAACCGGGCAGCCCTATGAAGTGGTTGTGCTGGACTATGCCACCACGATGAAAGCGCCCGGCTATCTCGCCATCAACCCGATGGGCAAGGTTCCGGCTTTGGTGCATGGCAAACACATCGTCACCGAATGCGCCGCCGTGATCACCTACCTTGCCGATGCCTTCCCCAAGGCGGGCCTGCGTCCCAAGGATCACGCGGCGTTCTTTCGCTGGATGTTTTTCGGCGCGGGCCCGCTGGACGCCGCGGTCACCAACAAGGCGCTTGGCGTGCTGGTGCCGCCCGAACGGCGCGGCATGGTGGGGTACGGCAGTCTTGAACTGGTCACCTCGACCCTTGCGGCGCATCTTGCCAGCCACCCCTATTTCTGCGGCGACAGTTTTTCGGCGGTGGATGTCTATGTCGGCTCGCAGATCGGTTTCGGCCTGCGCTTTGGCAGCATCGACGCCCGGCCCGAGTTTGCCGATTACTGGGGCCGCATCTCGCAGCGCCCGGCGCATCTGCGCGCCACCGAAAAAGACAACGCCCTGATGCCAAAGGCCTGAAACCATGCCCGAAAACGCCCGCCTGACCGACCGCACCCCCCTCGCCCCGCTTTATGCCGCAGGCTGGATCGACGCGCCGCCGCGCGATGCCATCACCAAAACCTTCAAGTTCCAGAACTTCAACGCGGCCTTCGGCTTTATGGCGCGCGTGGCCCTGTGTGCCGAGAAATGGAACCACCACCCCGAATGGTCCAACATCTATTCCCGTGTCAGCGTTACCCTGACCACCCATGATGTCGGCGGCCTCAGCGATCTGGACGTGAAACTGGCGATGGCGATGGAGGCGATTGCAGGCGCGCAGCACCCGGCGGGGTGAAGATCAGGGCGTGTTTCCCGCCTCAATCCGCCGATGACCTCGCCCAGAGATTGATATCCTTCTCCTCCGATATCGCATCAATCTGCGCCAGTTCTTCGGCGGTGAAGGCCAGATTGCCTACCGCCCCGGCACAGTCGATCACCTGTTCGGGTTTTGACGCCCCGATCAGCGCCGTTGTGATGCCACCGTCGCGCAGCACCCAGGCCAGCGCCATCTGCGCCAGGGTCTGGCCGCGCGCGGATGCCATAGCATCCAGCGCGCGCACCGAAGCGAGGGCGCGGGGGGTGATGGTGGCGGGGTCCAGCGATTTGCCTTGCGCCGCACGGCTGCCCCCGGGGATGCCTGCGAGGTATTTCTTGGTGAGAATGCCCTGCGCCAAGGGTGTGAATGCGATGGACCCCACGCCCAACGCGGCAAGCGTGTCTTTCAGACCGTCGGTTTCCACCCAGCGGTTGAGGATGGAATAGCTGGGCTGGTGGATCACGCAAGGCGTGCCCAGCGCGTTCAGGATCGCCACCGCCTCACGCGTGCGCTGCGAGTTATAGCTGGAAATGCCCACATAAAGCGCCCGCCCCGACCGCACGATGGTATCGAGCGCGCCCATGGTTTCTTCCAGTGGGGTATCAGGATCAAACCTATGCGAATAGAAGATATCGACGTAATCAAGGCCCATGCGTTTCAGCGATTGGTCACACGACGCCAGCATGTATTTTCGCGACCCCCACTCGCCATAAGGGCAGTTCCACATGTGATATACCGCTTTGGACGAGATGATGATCTCGTCCCTGTGGGTCTTGAAATCGGTTTTCAGGATATCGCCGAATGCCTCCTCGGCAGAGCCCGCCGGGGGGCCATAGTTGTTGGCCAGATCGAAGTGGGTGATGCCGTGATCAAAGGCGGTCTGGCAAATGGCGCGTTTGGTATCGTGCGGGGTGTCATGGCCGAAATTGTGCCACAGGCCGAGGCTGATCGCGGGCAGTTTCAGGCCGGATTTGCCGCAGCGGTTATAGATCATCCGGTCATAGCGGTTGTCGGCGGCGGTATAGGGCATGCGGCGTTCCTTGGTGATGCGGCGTTTTGCGTTCAGACGTAGTAGTTCCACAGGTTTTCCAGCCGTTCCTGACGGCCCGAGCGCGGTTTGGGGTTGATGTTGTTATCGAGAACCGCCTGCGCGATCACTTCGAGGGGCTGCACCAGCATCGCCTTTGCCCCCTCACGCTGCCAGCCCGCATAGCGGGCTTTGCGGGCGGCTTCCATCACGCCATCTTCAAACAGATAAGCGGCGGCTTTCAGCGCCCGGGCGCAGGTGTCCATGCCGCCGACATGGGCGAGGATCAGGTCTTCGGGATCCAGCGACTGGCGGCGCACCTTGGCGTCAAAGTTGGTGCCGCCGGTGGTATAGCCGCCCGCGCGCAGGATCTCGTAAAAGGCGACGGCCTTTTCGGCATGGTTGTTGGGGAACTGATCGGTATCCCAACCGGACTGGTAATCGTTGCGGTTCATGTCGATGGAGCCGAAGATGCCAAGGGCGGCGGCAGTGGCGATCTCATGCTCAAAGCTGTGTCCGGCAAGGATGGCGTGGCCCTGCTCGATGTTCACCTGCACCTCTTTTTCCAGACCGAAATCCTTGAGGAAACCGTAGACCGTGGCCACATCGTAGTCATACTGGTGCTTGGAGGGTTCCTGCGGCTTCGGCTCGATCAGGATGGCACCTTTGAAGCCGATCTTGTGTTTGTACTCCACAACCGAGCGCAGAAAGCGCCCGGCATGGGCGCGCTCGGTGGCCAGATCGGTGTTCAGCAGCGTCTCGTACCCCTCGCGGCCGCCCCAGAGCACGTAATTCTGGCCGCCCAGCTTGTGAGTGGCGTCCATACAGGATTTCACCGTGGCTGCGGCATAGGCGTACACCTCCGGGTCGGGGTTGGTGGCCGCACCCGACATCCAGCGGCGGTGCGAAAAGAGGTTGGCCGTGCCCCAGAGGAGTTTGGCTTTGTGCGCGCTTTGCTTTTCGCCGAAGTAATCGACGATTTCCTCAAGATTGCGCAGGCTTTCGGCGAAGGTGGCACCTTCGGGGCGGGCGTCGGCATCGTGAAAGGCGTAAAACGGCAGGCCAAGGATATCGAACATCTCGAAGGCCACATCGGCCTTCAGTTTGGCCTGCGCCATCGTATCGCCGAACCACGGACGCTCGAACGTCTGGCCGCCAAAGGGATCGCTGCCGGGCCAGGCAAAGCTGTGCCAATAGGCGCAGGAAAACCGCAGATGATCCTCCATCCGCTTGCCCAGCAGCATCTCGTCGGGGTCATAATGGCGGAAGGCGAACTCGTTGGCGGTCTCCAGCCCTTCGAATTTGATCGGGGCGATGCTTTTGAAAAAATCGGTCATGTGAAGCTCCTGATGGCGGATTGGGCGGCGCGAAAGCGGGCGTGGCCTGCGGAAAACGCGTCGGTAAGGGCAGGGTCGGGTGCAATGGTGCGGGCAATGTCGGGGCGGGTGGCAATCTCGGCCCCCGCCCCGGTGGCCGCCATGATGGCAAGGCGGGCGGCACCAAGGGCGGCACCGAAATCGCCCGCCACAGGCAGATGGATTGGCAGATCAAGCGCCGTGGCAATGGCCGAAAGCCAGTAATCCGAGCGCGAGCCACCACCGACCGCGATCAGATGATCCAGCCGCGTGCCGGTGGCGGCCAGCGCGTCGCGGCAATCGCGGATGGCGAAGGTGACGCCTTCCAGCACCGCGCGGGTGCCTGCGGCGGTGTCGGTGGCATGTTCCAGCCCAAGGAAGGCCCCCCGCACCGAAGCCGAGTTCAGCGGCGTACGTTCACCCCCCAGATAGGGCAGGAAAACCGGCTTGCCGGGGGCTTGCAGCGCGCCAAGGCTGCCGGTCAGGCTGGCCGCCGATTGGCCGGTCAGGCCGGCGTACCAGTTCAGGCTGTCGGTCGCCGACAGGATAACCCCCATCTGGTGCCAGGTGCCGGGCAAGGCGTGGCAAAAAGTGTGGACGGCGGTTTCGGGATCGGGCTGATAGCCGTCATTGGCGGCAAACAGCACGCCCGATGTGCCAAGCGACACAAACGCCTCGCCCGCGCGCACCACCCCCACCCCCACGCCCGAGGCGGCATTATCGCCACCACCACCGGCGATGATGGTGGTGGCGGGCAGGCCGAACCGGCTGGCAAGCGTCTGGCGCAGGCTGCCCGAGGGTTTTGATCCCTCCACCAGCCTTGGCATCTGGCTGCGCGACAGTTGGGTTGCGGCCAGCAGCACCTCGGACCAGTCGCGCGCACCGGTATCGAGCCAGGCGGTGCCTGCGGCGTCGGACATTTCGGCTACATGTTCACCCGAGAACCAGAGGCGCAGATAATCCTTTGGCAGCAGTATCTTGGCAACTTTGGCCCAGAGGGTGGGTTCTTGCGCGCGGACCCAATCCAGTTTCGGCGCGGTAAAGCCGGGAAACACGATATTGCCGGAGATGCGGCGGAAATCGGGGTTGGCGTCAAGGCTCGCGGCCTCGGCATGGCTGCGGGTATCGTTCCACAGGATGCAGGGGCGCAGCACCTGATCGGCGGCGTCCAGCAGGGTGGCCCCGTGCATGTGGCCCGAAAGGCCGATGGCCCGGACACCGGAAAGACCATGCACCGCAAGTGCTGACAGTACCACCTCGGCCGCCGCAACCCAATCGGCAGGGTGCTGTTCAGACCAGCCATCCTGCGGGCGCTGCACGCCAAGCGGTGCCGTCGCCTCGGCCAGCACCACCTGATTCTCGCTGACAAGAATGCCCTTCAGGCCCGAGGTGCCCAGATCCAACCCGATATACATACCACCCGCCATCCGCATTGCCATCCGGCGGCAATACTGCATTGTTAGCGCTGCCGTGTCACGCGGCTGCGGCAGGGTTTGTGCGAAAATACCTGCGGGGCGGAAACGCGCTTTGCCTGCACAATCGGCCAGTGTCTGCATTGCTACTGCCCGGGGGAAAGGCGATAGTTGGGCCAAGGCAGGTTTGGTGTAACGATGCGGTTTGGGCGAAAACCATTTGGCGGGCGATGTGTGATCGCGGGTCTGCTGCTGGCGGTGAGCGCGGGCAGCGCCGGGCAGGCGCTTGATGCGCTGGAGTTCCGCTTTCCCGGTGCGCCCGCCCGGTTGGCCGATGATCTGCGCGACACCTCGATCCTGCAGGCATCGCAGAACAGCGGCGCCACCGACCCGCAGGATCTGTTTGCCGATGCGCGGGCCGAATATGGCAACCTGCTGGGCGCCCTTTATGCGCGCGGCTATTACAGCCCGGTCATCCATGTGCGGATCGACGGGCGCGAGGCGGCGGCGATTGCCCCCCTTGATGCGCCCGCACGGATCGGGCGGATCGAGGTTGTGGTTGAAACCGGGCCTGCGTTTACCTTCGGACGCGCCACCATAGCACCGCTGGCACCGGGGACGGTGCTGCCCAAAGGCTTCGCCAAAGGGCAGGTGGCCGAAAGCGGGCTGGTGCTGGAAGCCGTCGGTGTGGCGGTGGACGGCTGGCGCGGTGCGGGCCACGCCAAGGCCGAAACCCGCGCGCAGAACCTTGAGGCGGATCACGCCCGCGCCACGCTGAGCGCCGAGATCACCGTCGCACCGGGGCCGAAACTGCGCTTTGGTCCCTTGGTGATCGAGGGGCAGGAACGCATGCGCGAGGCGCGTATCCGCAAGATCGCGGGCCTGCCCGAAGGCACCGTGTTCGATCCTGAAATGCTGAAAAAAGCCGCAGCGCGGTTGCGCCGCACCGGCGTGTTCAAATCGGTGACGTTAAGCGAGGACACGGAGGTGACCGCCCCCGATCTTTTGGGCATCACCGCCACCGTGGTGGAGGAGCGCACCAGACGCTACAGCTTTCTGGCCGAAATCGCCAGTTTCGAGGGGCTGACGCTAGACGGCACCTGGCTGCATCGCAATCTGAATGGCGGCGGTGAGCGGCTGACCATCCACGGCGCGGTGGCAAACATCGGCGGCCAGACCGGCGGCATCGACTATGCGCTGGATCTGAAACTGGAACGTCCCGCCACCTTTACCCCCGATACCACGGCGGGGCTGGAGGTTGATCTGGCGCAACTGAACGAACAGGATTACACCGCCGATGTGTTTGGCGCTGCCTTTACCTTGTCGCATGTGTTTTCCGAAAGCCTGACCGGCAAGGCGGCCATCGGCTATGCCTATTCCGGGGTTTCCGACCTCGCGGGCAAAACCAACTACCGCAGCCTTGAATTGCCGGTAAATGCGGCCTGGGACCGGCGCAACAGCAAGACCGATGCCACCAAAGGCTTTTACATCGCCGCCGAGGCCAAGCCGTTTCTGGGGTTCGGCACCACCGACAACGGTTTGCGCCTGACGCTGGATGCGCGCGGTTATCGCGGGTTTGGCGACAGCAACGGCGTGGTGCTGGCGGCAAGGGTGCAGGCGGGTGCTGTACTGGGGGCCAGCCTGATCGGCACCCCGCGCGACGATCTGTTCTATTCGGGTGGCGGCGGCACGGTGCGCGGGCAACCATATCAATCGCTTGGCGTCAATCTGCTGCGCGATCAGGCCAACACCAGTTTCAGTTCGGGCGGCACGTTTTTCCTCGGTGCCTCGGTTGAGGCGCGGGTGAAGGTGACCGACAGCATCGGGCTGGTGGGCTTTGTCGATGCCGGGCGCATTGATGCGGTCAGCTTTTTCGAGGGCATTGGCGATTGGCATGCGGGCGCGGGCATCGGGGTGCGCTATGCCACCTCGGTGGGGCCGATCCGGCTTGATCTGGCGGTGCCAGTGCGCGGTGGGGCAGGCAACGGTTTGCAGGTTTATGTCGGTCTGGGGCAGGCGTTCTGATGCGGGCCTTCGCACTAATCCTGTTGCTGCTGATGCCGGTGACCGCCGCCGCACAGGATGACCGCAGCTATCTGACGGCGTTTCTGGAGGATAACCTGTCCTCTGCCGGGCGGGTGGTGGTGGTCACCGGGTTTGCAGGGGCCCTGTCGTCAAAGGCCACGGTGCAGGAACTGACCATCGCCGATGATGCGGGCGTCTGGCTGACGCTGCGCGATGTCAGCCTTGAGTGGAACCGGGCGGCGCTGTTTTCCGGGGCGGTGTCGATCAACACCCTGCGCGCGGGCGAGATCGTGCTGGAACGGCTGCCGGTGGCGGGCGATGCCTTGCCAAGTGCCGAGGCCCGCAGTTTCGCGCTGCCCGAACTGCCGGTATCAGTGGAGATCGGCAGTCTGCTGGCCGAAAAGATCACCCTTGGCGCGGCCGTGCTGGGCAGCGGGGTTGAGGGGCGGCTGGAGGCTTCGCTGTCGCTGATCGGTGGCGAGGGGCAGGCCGATCTGGTGCTGGAACGCACCGATGATGGCCCCGCCGGGCGGCTGGTGCTGGCGGCAAGCTATGCCAATGCGGGGCAGAACCTGTCGGTTGATCTGGATGCCCGCGAAGAGGCGGGCGGTATTGCGGCGGGGCTGCTGCGCTTGCCGGGGGTGCCATCGGCGGCCCTGACGGTGCAGGGCGCGGGGCCGCTGGCAGATTTCGTGGCCAGGATCGCGTTGCAAACCGATGACGTGCCGCGCCTTGCGGGCGAGGTGCGCCTGACCGGAAACTCGGCGGGAAGCCCAGAAGGCGAGCAGGGCTTTGCCGCCGATCTGCGCGGCGATCTGGCCCCCTTGTTCCTGCCCAATTATGCCGCCTTCTTTGGCCCCGAAGTCAGCCTGCGCGCCACTGGCAAGCGGTTTGCTGACGGCAAAATGACATTGAGCAACCTTGCAGTGCAGGCCGAAGCGCTCGATCTGCAAGGCGCGGTCGATCTGGCCGCCGACGGGCTGCCCGAGCGTATCGCCATCACCGGGCGCATCGGCCTTGACGCGCGCCCGGTGCTGTTGCCGCTGACCACCGAAGTGGAAACCCGGATCGACAAGGCCGACCTGGTGATCACCTATGACAAGGCGGTCAGCGAAAGCTGGAGCCTGAAGGGTACGGTTCTGGGCCTTGACCGCGCCGATTTCAAGGCCCGCAAGCTGACGCTGCTGGGTTCGGGCCTGATCGCCCGCGATGGCGGCGCGCGGCGGTTCTCGATGGCCATGGATTTCGATACCGAAGGCCTGATCCCGGTCGATCCGGCTTTGGCCACCGCCCTGGGCCCGGTTCTGTCGGGCAAAGCGTCGCTGTACTGGCGCGAGGGTGACGGGGTGGTCAGCCTGCCCGACCTGACGATCACCGGCGAGGATTACGACGCCAAGGCATCAGGCACCATCGCGGGGATCAAACAGGCCCTGACCCTGACCGGCACGCTCGACGCGCAGGTGAAAGATGCGTCACGCTTTGCGGCACTTGCGGGCCTGCCGGTCAGCGGCGCCACTTCGCTGACCATCACCGGCAATGGCAGCCCGCTGACCGGCGCCTTCGATCTGGAGGGGGCCGCCCGGGGCCGCGACATGCGCGCGGGCCTTGCCGCGTTGGACAATCTTCTGCGCGGGCAGGCGCAGATCGGCTTTTCGGCCCGGCGCGATACCAACGGCACCGAACTTCGCCGCCTCAGCATCACGGCGGCCACCCTCGCCGTCACCGCGCGCGGCAAGATCGCCAGTGCCGGTTCCACCCTGCAGGCTGACGTGCGGTTCGACGATATCGCGGTGCTTGGCGAAGGCTATCGTGGCGCGCTGACCGGCCGCGCCGGGTTTGCGGGCACAGTCGGCGCGGGGCGGCTGACGCTGAATGCCACGGCCCGCGATCTGGGGCTTGGCGTGCCGCAGCTTGACGGGCTGTTGCAGGGCGACAGCCTGCTGGTGCTGGATTTGGGGCTGGAGGATGGGGCGGTGCGCATCACCACCGCTTCGCTTGCCAACCCGCAAGCGCAAACCACCGTCACCGGGCGCTGGTCGGCGGCTGACAGCGATTTGCAGGCCGGGGTTAGCCTCGGCGATCTGGCGCTGCTGGGGCAGGGCTATCGCGGTGCCCTGTCGGGCAAGGCCGCGTTCACCGGCTCTGCCGCGTCGGGCACGCTGAACATCGACGCCACGGGCCGGGGCTTGGGCATCGGTGTGACCGAGGTTGACCGGCTGCTGGGCGGGACAAGTGCGGTCACCGCGCGCCTGATGCTGCGCGACGGCGTGGTGCAGGTGCAAAGCGCCGACCTGCGCAACCCACAGCTTGTGGCAACCGCCACCGGCACCTTGCAGGGCAGCCGCCAGACCGTTGATATCGTGGCCGAGTTGAAGAACCTCGGCCTGTTGCTGCCCGAGTTTCCGGGCGCTTTGAAGCTGCGGGGCCGGGCGGTGCAGGACGGCGGTGGCACCACACTTGATCTGACAGGCACCGGGCCGGGGCGGATCGCAGCGTCAGTGAAGGGCAAGATCGCGCCGGGCTTTGGCCGGGCGGATCTGGCGATCCGGGGCACGGCGCAGGCGGCGCTGGCCAATGCCTTGATCACGCCGCGCGCGGTTTCGGGCAATCTGAACTTTGATCTGCGCCTGAACGGGCCGCTGGCGATCAGCGCGCTGGCCGGAACCGTCAGTCTGAGCGACGGGCGGCTGGCCGATCCGGGGCAGAACTTCGCGCTGCAAGCCATCACTGCACGGGCGGCGCTTGCGGGCGGGCGGGCAAATCTGACGGCGCGCAGCACGGTTTCCACCGGCGGCGAGGTTGCCGCGCGCGGCAGCGTCGGGCTGGCCGCCCCCTATGCCGCAGATCTGGCGCTGGAAATCGCGCGGGTCACCCTGCGCGACCCCGATCTTTACGAGACCACCGCCAACGGCGCGCTGACCATTTCAGGCCCGCTGGCGGGGGGCGCCCTGATCGCCGGGCGGGTGGCACTGACGCAAACCGAACTGCGGGTGCCGTCCACCGGCTTTGGCGGCGCTGGTGATCTGCCCGGCCTGCGCCACCTGAACGAGCCTGCGCCACAGCGGGCCACGCGGGCGCGGGCGGGTCAGTTTGAGCCATCGGGTAGCGGCACTGCGACGGCGGCCCCCTACCGGCTGGATATCGTGATCTCGGCCCCGAACCGGGTTTTTCTGCGCGGCCGCGGGCTTGATGCCGAGTTGGGCGGCGAATTGCTGCTGCGCGGCACCACATGGGCGGTGCAGCCTGCCGGGGCGCTGTCCCTGATCCGGGGGCGGCTGGAGATTTTGGGCAAACGGCTCGATCTTGACGAGGCGGTGTTGCAGATGCAGGGCGAGCTGGTGCCGTTTCTACGCATCGTCGCCTCGACCGAAAACGATGGCATCACCACGTCGGTGGTGATCGACGGGCCCGCCGATAACCCGGTGGTCAGTTTCGAATCCTCGCCCCAACTGCCGCAGGAAGAGGTGCTGGCGCAGCTTTTGTTCGGGCAGACGTTGCAGGATCTTTCACCGCTGCAGGCGCTGCAACTGGCGGCGGCGGTGCGCACGCTGGCCGGTAAGGGCGGTGACGGGCTGGTCGCGAAACTGCGGCAGGGGATCGGGCTTGATAATCTGGACGTCAAGACGGCTACCGATGGCACCAGTTCGATCACTGCAGGCAAGTATCTGACCGACAAGATTTATTCCGAGGTGACGGTGGATCAGAACGGCAAAAGCCAGATCAACCTCAACCTGGATTTGCGCAAGCACATCACCTTGCGCGGGCGGGCCAGTTCCGACGGCACCACCGGTTTCGGCATTTTGCTGGAGAAAGACTACTGACGGGGGGGCTTTTCTGCCGCCTTTACCGCCTTTTGCGATACCGCTCGGCATCGACGGCCGCGCCAAGCAGCACGGCATAGGCGCTGACATACAGCCACATCAGCAAGGCGGCCACCGCGCCGATCGAGCCGTAAACCTGATTGTAGGACGGGAAATTCGCCAGATACAGCATGAACCCCCGCGCCGCCGATATCCACAGGATCAGTGCCACCAGCAGCCCCCAGGACAGAACCGGCGGCGGGTTGGGGCCGTGGTTGGGGCCAAGCCGGTAGGCCACGATCAGCGCCAGCACCACCAGAACCGACCCGATCAACAGGTTCGTCTCCGCCAAAAGCCGCGCCTCCGCCCCGCCAAGCGGCAAAAACTGAACCAGCAGCGGCATCACCACCGCCATCACCATCGCCGCCAACGCCAGCCCGATCAGCGTGAACGTCAGCACCAGCGCCCGCAACTGATGCCAATGGCCCGAACGGTTAGGCCGCTGATGAATGGCGTTGAGCCCCCGGATCAGCGCCGCCACCCCCGCCCGCGCCGACCACAGCGCAAAGGCGGTCGACAGCAGCGTCGTCAGCCCCAGACTGCCGGTATTGACCGCCAGCAGCGCCTCGACCTGATCCGAGATCAGGGTGAAGGCGTCGGGCGGCAGAAAACCCTGCAACAACGCCACATCGGCGCGGATCACCCCCGGATCAGACACGAACCCCGCAATCGCGATGATCGCGGCGGCGGCGGGAAACAGCGCCAGAAAGCCGAAAAACGCCACACCCGCCGCGATCAGCGAAAGTTCGGCCTGCTCGGTGCGGCGGTAAAACCGCCAGACTGCGGCAATCAGATGTGGCGGCAGGTAGGGCAATCGCATCCGCCAAGCATGCGGGATACCGGCAACCGAGGCAAGTGGCGCGGCACCGGCAGCGCCGCGCCACCAGAGCGGGATGGGTTCACACGGAATTGGAAATCGCTGCCTCTCGCATGCGCTCGAACGCGTTTTCCAATGCGTGTTGGTTCCATAAAAACTCTTCCCGCCTTATTGCCCGCGAAAACTGCGCGCCACCTGATCGCATTTTTTCGCATCATCCCGCTTTAACGAAAAGTTCGGCACCAGCACCCCGATGGCAATGGTGCAACGGATGCAGATTGTCTCTCCCTCGGCCAGGGTAAAGGCGAGGTCATTCGCGGATTCGGAGGTGGTGGCCAGAACATGCGGCCCGGGCGCAAGTTGCAAGGTGATCTTTTCGCCCTTCACACATTTGCCGATCACCTGCCCGTCAAGCCTTGCCTCGGGGCGGATGAACGGGTTCATGATCCCCTCATAGCCCTTGCCGCGATACACGATCACGGTGCCGCTGGCTGCGATTTGCTGCGCCAACGCGGGCAGCGCCGCAATCGCCGCCAACAGGGCCGCAAGACAGGCAAACGCTTTCGGCTTCATCGCAGTCCCTCCCGGCGGCAGCGCCGCTATTCCTCGGTTTCCATCTTCAACCGCAGTTCGCGCAGCACCGGCAGCACAGCACGCACCTTGTCGGCCCCCAGCGCGGTGACCACCTCGGCGATCAGCGGTGCCACGGCGGCCACGGCGGCATCGCGCGCCGCACGGCCCGACGGCGAAAGCGCCACGAACTTCTGCCGCGCGTCATCCCAATCGGGGCGGATATGCACATGGCCCGCCCATTCCAGCTTGGTCAGGGTGTTGGTCATCGCCCCGCGCGTGACGTGAAAGGCGCGGGCAAGCTGGGCGGGCGTGCGCTCGTCACTGGCGCGGGCAAGGTGGTTCAGCACCGAGAAATGCGACAGTTGCATGCCCTTCGGCAGCGCCTTGGTGATGCGGTTGCGCGCCAGTTGATCGGCCATGAACAATTCGCCAAACAGGGTAACGGCGAGGTCATCGGTTTTGTCAGGCCCCTCGCTCATGGCAGGGTAAAAGGCCGGTCATGGGACAGCGAGGGCACGCGCGCCCGCGCCTCGGCCACCCGGGCCAGATCCAGATCAACCAGCGTCACGCCGGGCTCGGTGCCCGCATCGGCCAGAATCTCGCCCCAGGGTGCGATGGCAAGCGAATGGCCATGGGTGCGGCGGCCTTTGCCACCGGCGGCCTCGGGATGAAAGCCGCATTGCGCCGGTGCCAGCACGAAACAGCCGCATTCTATCGCCCGCGCCCGCAGCAGGGTTTCCCAATGCGCCGCCCCGGTGATGTGGTTGAACGCAGCGGGCACCGTCAGAATCTGCGCCCCCGCCTGCGCCAGACTGCGGTACAAGGCGGGAAAGCGGATGTCATAGCACACGGTCATGCCGATGCGCGCGGTCATGCCGATGCGCGCGAAGGGCGTGTCGGCCAGCACCGCCGCAGCGCCCGGGCGATAGCCCGCAGACTCGCGGTACACCTCGGTTTCCGATACATTCACATCGAACATATGGATCTTGTCATAGCGCGCCACGATGCCGCCATCCGGGCCGATCAGCAATGACCGGTTGGCAAAGCGGCCATCGGCATCTTCGGTCAAAAGACCAAGCGAACCCACCAACAGCCATATCCCGCCTGCAGCTGCTTCGGCACGCAAGGCGGCGAGCGTCGGGTCATCCGCCTCAAGGCACAGCACCCGGCGCTGATGGTCGCGGTTGGCGGACAGCAGGTTGGTGCATTCCGGGGTCAGCACGAAATCCGCCCCCCCCGCCACCGCCGCCCGGATATGCGCCAGCGTCGCGGGCAGGTTGGCCGCCGGATCATCGCCCACATTCAACTGCACCAACCCCGCGCGCATCCCTCAGCCCGCCAGCATCGGGTCAAGCCGGCCCGCGTCGTCTAGCGCGTGAATATCGTCCGAGCCGCCGACATGGGCGCCCGCAATGAAAATCTGCGGCACCGAGCGGCGGCCATTGGCGCGGGTGCTCATCGCCATGCGCAGGGCGGGGTCGCGGCTGACGTCAATTTCGGTAAACTTTGCGCCCTTTTTAGCCAGCAGGCGCTTGGCGGCATGGCAATAGGGGCAGGAGGGGGTGGTGTAGATCTCGATGGCGGGCATGGGCTGTTCCTTGTGATCGCCTTGAATATAGGGATTTGCACGCCGGGCGCAATGAAGGCGCTTGCCACGAATGCAGGCTGGCACACCGCCCTGATGTACCGGCAAAACCCGCCGCGTGGCCGCTATGCGCTGGCCAACATTCCGGCCACCGTGGCAAGCCCTGCGGTCAGCAGATCTTCGGCGGCCGCGGCGGTTTCCGCTTCGGCGTAAAACCGCAGTTCCGGGGCGTTGCCGGAGGGGCGCAGATGCACGATACGGCCGCCATCAAGGCCAAGGCGCAGACCATCGGTGCGGTCAATCGCCACCTCGATGGCACCAAGCGCGCGCAAAAAACCGGCGCGCGCGTCGGCAGAGGCATCAAGATGTGCGACCAGCGCCTGCGTGCGGTCGGTCGGCACCTCTTGCAAGCGATCACTGGCGGTAAAGCGGGCAGGTTCCTGCGCCACCAAAGCCGCCAGCCCGATCTTGCGCGCCAAAGCCAGGGGGGCGATCAACGGCAACAGGCTGTCGCGGGTCATCAGGGGCGGCAAGGCGCCCGCCGGGCCTTGCGCGGCAAAACCCAGCAGAAAGCCGCCATTCGCCTCGTACCCCACAATACGCCCCCCCGCCGCCTCCATCGCGGCGATGACAAAGGGCGAGCCGATGCGGGTGCGGATCACTTGGGCAAACCGGCGTGACGCTTCGGCCCCGGTGTTCGACGATACCGGGGTCACCACCACTCCGGCCGCCAAAGCCGCCGCCGTGATCTGCCCCAACACATCGCCCGGCACAATCCGCCCGGTGGCATCGGTCATCAACGGCCTGTCGCCGTCGCCATCGGTCGAGACGATGGCATCAAGCCGGTTCGCCGCCGCCCAGGCCAGCAACCGGGCGCGGGTTTCACCACTCACCGCTTCGGTATCGACGGGCACGAAACTATCCGACCGCCCCAGATCAACCGTGCTGGCCCCAAGTGCCGCAACGGCCCGCAACAGCAAATCGCGGCCAACGGCGCTGTGGGTGTAAACGCCGATGCGCATCCCCGTAAGCGCAGTCGCACCGTAAGCCGTGACATACCGCGCGATGTAGACGGCGGTGGCCGTGGTGTTGGTCTGCAAAGGCGGTGCGGCGTGGGACGCATGGCTTTGGCCAAGCGCCGCAAGAATGGCCGCCTCCTGCGGCTTGGTGATCTCGCCCGCAGGCGTATAGAACTTCAAACCGTTGCGGTCGGCGGGAATATGGCTGCCGGTGATCATCACCGCCGCCGCATCCGAAGCCATCGCCGCCAGCGCCAGCGCCGGTGTCGGCAAGGGGCCGCAATCGGTTACCTGCAACCCCGCCGCCTGTGCCGCCGCGATAACCACAGCAGCGATGGCGGGCGAGGACGCGCGCAGATCGCGGGCAACATAAATCCCGCTGCCCACAGGGCAGGCCGCAATGAAGGCGCGGACGTGATCGGTGATCAGATCATCGGTCAACTCGCTGACAAGGCCGCGCAGACCGCTGGTGCCGAATTTGGGGGGCATGGAAGGCTCCGCTACAGGGTCAGATCAGATGGGTGAAACGTTCGGGCAGGCGGTACAGCACCTTGCTGCGACCCCCCCCGAAAAACCAGTGGCTGCCGGGGCGGACCTCTTTCTTCTGCTCAACCATCACGCGGCGGAACTCGGTGAAATCCATGGTCTCGGCCACCGGTTCAAGTTTGGACAGCGTCAGATAGGATTCCACGTCTCTGGTCCATGTGGCACGGCGCGCGGGTGCAACACCCTCCGCCCCGGCGCTCAGCGTTTCGGATTCCAACTGCTTCATCTCAACCCGGCTTTGCAGCCGCGCCAGCGTCAGATCGTGGCTGACAAAGCGCAGATGCACAAGGTACAGGTTCGGATCGACGGTGCGGTTGTTGTGGCTGCACGAATGGCCGCCCGGCGAATAGGAAACCGGGGTGCGGATGAGGCAGGGCTTGGAGTAATTGGCGTTCAGCCGGAAGATCCGCCTGCGCGTAAGGATCGGCTGATCCTCCAGCAGCGGCTCGGGTTCCAGCGCCGGGTTGTGAATGATCTCGATCCCGAGCGGGCAGATCACAGCCGGGGTCTGCGCTTCGGCAAAGCTGGTGATATAGGCCAGAAGGCCGGGTGCCACCTCGGGGTCAACCACCACGAATTCATCGACATCGCCGCACAGCACCCAGGCATAATACCGCAACAAACCGCTGGTGAAATGCGAGATCAGCTCCCACCGGCGGCTGTCCACCTTGGTGCGGCTTTCATCATAAGGCACATGGATCACCGTCGCCCCCGCCGCGATGCGCCGCACTTCGGGATCATTGCCGTGGTTCAGCACATAGAGGTGCTGCAGGCCGAACTGGGCCGCATAATAGGCAATCCAGCGGCGCAGAAAGAAGTAATCGCCCTTCACCATGGTAACGGCAGCGCAAGGTGCCTTGCTGGGGTCCATGATCGGTCTGCGCATCTTTTGCCTTATCTCGTACCTGGCCCGGATCAGGTGGCAGGGCCTTTGCGGCGCAGGATGGCAGATGCCGCGCGGGGCGGCAACCGTTGCCCGCAACCGCCCCCCTCCTTGCCCGCAGCCCCCCTTGCCCGCAACCGCCCGTGCTGTAAAGCTGCCACCTGCCCGAACGGAGACACCCGCCATGCCCGATACCCCCGATCTTGCCGCAGGCATCTCCGCCACCGCCGCCCTGCCCAAGGTGTTGCGCGGCGAAGGCAGCTATGTTTATGACGCCACGGGCAAACGCTATATCGACGGCTCTGGCGGCCCGGTGGTGTATTGCCTTGGCCATGGCAATACCGAGGTGAATGCCGCCATCACGGCGCAGTTGAGCGCCATCGCGCATGGTTACCGCTATAACTTCACCACCGATGCGCTGGAGGAGTTGACGGCGATCATCCGGGGCAATCTGGGTGGCACCCTGCGCGAGATGGTGTTCGTCTCGGGCGGGTCGGAGGCGGTGGAAAGCTGCCTCAAGATCGCGCTGCAATACCAGACCGCCATCGGCCAGAAAACCCGCCGCCGCTTTATCTCGCGCCGCAGGTCGTGGCATGGCAACACGCTGGGCGCGCTGTCAGTCTCGGACTTTGCCGAGCGGACGCAGGCGTTCGAAGGGGCGATGATCCCCGCGATCAAGGTTTCGGCGGTGAACGCCTATCGCCCGGTGCCCGGTGCCACCGTTGAAACATTGGCTGGGGTTTGCGCCGCCGAACTTGAAGCCGCGATCCTGCAAGCGGGTGCCGAAACCATCGCCGCCTTCATCTTCGAGCCGGTGGTGGGCGCCGCAGGTGGTGCCGTGCCACCGCCAGAGGGCTACATCGCGCGGGTGCGCGAGATTTGCACCCGCCATGGGGTGTTGATGATCTCGGACGAGGTGATGTGCGGCGCCGGGCGCACCGGCACCTGGGGGGCGCTGGCGCGCGATGCGGTGGAGCCTGATATCATCGCCATCGCCAAAGGTCTGGCGGGGGGTTACATGCCCTTGGGGGCTGCGGTCTGCACCACGGCAGTGTGGCAGGCCATTGCCGCCGCCGACGGCGCGTTTCAGACCGGGCATACCTTTACCGGCCATACCGCCGCCTGTGCTGCCGGGGTGATGGTGCAAAAGATCGTGGCGCGCGAGGGTCTGGTGGCGCGGGTGGCGTTGAACGAGGCCCGCCTGAAGGCTTGGCTGGCCGAGGCGCTCAGCGGCATCGACGCGGTCGGCGACATTCGCGGGCGCGGCCACATGCT
>JANNAV010000213.1:0-10053 GCA_031384695.1 Paracoccaceae bacterium
GCGGCGCTGCGCGAGTTGGAGGAGGAGACGGGGATCAAGGCCCCCTCGGTCAAGTTCCTGGCCAAGACGCACCACTGGCTGACCTATGATCTGCCGCCTGAATTGCTGGGCAAGGTGTGGGGCGGCAAGTATCGGGGGCAACGGCAGAAATGGTTCCTGTTCCGCTTTGACGGCGACGACGCCGAGGTTGACATTGCCAAGGAGCATCCGGAATTCGCCGAGTGGCGCTGGATCGGGACGGAGGAGATGCTGGCCGCCATCGTGCCGTTCAAGCGCGATGTCTACGCCCAGGTGATCCAAAGCTTCCGCGCCTATCTGAAATAGTTTGGGGAGGAGGGCTGCTCGTCCCCCCTCCCCGTGCAGGGTCGCGCGCTGCGGCTTGGCGCGCGCGCCCCACGTTCTGTCAGGCGTCCTGTGGCGCCAGAACCTGAGCGGTGATGCAGTCGGATTTCGCGAGGGGGCAGGCTTTGACGGTGTGGGCCTGCACAGCCGCTTCGGGCCGGGTCGTGGTTTTCGCCTGCTCAAGGCCTGATGCAAAGACCAGCGCCGCAACCGCCACCACACAGGCCAGATCGAACGCGCCGTGGGCCAGCGTGACGATGTGGTGGGCGATGTCATCGCACAGATCGCGCAGGGCAAGCGTCAGGGTGTTTGGTCGGGGCATTCTGGCCTCATGAACTGCGGCTGCAACGGGTGCGGCCAAAGGGATGCCTCATCTGCGGTGGTTGGGCACGGCCAAGCAATATCGGCCCGGTGCTAGGGGATAACCGGGCCGGAAGGGCCAAAAGGTTCGGGATGATATTGAATATCAAGCCGTATGCGCCCAAGGTAAGGACAGTGTATAGGAGTTCGTGATGCGCCCCCCTGCCCCCAGACTGCTATTGGTTTCCGCTCTTGTTGCGCTGATGGCGCTGCCGGCGCATGCCGAATGCTATGTCGACTACAAGGCCAAGCGCGACGATCCTCATGGTCTGGCGTATGGTGTCAGTCAGGTCAGCGATGCCGTATGTGACAAACCAAATCAGGCCAAAGCCGAGCTTGCGCCACGGCTTGCGGTAGATGGCTGGACTTTGTTGAAGATTCTGTCCAGTTTTGGGCCCGAAGGCTTAGATGAAAGAAGAGCGAATGCCGGAGACTTCTTCCTCCGTTACTGACAGTTTGCGCGCGGGAAACCGCGTTGTTGGTTATGGAATTGCGGCCATCGTCCTGATCCTGCTGTTGGCGGCGATCATCCTGTTTGTGAACCTGCCCGACGCCAATGCGTTCAACGCACGGGTCGAGCAGTTGTTTGTCGATAATGACGATCTGAAAACCGGGGCCGAGATCAAGCTGCTGGAGATTCTGGCCCAGTCCGGCACCGCGTTTTCCGAGGTGCTGCAAAGCTACCGCATGGTGATCTTCGTGCTGTTGATCTTTGCCACCGCCCTGCTGCTGGCGGCGCTGGTGTTCCTTGTCACCATCATCGCCCTGAACCGCCGCATCTCGGCGATCCAGCGTTCGGGGATACAAGTGTCTACCCTGCTGATCTCCCGCGAATCGCGCGCGGTTTATATCAACGACATGGAGTTTGCCCTGACCGAAGCCGCCTTAGAAACCCTCGCCGTGCTGGCCGAGGCGCGGATGGACGACGAGGTGCTGACGGGCGCGCAGATCGAGGCCGTCATCTCGGGCCGCGACGCCGCCGATTGCGACGAGGCGGCAGGCGCCACCCGCATCAAACGCCTGCGCGATACCCTTGGCAATCAGATGGTGTCAGAACTGCTGGTGAAAACCATCACCCGGCGCGGCTATATGCTGGCGGTGGGCAAAGACACCATCAGGATGATCTGAACCGGCGCGACAAGGCGGCCCCGCAAGCGTAGTTTCGCGGCACGACGGATACACTACATAGAACCCTACACCAAACCGACGCGGCGCTTGCGGCGGATTTCAATCAAACCGGTTGTCACGCGGAAAGCCGCGCGGCGCCATCCGGCCTGCGGTGGCCCGCGCCGCTTGCCATTCGGTGAGGTCGGTTTCCGTCCGGGTCCGCCCCGCCGGGTCTTTCCAACTGAGCCCTGCGGCCAGCGTGAAGGTCACCGCGTCCACCAGCCCGCCATCCTTGTATTTCTGCAACCGCACGCCCTTGCCACGCGCCATTTCCGGCAATTCGGCCAACCCGAACACCAACAGCTTGCGGTTATCGCCCACCACCGCCACGGCATCACCGCTCACCTTACGGCAAACTGCTGTTTTTACACCATCTTTTACCGTCAACACCTGCTTGCCCGCCCGCGTCATCGCCAGCACCTCGTCCGAAAGCACCACGAACCCGTCCCCGGCACTTGAGGCGACAAGCAGCTTCTCCCCCGCCCGAAAGATCATCAGATCGACAATCTCCGCCTCGTTCGGCAGGTCTACCATCAGGCGCACCGGCTCGCCCATCCCCCGCCCGCCGGGCAGACTTGCGCCCAAAAGCGTGTAAAACCGCCCGTTGCCCGCGATCAGCAAAATCCGGTCGGTGGTTTCCGCATGAAAGGCAAAGCTGGCCCCATCGCCATCCTTGAACTTTTGCTCTAATTCGAGCCCCACATGCCCCTTAAGTGCCCGTATCCAACCCATTTTCGAACAAATGACGGTGATCGGCTCGCGCTCGATCATCGCGTCATAAGGCACCTCTTCCACCTCGCCCGCCTCGGCAAACAGCGTCCGCCGCGCCCCCGCTTTGGTGCTTTTGCCAAAGGTTTTGCGGATCACCTCCAACTCGGTGCCGATCTGCTTCCACTGCAGGCTGTCGCTTTCCAGAAGATCGGCCAGATCAGCCCGCTCTTTCATCAATACATCCCGCTCGCGCAGCAGTTCCAACTCCTCCAGCCGCCGCAAAGACCGCAGCCGCATGTTCAGAATGGCCTCGGCCTGCAGTTCCGAAAGCTCGCCCTCCCCCGGCGCGGGCGGCACATAATCCTTCTCGGCCATCGCCCGCACATGCACCCGGCCCCAATCCTCGGCCATCAAAGCCGCCTTCGGATCATCGTCATAGCGGATGATATCAATCACCCGGTCAAGGTTCAGGAAGGTGATGATAAAGCCTTCCAGCACCTCCAGCCGGTGATCAATCTTCTCAACCCGGTGCTCCGACCGGCGCTGCAAAACGTCGCGCCGGTGATCCAGAAACGCCCGCAACACCTCTTTCAGATTGCAGACCTTCGGCACCTTGCCATCAATCAACACGTTCATATTCAACGAGAATCGCGTTTCAAGGTCCGAGTTCCTGAACAGCGCCCCCATCAGCATCTCGGGCGCCACCGTCCGCACCCGAGGCTCCAGCACGATGCGCACATCCTCGGCAGACTCGTCGCGCACATCCGCCAAAAGCGGCACTTTCTTCAACTGGATCAGTTCCGCCAGCTTTTCGATTAGCCGCGATTTCGGCACCTGAAACGGGATCTCGGTAACGATGATCTGCCACGTCCCGCGCCCCAGATCCTCCACATGCCACTTCGCCCGGGTGCGAAAACTGCCCCGCCCGCTGCGATAGGCCTCCAGCACCTGCGCCCGCGGCTCGACAATCACCCCGCCGGTCGGAAAATCCGGGCCGGGGATCAATGCCACCAGATCCTCCACGCTCACGCCCGGGTCGCGCAGCATCGCATGGCAGCCAAGGATCAGCTCATCCAGATTATGGGGGGGAATATTCGTCGCCATCCCCACGGCTATGCCACTGGAACCATTGGCCAAAAGATTGGGGAATGCCGCCGGCATCACCACCGGCTCTTCCAGCGTGCCATCATAATTCGGGCGGAAATCCACCGCGTTTTCCGCCAGCCCTTCCATCAACGTTTCGGCGATCGCCGTCAGCCGCGCCTCGGTATAGCGCGCCGCCGCCGGGTTATCGCCGTCGATATTGCCAAAGTTCCCCTGCCCATCCACCAGCGGATAGCGTACGTTGAAATCCTGCGCCAACCGCGCCATCGCATCGTAAATCGCAGAATCGCCATGCGGGTGATAGTTGCCCATCACATCGCCGGAGATTTTGGCCGATTTGCGGAAGCCCCCCGTCGCCACCAGCCGCAACTCGCGCATCGCAAACAGAATCCGCCGGTGCACCGGCTTCAACCCGTCGCGGGCATCGGGCAGGGCGCGGTGCATGATGGTGGAGAGCGCATAGGTCAGATAGCGCTCGCCAATGGCGCGCGATAAAGGCTCTCTCACCTCGACAGGCTCGATTTTGGGGTCTTCGGGCTCATCTGACATGGATGTTGTGTAGATCGGGCGCAGGCGTCGGTCCAGCCCGAAAACAAACACGCCGCAGACCGCGTGATTTTCCCCCGAAATTACCGCTTCGCAAACGCCCGAACTGTGGTAAACGTCAAAAAAATACCTTGTATCCGGGTGCCCGATGTTTCGTTTGTTGGTTCTTTTGTGCGCCGGTTTGTTCCTCGCCCTGCTGATTGGCGGGCAAGATCGGGGCCAGTTGCGCTTTGGTCTGATGAATGCCCCCGTGGCCGCCAAAGCACCCACCCCGCTGCCCGAAGCGCCGGTCGAGGTTACCGCCGCCGCCTTTGCCCCCGCCAAACCGGTGATGATAGCCCCCGCTCCCGTAGCGGCCGCGCCGTTGGTCGCCGAACCGCCCGCTCCCGCCGCGTTCGAACCGCAGGTGTTCTACATCGACGCCAAAAGCGTCAACGTCCGCTCCGGCCCCGGCAAAACCAACCCGGTGATCGCCCGCCTTGCCCGTGACGAAGCCGTGCTGGTGGTTAGCCAGACCGGCGAGGAAAACGGCTGGTCCCTGATCCGCATCGAGGGCGATGGCGTCGAAGGCTATGTCGCCACCCAGCTTTTGCGCCCGTAACCGCCGCGATCCGTTTGCGCTTTGGCCAATATCGCCCTAAACAATGCAGCGAATACAGGCGGTAACACCATGGCGCAACGCTCTATCCTCATCACCGGCTGTTCTTCCGGCATCGGCCTTGACGCCGCACGCGGCCTGCACGCCCGCGGCTGGCGGGTGTTCGCCACCTGCCGGGTTGAAGCCGATTGCGCCCGTCTGCGCGCTGAGGGGCTGGAAAGCTTCGTGCTGGATTACAAGGACGAGCCGGGCATCAAGGCCGCCGTCGCCGAGGTTGTCCTGCGCACCGGTGGCACGCTTGATGCCCTCTTTAACAACGGCGCTTACGGCTTGCCCGGTGCTGTCGAAGACGTGCCCCGCGCCGGCCTGCGCGAGACGTTCGAGGTTAATCTTTTCGGCTATCACGATCTGATCTGCCAGGTGATCCCCCTGATGCGCGCCCAAGGCCATGGCCGGATCATCAACTGCTCCTCCGTTCTGGGTCTGGTGGCGCTGAAACTGCGTGGCGCCTACGTCGCCACAAAATTCGCGATGGAAGGCCTGACAGACTGCCTGCGGATCGAGATGAAGGGCACCGGCATCGAGGTGATCCTGATCGAGCCCGGCCCGATCACCAGCCAGTTCCGCGTCAACGCCGCCCGCCAGTTCGAAAAGTGGATCGACGAAAAAGCCTCGGTCCGCACCGCCGAATACGCAGCCCTCCGCCAACGTTTCGTATCGCAAACCGGCCCCGACCGCTTCGAACTGCCCGCCAGCGCCGTCACCGCCGCCCTGCTCCGCGCGCTTGAATCGCCGCGCCCCAGGGCGCGCTATTTCGTCACCACCCCCACCTACCTGATGGATTTCGCCCGCCGCGCCCTGCCGACATCGCTGCTGGATTGGGTATTGGGCAAAAGTTAACCACCGCCCATCCGCCCGCAAAAATTTAGGTTCGCTTTTCCGGTCAAAACCACTAGATCCCCCCTATCACCGGGAGCGCCGCCATGTTTTCAGACCCCCTGTTTCTCTTCGCAGTCATCGCCTGTTTTGTCGTGCTGATCATCCTGATGATCGGCATCGGCGCCTTCGCCAAAGGCGGCGCTTTCAACGCCAAACACTCCAACCGCCTGATGCGCTACCGCATCATCGCGCAGGCCGGGGCGGTGATCCTGATCGTGGGTTACGCATGGCTCCGCTCGCGGGGCGGCAACTGATGGTCGTGCTGTCGAAGATATACACCAGAACCGGCGATACCGGCGAAACTGCCCTCGGCAACGGCACGCGGGTGACGAAAAACTCTGCCCGTGTTTCGGCCTATGGCACGGTGGACGAAACCAACGCCACCGTCGGCCTCGCCCGCCTGCACGCCACCGGCGATGCCGATGCCGCCCTCGCCCGCATCTCGAACGATCTGTTCGACCTCGGCGCCGATCTCTGCACCCCCGATCTGCACCTTGATGCCAGTGCCGAATACCCGCGCCTGCGGATGATCGAACCGCAGGTTCTGCGGCTGGAGCACGAGATTGATGCGATGAACACCCGCCTCACGCCTTTGCGCAGCTTTATCCTGCCCGGCGGCTCGGCGCTGGCGGCCCATCTGCACCTTTGCCGCACCGTTTCGCGCCGGGCCGAGCGGCTGGTGGTGGAACTTGCCGCGGCGGAACCCGTGAACCCCGCAGCGGTGAAATACCTCAACCGCCTGTCGGATTGGTTTTTCGTGGCCGGGCGGATCGCCAACAACGACGGCCATGACGATGTGCTCTGGGTGCCCGGCCTTACCCGCTAGGCGTCAGGACGCGACGTCGGGACGCGCCTTGGCGTCGGTTTTGGTCTGTTTTCCGTGGCCCAGAACCGCTATCACGCTTGCAGAGCGCTGGCCCCCGGGGCCAAATGAGGGAGACTGCCGATGAAGGTTCTGGTGCCTGTCAAACGCGTCATCGATTACAACGTGAAGGTCCGCGTCAAGGCGGACGGATCGGGTGTCGATCTGGCGAACGTGAAAATGTCGATGAACCCGTTCGACGAGATCGCCGTTGAAGAGGCGATCCGACTTAAGGAAAAAGGCATTGCCACCGAGGTGATCGTGGTGTCGATCGGCGTGAAACAGTCTCAGGAAACCCTGCGCACCGCCCTTGCCATGGGGGCGGACCGCGCCATCCTGATCGAGGCCACTGACAACGTGCAAACCGATATCGAGCCTCTGGCTGTGGCCAAACTGCTGGCCGCCGTGGTGCGCGACGAGGCCCCCGGCCTTGTGCTGTGTGGCAAGCAAGCCATTGATAACGATATGAATGCTACGGGCCAGATGCTGGCCGCTCTGCTCGGCTGGTCGCAAGGCACCTTCGCCTCGGCGCTGGCCATTGAAGGCGATGTCGCCACCGTTACCCGCGAGGTTGATGACGGCATGCAGACCATCGCGCTGAAAATGCCCGCCATCATCACCGTCGATCTGCGCCTCAACCAGCCGCGCTATGCCTCGCTGCCCAACATCATGAAGGCCAAGGCCAAGCCGATGGCGATCAAGACACCCGCCGATCTTGGCGTTGATGTGGCGCCGCGTCTGGCGATTGTGAAAACGGTGGAACCGGCGGGCCGCAAGGCCGGGGTGAAAGTCGGCTCGGTGGACGAGCTGATTGCAAAGCTGCGTGATGAAGCGGGGGTAATCTGAGATGGCCGTACTTTTGATCGCTGACGTGGTGGGTGGGCATCTCTCCACCGATTCCACCGCCAAAACCCTGATGGCCATCAAACCCTTGGGCGATGTGACGATCCTGATCGCGGGCAAAGGCGGCGACGCCGCCGCCGCCGAAGCCGCAGGCCTGCAAGGCGTCACCAAAGTGCTGTTCGCCGATGACCATATGTTCTGCCACGGCATGGCCGAGCCGACCGCCGCCCTCGTGGTCTCGCTCGCCGGGCCCTATGAACACATCGTCGCCGCCTCCACCGCCTTCGCCAAAAGCATCCTGCCCCGCGTGGCCGCCCTGCTTGATGTGATGGTGATCTCGGACGCCATCACCGTGATCGACACCTCCACCTTCGAGCGTCCGATCTACGCCGGCAACGCCATTCAAACCGTCACCTCGCGCGATGCCAAAAAGGTGCTGACCATCCGCACCGCCACCTTCGAGGCCGTGGGCACCGGCAACGCGGCCCCAGTTGAAAAGATCGCCACCCATACCGATGGCAGCCTCTCATCCTGGGTCGAAGACAAGGTTGCCTCCTCGGACCGTCCCGAACTCACCAGCGCCGGCATCGTGGTTTCCGGCGGACGCGGTGTTGGCAGCCAGGTTGATTTCGCCCTGATCGAGAAACTGGCCGACAAACTGGGTGCCGCCGTTGGGGCCAGCCGCGCCGCTGTCGACAGCGGCTATGCCCCGAACGATTGGCAAGTGGGTCAGACCGGCAAGGTTGTCGCCCCCAACCTCTATGTGGCGGTTGGAATTTCCGGGGCAATTCAGCACCTTGCCGGAATGAAAGACAGCAAGATCATCGTGGCGATCAACAAGGATGAAGAGGCTCCGATCTTTCAGGTGGCCGATTACGGGCTGGTGGCTGATCTTTTCACCGCCGTGCCGGAGCTGCTGGAAAAGCTTTGATCCGCTTTCAAAACTGAGAAAAAGCGCCCAACCGGGCGCCTTTTGTCATTCAAAGCATCGCCTGCACCACCGGTATCAACCGGTTGGCCACCTCGCGGTGGGTGGCTGGCCCCGGCAGGCCCGCCGCCGCCGGGGCCTCCATCGCCCCGAACGCCTTGCCTTCGGTATCGGCCGCGCGATCCGCAAACCGGCTGACCACCTCGACGCAGGCACTGGCATAGGGCCGCACCTCCGCCAGCATTTCCGCATCCACCAACATCGGATCAAGCGCCATATCCGCCCGCCGCCCCGGCGCGGGAGGCGGATTGTTGCCGATCCACAACAGCACACCCCGCCCCGAAAGCCGCGTCAGCAATTGCTTCATCCGCGCCACCCAGGTTGCGCGCAACTCCTCCGCCACCACTTCGAACCGGTCGGGCGAACAGGCCTGCAGACTGGTCAGCATGTGGCGGGTAAAGTTGAATTCGGTGAAATCCACATCCCGGAAGATCGAGCGCAACAGCGGCGTCGCCCCCAGAAACCGGTCATTGCGGCGCGGATGCACGCCGTAATAGCGGTTCGAAAGGTTCTGCGCCCCCAGCACCTGCACCACCGAAACCGCCGCCCGCGCCGCGATATCCGTCACCGGCACCTCGTTCAGGAACACATCGGCCCCTGCGTTCACGCAGCCAAGATTGACCACCGGCATCTCCAGCGCCTCTTCCACCAGCGCCGGAAATGGCACCGGCACGTATTTGCCATAGGTCTCGGTGCCGCCCAGAATGGCCACATACTCACCATCAAGCCCCCGCCTTGGCCCGCGAAACAGCAGCCGTGACGCGCCATAATGGCATGGAAAATAGTCAAGCGCCCCCGCGCCCGGAAAAGCATAAGCCATTACACACACCCAATTTATCTCACACCCAAGATCAAGCCTGCCCGAATCGTCTTTCCAATTGGCTAACTTCGGGATTTGCCCCAAATGCCGCACACTTCCCCCCCCAGCCTTGCGCCCGCACCCGCCCGCCGCGTATGCTGCGGCGCAACGGGCAGCGAGGGCTACATGGAAATCAGATCAGTGGGCATCGTTGGCGCGGGGCAGATGGGCGGCGGCATCGCCCATGTTTTCGCGCTGGCGGGCTTCGATGTGCTGATCAGCGACATCAGCCAGCCTAACCTCGACAACGCCGTGGCCCTGATCGACCGCAATATCGAACGTCAGGTCAGCCGTGGCAAGATCACTGCCGCCGACAAATCCGCCGGCATGGCGCGGATCAAAACCACCCTGAACCTTGCCGATCTGGGCCCGAGCGATCTGATCATCGAGGCCGCGACCGAACGCGAATCCGTCAAACAGGCCATCTTCGACGAACTTCTGCCACATCTGAAGCCCGAAACCATCCTCACCACCAACACCTCGTCGATCTCGATCACCCGGCTTGCCTCGCGCACCGACCGGCCCGAGAAATTCATGGGCTTTCACTTCATGAACCCGGTGCCGGTGATGCAACTGGTGGAACTGATCCGCGGCATCGCCACCGACAAACCCACCTATGATACCCTGCTGGCCGTGGTGGGCCGCCTTGGCAAAACCGCCGCCAGCGCCGAAGATTTCCCCGCCTTCATCGTCAACCGCATCCTGATGCCGATGATCAACGAGGCGGTCTATAC
>JANNAV010000214.1:0-9818 GCA_031384695.1 Paracoccaceae bacterium
GCAAGCTGGGCGGGCCGGATGGATTCCTCGCGGGCTACAACGAAAAGAAAGGTCGGTAACTCAAATGAAAATAAATCAAATCAACAAACTAAAAATGGGGCGAGCGACCATCGGCAGCCTGCGGGACGAAAACAATGAGCCTTTATGGAAGAACATTCCACGCATCTAGAAAGACGTCGAGGCGCTGGAGTCCATCGTCGCGGACATCGTGGCGGCGCAGGTGAAGTTTTCGCCCGGCCCGCTGGCGCGCGGACGCGAGAACGATTTTGTGCACCTTTGCCAGTCGCTGCTGACCCTGGGCAAGGGTCACGCGGCGACCCTGGCGGCCAAGGCCAATGTGAAGGCTATCGTGCAAGTGGTGAGTTTCACGCCGAAATTGTCAACGAGATTGTCGGTCACCAATGTGCCGACGATGCTGATCAACACCACGGCCAGCCAGTAACTCCATGGCACATAGCGCTTTTGCCCGAACTGCAGCATCAGCGCCACGATCAGCACGGCGGCCATGATCAGCGATGTCGCGGTCAACCCAAGCCCAAGGTTCACCGCCAGATAATCGGCCGCGGTTTCGCCCATGGTCACGGCCATCAGCTTGATCAACCAGAAATCGACGGTCACGCGCGGCACCCGGTTGAGGGCGGGGGTGGGGGCGGAAGTTATCATGAAGGATACCTCTTTCAGGTTCATTTTACGGCCAGAAGGGCCAGTGCCCCGGCGCTGAATTCATCGGCCCGCGCGTCGTCATCGGCATTGCACCGCTCCAGCGCCTTGTTCTGCAGATCGGTGGCGGCGGTAAAATCGGCGGCGTCAAGGGTCTTGGCTGCCAGCGCTGTGGCCAGGTCTTTCAGCATCACCTCGCATGGCAAGGCACGGCCCGCCGCATCCGTCACCGCGATGCCACCCACCCGCGTGACCCCGGCCGCAGGCGCCTGCCCCGGCATCGCCCCCGGTGCCTCAAGCGCGGCCGCAAGGGACGCCAGCGTGGTTGTCACCTCGGCGGGCGCAGGCGGTGCCGTGCGCAGCGCCTGCAACGCGGCATCGGCTGCCTGATCAATCCGGCCCCAGCCGTTGGTGTCCATCGGGCGCAGGGTAGGTGCGGCGTCATCCCATGCCGTCTCAAAATCGGTGATGCGCCCGGCCGCCGCCACCATGTCGCCGGTTGCGGCCACGGCTTCCACGTCGGAGACGATCTTTTTCATCGCTGACAGATCACCCCAGGGCGCAACTGCCGCGATGGCGGCAGGGGGCTGGGAGGAATAGGTTTGAAACACGGTGAACGCGGCCACCGGCAGGGCGATCAGGGCGGTGGCAAGCAGGACTTGCTTCATTCTTCAATCCTCTGGGTTTCCGGCCGCTGGGTTTCAGTCTTCTGGGTTGGTCCTTGCACGCGGCATAAGCCCCGCGCCTTGCGGCAGCTTTGCTGCGGCCTTACAGATTTGTAACGTCGCCCCCGCCGGCGGCGGGCAGGCTCAATCAGCCGCCTCCGGCCCGCCCTTGTCTTTGGCGATCACAACCGCAACCGGGGCAAAGCCATCCAGTTGCACCGCCACATCAAAGGTCTTGGCGGCCTGACTGCTGATGTAGATCGAATTCGGATTGGCCCGGAAATGCCCAGGCTCCTCCGCCGCATCAAGGTGAATGCGCGCCTCGCCCCCGGCCGGAACGCCAAAGCCGTCCAGCCTGCGGAACGTGCCTTCCACTGCACCGGTATCGGCATCGGTGATGGCGTAATAAACCGAAAAACCGCTCATCGCGGTGGTGCCCGGGTTCCTGATCAGCAGTTCCAGATGATCCGCCGCATCGGCCTTTTTCGCCGGATCATAATTATCCTCGACCAAAGCCCCGACAATCTGGAATGGTGCTGCGGGGCCATCCATCTGCATCGGATTGGCCATGAAACCCGCCTCAACATCGGCCAGATCATTTACCCCATCGCCATCGGTATCGGCCATCAGGGGATCGGTGCCCAGCAACACTTCGGATGTATCCGGCACCCCGTCGCCATCGCGGTCAGCGGTTTGTGTCGCCGCAGGCAAAGCAAGGGCCGCGTTCAGGATCAGAAAGGATATCAAGGGGATATAGCGCAACATCGGTCACTCCTCGGTCAGGGTTCTGGGGTTCAGCGGCAAGGCAAGGCTCAAGGCGGCAAGGACGATGGCGGCCGCGACGATCCACAGGATGTCCAGCGTCTTTTCGGCCAGAACCGGGCCAAGCGGCAGCCCGGCATAGCTGGCCTTGATGCCCAGAATGGCAAAAGCCGCCCGCTCGAAATGCTTGGTGACCGAGGCCGCCTCGATGCCACCCCGCACCGCCTCGAACCCGGCATAGGCTTGCATGATCTGCAGTTGATCGGGCCGCGCGATGCTCAGCGCCTTGAACACACCGCCCGCCACCTGATTGTCAGGGTCCATCGTGTCGCCGATCTGCGGTGCGATCAGCACGATCACCAGCCACAGCGCAAACGCCAGCATCAGCGCGGTTGACGCGCGCGGCAGATGCAGCGTCAACACAAACGCGGCAAGGAAAAAGCAGGTCACATAAACCACCGAAATCGCCCAGACCAGCGTGATACGGCCGATGTCGCCCATGCTCACGCCGATGCCCGACATCAGATGCAGCAGCACCGCGCACAGCCCCATCACCACCGCGAGGCCAAAGGTCAGCAGGCCCGCACCCGCCACGATCTTGCCGGCCACAAACTGCCAGCGCCGCACTGGGCGCGTCAGGATCAGCGCCAGCGTCTGACGTCCCCGCTCGGCCGCAGCGGCCCGATAACCGATCAGGATGGCGATGGCCGCCCCCACAATCTCCACCTGTTCAACCGTCCCGCGCAGCAGGCGCAGCGGGTAAAACTCCGGCGGCCTGATCGCCGCCGCAGATTTTCCCAAGGCCAGCAGCGTGGCCTTGGCCGCCTGATAGGTCGCAACGTCGGTGGCCAGCGCAATGGCACCGGTGATCAGCGCCGTCAGGGCGGCAATCACCAGAAACCCGGTGATGATCAGCAAGAACCGGTCGCGGGCCGCGTCGCGGATATCTTTGGCGGCAATGGTAAAAACCGGGCTATGCATCATAGCCCCCCAGGGTCGGGTCCAACCGGATCAGGGCATGGCGGGCAAGGGCTGCGGCAAGCGCGCCTGCGGCAAGCAGGCTGGCCAACGGCGGCAATGCCGCGCGCGACACCCAGCTTGCCGGGCGGTATTCAAGCCATCCCGCCGCCAGCGCGCCATAGCTTTCAGCCAGCGAAAACGGCCCCAAAGCCCAGCCGGTCAGCCGGAAAAAGCTGGTGTCGGGCGGCATGGCCAAAGCCGAAACCGGGTTCAGAACGGCGGTGGGCGTCAGGTTCAGGGTCAGCGCCGGCAAGATGAACGTCACCGCCAGCCACAGCGTCACCGGCACCAGCATCCCCACCGATTCAGACCGGAACCGCGCGGTGGCGGCCACCGCGATCAGCCCGAATATCGCCATATACCAGGCCGACACCGCGAAAAAAGCGCACAACTGCCCCCACATCGCCGCCGTGATCGCCGCTGTGATGGCCGCTTCCGGCAACAGCAAAAGCACCACCGTCCCTACCAGGGCCGCAACCCCGAACACCGCCGCCACCAGCACCATCAGCGCCAGCAACTTGCCATCGGCGAAGGCGCGCGCTGTCACGGCGCGCGCGGCGATCAGCGGCAGAACCCCCGCCTTGCGGTCCAGCGCCACCAGCCGGTTGCCGATCACAATCGCCGCCAACGCGCCGATCAGCATGACATAGATGCTGACATTGCGCATCAGGCTCAGGGGCGAGGTGTCCAGCAGCGGATTGCCCGGCACGGGCTTGCCTGCGGCCGCCAGAAACCCCGCCGCATCCAGAAAGATGCGGTTCACGGTTGCCGTCGCCTGCCAGCCCAGCCATGCCGACACCAGCACCAGCACCGCAAACAACGCAGCCATCAAAAGCACCGTGCTTTCGCGCAGCGCAAGGCGCACCGACTGCGCCGCGATCAGCACCGCGCTCATGCCGCACCCGCCAATCGGCCTTGCGGGGTCAGCGACAGATACAGCGCTTCGATCGACGCGGCATCGCCATAGCGCGCCGTCACCGCCTCAACCCGGTCATGATAGATCAGCCGCCCATGCCCCAGCACGGCGATAGAGGTGCAGGTGCGCGCGATTTCGCTGATCAGATGGGTGTTCATGAAAATCGTCATGCCCTGATCCCGGTTCAACTGCAGGATCATATCGCGCAGCAGCTTGATGCCCATCGGATCAAGGCCCGAGGTGGGCTCGTCCAGAAACAACACCTGCGGGCGGTGCAGAATGGCCTGCGCCAACCCGATCCGCTGGCGCATGCCCTTGGAAAAGGTGCCAACCCGCCGGGGGCCAAGATCGGCACTGCCCAGATAGGCCAACACCTCGGCCACCCGCGTCTCGGGCTTTACCACACCCGAAAGCCGGGCAAAGAACAGCAGATTCTCGGTTGCCGTCAGCGTATCGTAAAGCCGCACGTTTTCAGGTACATAACCAATCCTGCGGCGCACCTCCAACGGGTTGGCGCCGATGTCGAACCCCGCAACCACCGCCGTGCCCGATGACGGCGCTGCAAGCGTGGTCAGCATCTGGATGGTGGTGGTCTTGCCCGCGCCGTTATGGCCCAGAAACCCGAACACCTCTCCCTCCGCCACCGCGAAACTCAGATCATCCACCACCGCCACATCGCCATAACGGCGGGTCAGGTGGCTCAGGCGCAGCATCGGGTCAGGCATGGCGATCCCTCAGGGTGGCAGGCCGGGGGGGCCTTGCATCGCCACAACATGGACCACCCAACAAGGCCGCAACCTTGCAGCCGGATTACAGATTTGTAAGCTGGCGGACAGATTGCGACCACCTCCGGCGGTCAAAAGCGGCGCAACACAGCAACACAGGATCACCGCGATGACCACCATGGCACCAGACGTCGACGCTCTCCCCGCCAACAAACACCCAGACGCCAAAAACCCAGACGCCAGACACCCCGCCACAACGCGCGCCTTGCACGCCGCCCTTGCCATCACCATCCTGGTGCAACTGGGCACCAGTCAAGTCATGTCCGGCCCGGACGAAGCGGCGGGCGCTTCGATTTTTCAGGTGCATCAGTACAGCGGTCTGGCGGCAGCGGCGCTTGCGTTTGTCTTCTGGCTGACGATTCTGTTTCGCCGAAACGGCAGCGAGATCGGCGCAATGCTGCCCTGGGCTTCGCCTGCCCGGCTGCGGGCGCTGATCGCCGATATCCGCCTGCATCTGGGCGCGCTGATGCGCCTGCGCCTGCCGCCTTACGCGCAGGACAGCGCGCTCGCCTCGGCCGTACACGGGTTGGGGCTGTTGCTGATCACGGTCATGGCGGGCTCTGGCCTCGCCTATTATGCCATCGTGGGCCTCGGCCTGCATTCACCCGAGCCGGACGGCATGCTGGTGATGCAGGTGCACTTCCTGTTCGCCAATCTGGTCTGGGTCTACCTGATCGCCCATGCCGGTCTGGCGTTGCTGCATCAGGTGCTGGGCCACCGGGCACTGTCGCGCATGTGGTCGCTCAAGAATTGATCACGCCGCAGGAAAGCTGATCTCCACCCGCAGCCCCGCGGCACCATCGCGGTCGCGCAGCGTCAGGCTGGCGCGGTCGCGCAGCGTCAGGCTGGCGCGGTCGCGCAGCGTCAGGCTGGCGTGGTCGCGCAGCGTCAGGTTGGCGTGGTGCAGATCGGCGATGGCCCGCACCAGACTTAAGCCCAGGCCCGAACCCGGCGTGCTGCGGCTTTTGTGCAGCCGGTACAGCCTGCGCTGCACATTTTCCCGCTCGGCCGCAGGGATACCCGGCCCGGTGTCGGCCACCCCGGCACAAACCCTGCCCGCCGCCTTACCCGCAAAACAGCTTATCTTCGTGCCGGGCGGGCCATGCTGAATGGCGTTCTCAATCAGGTTGGCAAACATCTGGGTCAACAGTTCCGGATCGCCGTTCACCAGACAACTTCCCCCCGGCATGGCCAACATCACCTGCCCCGCATCCTCGGCCACGGCACGGTAAATCTCCGCCACATCGCCCAGCAGTTTGGCAACATCCACCACCCGGAACCCCGCCCGCCGCGATCCGGTCTCGATCTGGGCGATCCGCAGCAAGGCCGCGAAGGTCTGGTTGATCTGATCCACCTCCGCCAGCGCACCGCGCAGATCTTCCGCCTCCCCCTGCCCCGCTTCCGCCTTGGCGGCTGCCGCCTCGATCCGGATGCGCAGGCGGTTCAGCGGCGTGCGCAGATCATGCGCGATATCGGTGCTGACCTGCCGCATCGCCGCAACCACGCCTTCCAGCCGCTCCAGCGCGCCGTTGATCGTCAGGGCGATCCGGTCCAGATCATCGCCCCGGCCCGACAGGGCCAGCCGCGCCGAAAGTTCGCCATGCGCCACCCGGTTCAGGCTGTGGTCAACCGCCGCCAGCCGCCGGTCCATCCGCCGGGCCAGCACCACAGCGATGCCCAAAGTGGCCAGCAACACCGTCAGCGCCGACCACCCGAATGCCGCCGCCATGATCTCGCGCAGATCATCCAGATCGGCATCGGTCAGCCCCACCGACAGCGAATAATCCCCCGCAGTGCCGGTGAACACCCGGTAGGGATAATTGGTGGTCACCCCGGCCAGATCGGCGGGCACTATCGACCAACCACCGGGCAGATCAATGCCGTGGATATTCGCCGCCAGAACCTGCCCGCCAAGATCCTTCAGCAGATAGATCGACGCCTGATCCGGGCTGGCCGCAATGCGCGAGGCCACCGCCTCCAGCAGATCGGCTTGATCGCCGCCCGTCATCGCCGCCTCCAGCGACCCGTACATCTCGGTCACCCGGGCATCCTGACGGCTGCTCAGTTGGGCATGCATCAGTCCAAAACCGATGCCCCCCGCCAACAGCAGCGTCGTCACGATCGACAGGCTCAGCGTCATTGCCATCCGGAAAGAAGATCTGCGCCAAAGATCAGCGGGGCGCATGAATCGAATATCCGGCAGATTTGATGGTGTGCAACAGCGCCACCGCAAAAGGCTTGTCGATCTTGGCGCGCAGGCGGCTGATATGGGTTTCCACCACCGATGTTTTCGGATCGAAATGGAAATCCCAAACCCGTTCCAGCAACATGGTGCGCGTCACCACCCGGCCCGCGTTGCGCATCAGAACTTCCAGCAGGGTGAACTCCTTGGGCAACAGATCGATGATCTGCCCACCCCGCCGCGCCACCCGGGCCAGCAGATCCAACTCCAGATCTGCCACCGCCAGAACCGTGCGCACCACCTGCACCGGCGGGCGGCGGGCCAGCGCATTTACCCGCGCCAGCAACTCGGCAAAGGCGAAGGGTTTGGTCAGATAGTCATCGCCTCCCGCCTCCAGCCCCTCAACCCGGTCATCAATGCCGCCGATAGCCGTCAGAAACAACACCGGCGTCTTCACCCCGGCGGCGCGCAACGCCCGCACCATGCTCAGCCCGTCAAGCCCCGGCAGCATCCGGTCCACCACCAGCACGTCATAGCGCTCGCGGCTGGCCTGAAACAGCGCGTCAGACCCGTCCGCCAGCACATCGCAGACATGGCCGCTTTCCGAAAACCCCTTGCGGGCATAATCGGCAGCCTTGGGATCATCTTCAACAATCAGGATGCGCATCGGGCCAATGGTTCAGGGATCCGGGGGTCAGGGATCTGGGGATCAGGGATCCGGGGGTCAGGGACGGTCTGATCAGTCTGACAGATCGGGCATCGAAGTCGAGGCTTTCCGAACCCGCAAAGCGCCCCACCCTGCCATCCGACAAGGCAAAAAGACGCGCACCACGCGCCGGTTTCCCGCGCCTCACAGCCTTCGCAGCTACCCCAGCCCGAGAACCGGACCGGAACCGCGACCCGACAGGCGGAGCGCCCGTCGTAACACGTCACGCGCCCACCAAACCCTCGCCCGCCAAAGCTCCCCCCGCCCTGCGCACCAAGGCCCGCTCGCAGATCGCCACGTTGCGCGCCAGATCGCTGCGGTTGCGTGCGCCCACAATCATCGCCGCCACCGCTGGTCGGTTCAGCATCGCCGCACCGGCAACACAGGCAATGTCACCGCCATGCCGATCGGCAATCCGACGCAGGGTTTGCAGCAACACCTGAAACAGGCTCCAGCTGCCGAAATCGTCGATGATCAACTCGGTGATCAGCTTGTATTTGGTCAAAGTCTGGTTTTCCAGCGGCGGCTGCGGCTCGGATTGCCCCAGCCAACGGTCGCCCGGAAAACCGCCCGCGAACTGGCCTTTGCCGCTATGGCGCAGCGCCAGTCGCAGACCCGCACCCACAGCACGACGCAGATCACTTCTGACCATTCCGACCCGGCAGTGTTTGCTGAACGGGCGGGCGAGGCGCTCTCTGCGTGGATCAATCCCAGCCATGAAATCAGCGCCCCGGCGCGGCAATACGCCAACATGCGGCTGCCCCGCCTTGTGCGGAAAGCTGCCCGAGTGTTCTGCGCACGGTCTGGGCAAAGCCTGCGCGCGGCGCTTGGCAGAGGCAGGGGCAACCGCCCATGAAATTATGGCTGTCACAGGGCACAAGACCTTGGCCGAAATGCAGCGATCCATCGAAACAGCTATGCGCGAAGGGCTGGCCGATTCAGCCCACGCAAAGCTGCTTTCCCAACCAAATCGGGAACAGACCGTGATGAGCCTTCCCCATAGGTTCGCCATAAAATCCACTAAGTAAATGAAACAAAAGGATAAATAGATGGGTTTTGGTAGGCCCGGAGGGACTCGAACCCCCAACCAAGGCGTTATGAGCGCCCTGCTCTAACCGTTGAGCTACAGGCCCGACGCCGCCTGCCTAGCAGAATGCGGCCAAGCGTCAAGCCGGTGTGCGTGGGGGGCGTGCGCTGCCTCTGCCCGCAGCCCCACCCATTTACGCCGCCTCCCGCCGCGCCAGAACTGCGGCCATCGTCACCCCCATCGATGACGGATCAGGCGCCACCGTGATCCCCGCCGCCGCCAGAATCTCTACCTTTTCCTGCGCGCTTTCGCCAAAGGCCGAGATGATCGCCCCCGCGTGGCCCATCTTGCGCCCCTTGGGTGCCGTCAGACCCGCGATATAGGCCACCACCGGTTTGCGCATGTGACCCTGCGCATAAGCCGCAGCCTCGGCCTCCTGCGGCCCGCCGATCTCGCCGATCATCATCACGGCGTCGGTCGCATCATCCGCCTCGAACAGCTCCAGAATATCGCGGAAGGACGAGCCGTTGATCGGATCGCCGCCGATCCCCACGCTTGTGGAAACCCCGATCCCCAGCGCCTTCATCTGCGCCGCCGCCTCATAGCCCAGCGTGCCCGAACGCCCGACAATACCGATCCGCCCCGCCATATAGATATGCGGCGGCATGATGCCCATGAACCCCACGCCGGGCGTGATCACCCCCGCGCAGTTCGGCCCGATCAGCCGCATCTTGCGCTCCACCGGATAGCGTTTGAGGAACCGTTTCAGCCGCATCATGTCCTGACTGGGAATACCATCCGTCACGCAAACGGCGGTGCGGATACCCGCGTCCGCCGCCTCCATGATAGCGTCGGCGGCAAAGGGCGGCGGCACGAACACCAGACTTGCATCCGCCCCCGTCGCCTCCACCGCCTCGCGCACGGTGTTGAACAGTGGCAGGCCAAGATGGGTCTCGCCCCCCTTCCCCGGTGTCACGCCGCCCACCACTCTGGTGCCGTGCTTGATCATGTCGGCGGCATGAAAGCCGCCAATGCGCCCCGACATGCCCTGCACGATGATCCGCGTGTCTTTGGTGATCAGAATCGCCATGATGC
>JANNAV010000281.1:0-33063 GCA_031384695.1 Paracoccaceae bacterium
CCGAAACCGCCGCTGGCCGATTGGTTGGTCAGCACTTCGGCCACCGCCTGTTCCACCCGCAGCTTGATATTGTCGGCACCGGGCAGGTTCATCGCCGCCGCCATTTCATCGAAATACAGCAGCGGCAGGGCCTTGGAGGTGATCTGCTCGGTACAGCCGTAGGGATAGCGGTCAAGTGCCGCCAGCACACCCGGCGCGTTCAGCCGGGCAATCGGCCCGACGGCCATGGTGGCGCGGCCCGTGCCGGGCACCAGACCTGCGAACACATTGGCATCAAAGGTGAAATTCTGCCCCTTGGCCAGATCAAGCCGCGACACCCGCACCACACCCGGATCGTTCATCTGCACCGGAATGGTGAGGGTTTTCTTCAGCACCTTGCCATCGGGGGTAGAAAGCGCCACCACGATGGTCTGGATACCCACCTCACCCGCCTTAACCGGCACCGCGATGACGGTTTTCGCCTTATCGCCCAGATCAAAGCCCGAAGGCGCATCGCCCAGCACCAGTCCCTGCGCCGAGATGTCCAGCCCCATCCGCCCCGAGGGCCCCGTGGCATGCACAATTTCCAAGAGCAGGCGGCTTTCGTCGCCCGGCGCCATAAAGCGCGGCAGGCTGGCGGTGACCACCACCGGATCGCGCACCAGCACCTCGGTTTGCGCCTGCCCCACGCCCTTGGACGACCAGACCACCGCCATCACCTTGACCGACCCGTTGAACGAGGGCAGATCGAACGTGGCGCGGGCATAGCCATCAGCGCCCACCTGCACCGGGCCGGTGAAATAGGCCACCAGTTCCTCGGTTGGCGGCGGCGCTTGCAGACGCGATTGCGCGCCGGCATCACCACCCGAGCGGACCTGACCTTCGGCACCGTTCAGCCCGTCGATCAGGCGGCCATAGATATCGCGGATGCCGACGCCCAGTTTGCGCTGGCCAAAGTAGTGGCCCTGCGGATCGGGGGCCTCAAAGCCGGTGAGGTTCAGAATACCCACATCCACTGCCGCGATGGTGGCATAAGCGGTGTCGCCCGCAGCCACGCCGTCCACCTTGACAGCCACCTGCATCGGCCCGCGCGGGGTGGCCTCGGCTGCCGTCTCGATACTGGCTTGCAGCGCCCGCATGCCCGGATCAATCGCGGCATGGGTCAGGCCCAGCGCCCGTGCCGGGTTGCGGCCTGCGGCCACATTCATCGGCCGCAACACTGCGGTGGTGACATAGACGCCGGCACCCCATTCATCCGTCACGGCCAAGGGGATCAGGTTCTCGCCCTCTTTCACCGCGACCGCCTGCATCGCCACCAGACGATTGGAGAGCACCGTAACCAGTGCCGTTCCCGCCGAACGCGGCACGATGCGCAGCATCGCGGTTTCACCCGGCTTGTAGGCCTTCTTGTCCAGCGACATCTCCAGTGTGTCGGGCGTGGCCGAGGTATCAGCGGGCGCGTACCAGCCTGCATAAAAGGTGGTCGAACTGGCGGCGATGCTGCCATCGCTGCGCGCGACGCTCAACTCGTACTCGCCCCATTTCACCGCACCTGCGATTTCAACCGGTTCGGCTGCCAGATCGGCCTCGCCTTCGGCGGCAACCGAGCGGCTGATCACCGGCTCCCAGTTCCAGTTGCCACTGTTCTGATACCATTGATACTGCGTCTCGATCCGGGTCAGCGTCCACTTCACCTTCATCGGCGTGGCTTTGGTATCGGGGCCGACACCGATCAGGTTGAACCGCGCCTCGGTGCCTTCGGCCACCACATCCTCGAACATCGGCTTGATGCCGATCATCGCCGACGAGGGCGTCAGCAGCCGGGTTATCCGGCGTTCCACGGGGCGGCCCGAGCCTTCGGCCACCCGCACCGTGATCCGCGCCTCAAGCGGGCGCAGCGGATCGTCCACATCGGGCAGGATTACATCCACCAGCCCTATGCCCGCCGCATCTGTGCGGGAATTGCCGAAGCTTTCCAGCCGGGCATCAAAGGGCGCATCGTGGCGGCCAAACACATAGCCCGGCCACGCCTCAAGCCCATTGGCCGCGCGCAGCAGCACCTCGCCTTCGATGGCCAGATCGGCGCCGGGTGCGCCAAACAGATAGCGGGCGTTGACGGTCAGTTCGGGGGCATCGCCCAGACGGATCGGCGCGTCGGACAGGGTCAGATCGAAGTCGATCCGTTCGGGCAGGAAATCTTCGACAAGGAAGGTCTTGCTGGCCAAAGCGCCCGCGTCCTGATCGGCCAGCACCTCAAGCCGCCACATGCCGCGCGGGGCCGACCCGCCGATGGGCAGGGCGAACACATGGCCGCCAGCACCTCCATCGGCAACCAGCGCCCGCGAATATTCCACCCCGTCCGGCCGCATCAGCACCGCCGTCAGCGGCAGGCCCGGCAGGGCATCCGCCTTGGGATCACGCGCCAATGCTGTAGCATAAACCGTCTCACCCGCACGGTAAGCGCCGCGATCGGTGGTAAGGAACACATCGACCGGCGGGGCGGCCTCGCGGCCTTCAACGCCGCGATCCGACAGATCAAATTCGGGGTCGGTCAGCGACAGGAAGGCAAGGTCACTTTCGCCGTCATGCGCCACGATCATTGCCGGTGCGGCCCCGCCATTGCCGCGTGTGAGGCCCACATCAAAGCGTGCATAGCCCTGCGCATCTGTGGTGCCGGTGCCCAGCACCTCGTTGGCGCGGCTGAGCAGTTCCACCACCGTGCCTTGTTTTGCCGCCGCCGTGCCAAGGCTGCGCACGAACACATGCAAGCCGTCCACGCCGCTCATCGAGGTCAGACCCAGATCGGATATCACGAACCATTGCCAGCCTGCGGGCACCACATAGGGATCCACCCCCGGCACGGCGGCGCGCAGCACGTAAACCCCGGCGGGCTGGCCGGCAATCGCCGCATCCAGCGGCAGGCGGGTGGTGATATCGCGGTTCACCTCTTGCCCGACGGTTGCCGAACCTTGCCAGATTTCGGCCCCAATCTCGCCGTCGAAATAGCTTTCCTGATAATCCGACAACGGCTGCCCGAAGTAGCCGTTCTGCACCGAGCGCAGCAGGTTGCGGTCGGTCACGCGGAACAGCGACAGGTCCAGCTTGTCGGTATTCACCGTCTCAACCGGAATGGCAGCATCGCCGGTGCGCGGCAGCACATAGCCGCGCCCGGCAAAGCGCACGCCGGGGCTGCGGTCACGCACATAGGACGTGATCGCCACCGATTTCGCCAGTGTCTGGCCGTCGGCTGCGGGCAGGCCTTCGCGGAAGGTCACGCTTTGGCGCGACCCATGCGCCACACCTTCAACGCACAACTGGCGGTAGCCGTCGTAGCTAACCGACAGGTTTGTCGCGGGCAGTTGCACGAAGTTGGCATAATCGACGCCCGATTTCACCAGATCTTCGGAGAAATTCACGCAGATGCGCGGGCGGGCGGTATCGGATTGCACCTCGTTGTCCACCACGCGAAAGCCGTATTTGCCGATGGCGTCTTCCAGTGCGGCCCCGGTATCATCACGCGGTTGCAGGGATTGCGCCAGACGCAGGGCCTGCACGGTATCGCGGCCCCGGTCGATGCCCTCCAGCGCCTGGCCCATGGTCACCAGAACTGTGTGTTGCAAGGGTTTGCTGTCGGCCCTGAGATAGGCGTTTACGGCGGCGTAATAGGCACGGTCACGCAAGCCGCGCTGGCTGTCGCTGTTGGCCAGATTGCCGGCGGCCAACAGCAAACGCGCATAATCGGCCCAGTTTTCGGCGGTATCCTGCAGGTTCAGGGCGGCACCGACAAAGCGGCTGGCCTGATCGAAATTGCTGGTCGCCTCAGCATCGCGGGCGGCGCCAAGGTGATCATCGGCGGAATAAAGATTGGTGATATGCTCGCCCGCCATGGCGGCCGCCTGCGCGGTGAAACTGCCGTCTTCCCATGCCGGGATAAAGCCCAGCTCGGCCCGGCGCAGCTTGGCCAGCGCCTCGGCACCCGGTGCGGCTGTCAGCACATTGCCCGAATAGGCGCCGTCATAGGCGATGGCCGCGCCGGCACCCGATTTCGGAAAGCATGAGCCGTTCTTGGTGTTGAAGGTAAAGGCGGTACAGCGGTTGTTGGTCAGGCAGGCACGCTCGCAAGCCTCCAGCGTGGTGTCGAAAATCGAGGCGATATCGCCACCCGGCAGATCGGTGTTCTCGATCAGAACCAACCGGCGTTCGGGGATCAGCGGCTCGGCTGCGGTGAGGCTGGGAAGCAGCATGGCCAAAGCCCCGACCAGCCCCAAAACCTGAACAAATGGGTATCCGCGCATCAATAAACCTCCCAAAACCAACGCTCGGATTCTCGCATGTTCTGCCCGGCGGGCGCAAGGATTCTCGCGGTGGTGGCAAGCTTTGACGCATTAAGCCGCCGTTCACTTTGTTGCGCCATGGTGCGGCATAGCCCCCGGACCGACAGGTTGGCGGGGGGGCGCATGGGTAGAACAGGCCGGGCATGGACTTTGCGGAACGACTGGCAAAAGAACGCAGGGCCCGGCTTGCCGCCGAACGCCTGCTGGAGCAGAAAAGCCGCGAACTTTTTGCCGCCAATGCCAGATTGGGCCTGCATGCCCGCTCGCTTTCGGATCAGATCGTGGAACAGCGGCAGGTGGTGATTTCCGCCCTGTCCGAGGCGGAGGTGCTGAAAGGCCAGAACTCGCGCTTTGTCGGCGATCTGGACCGGGCGCATACGGCGGCGGTGATGGCCGAACGGCGGCTTTGGGATTCGATCAACACCATCGAGGATGGTTTCGCGGTGTTTGATGCCGATCTGAAGCTGATCGCCGCCAATGCCGCCTATCTGGCGGCGTTTGAGGACAAATCCATCGCCCCCGGCGTTGCCTATGCACAGATTCTGGCGCTTTCCGCCACCTCGGGCCTGATTGATACCGGCGGCGCCCCGCCTGACGCCTGGGTTGCCGAAATGCTGACCCGCTGGGAGGCCGATCCGATTGAACCGAAGGTGGTGAAGTTCCGCAATGGCACCTGGGTGCGCTTTGTGGATCAGCGCGCCAGCGACGGCGACATGGTGAGCCTCGCGCTCAACATCACCGAACAAATGCGCATCTGGGCCGCGATTGAGGCGATTCCGGATGGATTCGTGCTATTCGACAGGGAGGAACGGCTTTTGACCAGCAACCAGCGTTACCGCGACATGTACCCCGCAGCCGCGCAAATCATGGTGCCGGGCACCACGTTTGAAGAGATCGTGCGCATCTGCGTGGAAACCGGCCAGCACCCCGAAGCGCTTGGCATCGAAGAGGCGTGGATTTCCGAACGCCTGCGCCAGCATCGCAACCCCGGTGCGCCGGTTGAAATTCTGATGGCCGATGGCCGCTGGATCAAGGCGCAGGACCACCTTACACCGGATGGCGGCAGTGTCGGGCTGCGGGTGGATGTGACGCATGCCAAGGAACAGCAGGCAGCCCTTGAAACCGCCCGCGCCGCCGCCGAGGCCGCCAACCGTGCCAAATCGGCGTTTCTGGCCAATATGAGCCATGAGATCAGGACGCCGATGAACGGCGTGGTGGGCATGGCGGAACTGCTGTGCGACACCGCCCTGACCGAGGAGCAGCGCCTGTTCGCGGAAACCATCCGCTCGTCCGGCGAGGCGCTGCTGGTGATCATCAACGACATCCTCGATTACTCCAAGATCGAGGCCGAGCGTTTGACGCTGCATCCGGAACCGTTTGATCTGGAACGCACAATCCATGAAGTGATGATGCTGCTGCAACCCCGTGCCCGCGAAAAGGGCCTGGATCTGATGATCGATTTCGACATGTTCCTGCCCACGCGCTATGTCGGCGATCCAGGACGTTTGCGGCAGGTTCTGACCAATCTTCTGGGCAACGCGGTGAAGTTCACCGAAAAAGGCCATGTGATGATCCGCGTGGTGGGGCTGGAAGGCGTGGACGGCCAGCAACAGTTGCACGTCACCGTCGAGGATACCGGCATCGGCATTGCGCCGGAGAATCTGGAACATGTGTTCGGCGAGTTCAATCAGGTTGAAAGCCAGTCGAACCGCAAGTTCGAGGGCACCGGCCTTGGTCTGGCCATCACCCAGCGCCTGATCGAGCGGATGGAAGGTGCGGTCTGGGTGGACAGCGAACTTGGCAAGGGATCGTGTTTCGGCTTTCGCCTGACGCTGCCGGTGGCCGAAGAAGCCGCGGCACCCCGGCTGCCGATTTCGATCAAGCGGGTGCTGGTGGTGGACGATCAGTTCATCAACCGCACCATCCTTGAACGCCAGCTGGTGCCATGCGGCATCGCGGTAACGCTGTGCCGGTCGGGTGCGGATGCGCTTGAGACGCTGGCAAAGGATGGCGGGTTCGATGTGGTGCTGACCGACCATGACATGCCCGAGATGAACGGGCTGACGCTGGCCACCCGCATCCGGGCTGCGGGCCATGCGATGCCGATCGTGCTGCTGTCGTCCAGCCTTGCCAGCGGGCGCGAGGGGGCGGGTTCGGAACATCTGGCGGCAACCTTGCAAAAACCTATACTGCGCGCCGATCTTTATCGCCGTCTGACCGCGATTTCGGGGGTTGAGGCGGTGGTCGAAGCGCCAAAGCCGGTGTTCATCCCCGAAAGCGAACGCCGCGCCATGCGGGTGCTGACGGCGGAAGACAACCGTACCAACCAGCTGGTTTTCCAGAAGATGGTCAAGGACATCGACATCGAACTGGTGTTCGCCAACAACGGGCTGGAGGCGGTGGCGCTGTTCCAAAGCTACAAGCCCGATATGATCTTCATGGATATCTCGATGCCGGAAATGGATGGCCGCGAAGCTGCCCGCGCCATCCGGCTGCTGGAGGCGGGGCGCAGCCATGTGCCCATCGTCGCCTTGACCGCCCATGCCATGGAGGGCGACGCCGAAAGCATTCTGGCCGCCGGGATCGACCGCTACATGACCAAGCCCCTGCGCAAGGTGGCGATCACCGAAACGCTGGCCGATCTTTGCCCACCTGAGGCGCGGTCGATCCATATCGAGCCCGAGGCGATGACGGGAACATGAATACTGGCACCTGAATACCGGCACCTGATCAGTCGTTCAGCACCGCCAGAAACGCTTCGCCGAAACGCTCGGCCTTCTGCGCGCCCATGCCCTGAACATCGACCAATTCGGCAAGGCTGGAGGGCCTGCGTTCGGCAATATGGCGCAGGGTGGAATGGGCGCAGGACAGGTATTTGCCGGTGCCATCCTCGCCACGCTGCAACGTTACCTGCACCTCGGCCAGCCTGTCATAAATCCCGCCGGCATTGCTTCCGGCCAGCCGCATCCGCGACGGGTGCAGCGGCGCGGGCGACACGCCGGTGATGACGGCAAGAAATGTAGCGCCAAAACTTTCCAGTTTTTTCGCCCCGACGCCGGTGATCCCCATCATCTGATCCAGATTTCCCGGCCGCCGCTCGGCCATCTCGATCAGGGTGCGGTCGGCGAAAATTACATAGGCGGGCACGCCCGCAGCCTCGGCCAAGGCGCGCCGTTTGGCCTTCAGCGCCGACAGCATGCTTGCGTCCTCTTCCGAGACCTGGGCTTTGATCGCCAGACGCGGCTGCGCCTTGTCCACGGTATCCTGACGCAGGGTGATGTTTTCTTCGCCGCGCAAGATCGGCCGGGCGGCTTCGGTCATCCGCAGCGCGCCAAAACGGTCGGGATCGGGGCGCACCAGATCGCGCCCCATCATCTGGCGGAACACCGCCCCCCAGGCCGGTTTGGAAAGATCGCGGCCCACGGCAAAGGTGGGCAGTTGATCATGCCCGCGCTCGCGCACTTTTGGCGTTGCGGTGCCGGTCAGGATATCAATCAGATGGCCCGCGCCAAACCATTCGCCGGTGCGCAACATCGCCGAAAGCGCCTTGCGCACTGCATCAGTGGCGTCAAAAAGCAGGGCCGGACGGTCGCACAGATCGCAATTGCCACAGGGCGGCGAGGTTTCGCCGAAATAGCCGAGCAGCACCTGCCGGCGGCATTTCGCGGCCTCGGCAAGGCCCAGAAGCATGTTCAGGCGGCCATGGTCGGCGGCTTTGCGGTCGGCGGGTGCGGCACCTTCATCAATCTGGCTGCGCCGGAGCCGGATATCGTCCTGACCATACAGTGTCAGCGTCTCGGCCGCCGCACCGTCACGCCCGGCGCGACCGATTTCCTGATAATAGCCCTCGATGGATTTTGGCAGATCGGCATGCGCAACCCAGCGGATATCGGGCTTGTCGATGCCCATGCCGAAGGCGATGGTTGCAACCACGATCAGCCCGTCTTCTTGCTGAAACCGGATCTCCACCCGCCGCCGTTCTTCGGCCTCCATGCCGCCGTGATAAAAGCATGCCGCATGCCGCGCCTCGCGCAGCGCCTGGGCCAGCGTTTCAGTTTTGGCGCGGGTGGCGCAGTAAACGATCCCCGATTGGCCCCGGCGCGCGGCGGCGAAAGCCAGAATCTGTTCGCGCGGTTTGTCTTTCACGGCAAAAGCCAGATGAATGTTCGGTCTGTCAAAACCGCGCAGGAACGTCTCGGGCGCGGCACCGCCAAACAGGCGCGTCACGATCTCGGCGCGGGTTTCCTCATCCGCCGTGGCGGTGAAGGCGGCAAGCGGCACGTCAAGGGCGCGGCGCAAATCGCCTATACGCAGGTAATCGGGGCGGAAATCATGGCCCCACTGGCTGACGCAATGCGCCTCGTCCACCGCGATCATGGTGCAGCCGACACGGCGCAGCATCGGCACCGTCGCCGATGAGGCCAGACGTTCGGGCGCCATGTACAAAAGCCGCAGCCGCCCGGCATCAAGGGCCGCGAAAACCTCGGCGGTTTCCGCCTCGGTGTTGCCCGAGGTCAGTGCGCCCGCCTCCACCCCGGTGGCCTTGAGCGCGCGGACCTGATCGCGCATCAGGGCAATCAACGGCGAGATCACTACCGTAACCCCGCCACGGCAAAGCGCAGGCAATTGAAAACACAAGGATTTCCCACCACCCGTGGGCATGATCGCCAGCACATTGCGCCCCGCCATCACCGCATCGACAATCTCTTGCTGTCCGGGGCGAAACCCCGGAAAGCCGAACACTGAGGACAAAAGATCTTGTGGCTGGGGCATCGGCTTTACATCAACTGCGGCAGCCAGCACGCTGGCCCGGCATGGGTTAGGAAAGCGTAAAGATCAGTAGAAGGCGGCCTGATTGTTCCACAAGATGATGCGCAGCCCGTACACCGCCAGCAACACCAGCAGCGGCGCGAAATCGAGCCCCGACACCGGCGGCAAATAGCGGCGGACGCGCGAATAAACCGGCTCCAGCAGGCGGTTCAGCCCGTTCCAAAGCTGTGCGACAAGCGGTTGGCGCAGGTTCACCACCTGAAAGCTGACCAGCCAGCTCATGATGAAATGCGCAAGGATGATCCATTTCGCCAGATCGAGAACCAGCAGCAGTATATCAAACAGCGATTTCATGGCGGGCTCCAACCACAACAGGTTGTGGAAGACCTAACGCGCGGACACCAGAAGCACAATGGTTTCCGCAGTGTTTTGGTTTCCGCAGCGTTTTGCTTGACGCGCGCCGCCTTGGTTGGCATTGCCTAACGCAAGGGGGGCCACCGATGTATCCGTTTCTTCGCCTTGCCAAAGAACTTCTGGTGAACCGCCGCGCCGCGCCGCTTGGCATTCTGGAGCCGCACACCAGCCGGCACATCATCTGGCCCTGGGATCTGGACCCGTTCCGCGAGTTGAACAACGGGCGGACGCTGACGCTGTTTGATCTGGGGCGGATTCCGATGTCTTTGCGGATGGGGTTCCGGGCGGTGGCCACGGCAAATGGCTGGGGTCTGACGGTGGCGGGCAATTCGACGCGCTACCGGCGGCGGGTGACGGTGTTTTCGCGGCTGACCCAGATCAGCCGGGTGATCGGCTGGGACGCGCGCTATACCTATCTGGAGCAAAGCTTCTGGCGGGGTGAGGAGTGTACGGCGCATATGCTGTTGCGGTCGGCTTTCATCTCGAAGGCGGGGGTGGTGCCGCCGTCCGAGGTGCTGCGCGCGCTGGGGCAGCCCGAGGCAAGCCCGCCTTTGCCCGAATGGGTGGTGGCCTGGATTGCCGCCGAGGCGATGCGGCCCTGGCCACCTGCGCGGTAACTATTGCGCTGGGGACAGGTTTCGGGCTTGATCGGCGCAAAGCAAAATCGGGGGGCGGTGCATGGTTACGGCGAAAAAGCGCATCTGGGGCTGGTTCTTTTTCGACTGGGCAAGCCAGCCCTACAACACCTTGTTGCTGACCTTCATCTTCGGCCCCTATTTCGCCGAGGTTGCCCGCGGCTATTACATGGGCACCGGCATGGAGGAGGAGGCCGCCAAGGCCGCGGCGCAGGCCTATTGGGGCTTTGGTCTGGCGATTGCCTCGGCGATCATCGCGGTTCTGGCGCCGGTTTTGGGGGCCGTTGCCGATGGCACCGGGCGCAGGTTGATCTGGGTCTGGGTGTTTTCGGGCTTTTACGTGGCGGGTTCCTATGCGCTTTGGTGGGTTGCGCCGGGCGGTGATCAGGGCATGCTGTTCTGGGCGGTTACCTTTTTCGGTCTTGGCTTTATCGGCATGGAGTTTGCCACCATCTTTACCAATGCCCTGATGCCGTCACTGTCGGATCACGATGATCTGGGGGCAATCTCGGGCTATGGCTTTGCCTTCGGGTATCTGGGCGGGCTGCTGGCGCTGGTGATCATGCTGCTTTTGCTGGCCGAAAATGCGGCCACCGGCAAAACCCTGCTGGGGATCGACCCGATCCTGCGGCTTGATGCCGAAGCCCGCGAGGGCACCCGCGCGGTGGGGCCGTTTACCGCGATCTGGTTTGCCGTGTTCATGGTGCCTTTTTTCCTTTGGGTGAAAGAGCCGAAAACCGACGCCCGCCCGCTTGATATCGGTGCGGCGATGCGCAATCTGGGGGATATGCTGATCAGTCTGCGCTATCGGCGCAGCCTTTCGGCCTATCTGGTGTCATCGCTGTTTTACCGCGATGCACTGAACGCACTTTATGGTTTTGGCGGGGTTTATGCCAGCGGCGTGCTGAACTGGTCGATCATCCAGATCGGCACCTTTGGCATTCTGGGGGCAACAACCGCGATGGTGGCAAGCTGGTTTGGTGGCCGTGCGGACCGGCGGTTCGGGCCAAAGCCGGTGATTTCTTTATCCATCGTGGTGCTGATTGTGGTTTGTTTCATCATCGTCGGGATGACGCGCGAATCTGTCTGGGGCATCGCACTTGATCCGGCCTCCAACGCTGCGGACCGGATTTTCTATGTTTGCGGCGCGTTGATCGGCGCTGCGGGCGGCACTTTGCAGGCGGCCTCGCGTACGATGATGGTGCGCCACACGACGCCCGAGCGGGCGACCGAGGCGTTTGGACTTTTCGCGCTTTCCGGCAAGGTGGCAAGCTTTATGTCGCCGTTCCTGATCGGGGTGGTGACGGCGGCAAGCGGATCGCAGCGCATCGGAATCTCGCCGCTGATCGGCCTTTTCGCCATCGGGTTGGTTCTGCTAGTCTGGGTAAAGCCCAGAGGGGAACTTGCATGATCCGTGTTGCCCTGATCTGCCTTGCTTTTTGCCTGCCGCAAGTTGCGGGGGCGGAAAAGCTGGCCAACAAGCTGTTCGGCGCCAAGGATGCGCCAAGCGCGCAAAACCCGATGCCGGTGGGATCCTATGCGCGGGGCTGTTCGGCGGGTGGGGTTGAGTTGCCGGAAACCGGGCCAGGCTGGCAGGCAATGCGCCTGTCGCGGCATCGGAATTTCGGGCAACCGGTGTTGATCGACTATCTGAAGGATCTGAGTGTTGCGGCGCAGCAAATCGGCTGGGCCGGCCTTTATATCGGCGATATGAGCCAGCCGCGCGGCGGCCCGATGACCTCGGGCCACGCCAGCCACCAGATCGGGCTGGATGCCGATATCTGGATGTTGCCGCCCAAACGGCTGAACCTGTCGCGCAGCGAGCGGGAAAGCATCAGTTCAATTCCCGTGCGCTCGGCCGATCAGCGCTCGGTCACGGCCAACTGGACGCCGCGCCACCATGCGCTGTTGCGGGCGGCCGCGTCCGACCCGCGTATCGACCGGATTTTTGTGGCGGCGGCGGTAAAGATCGAGATGTGCAGGACGGCGACGGCGGGTGACAAGAAATGGTTGCAGAAAATCCGCCCCATCGCAGGGCATGACACGCATTTTCATGTACGCCTGAAGTGCCCCAAGGGCGCGCGGCTGTGCGAGACGCAGAAACCAAACGTGTCCGAGCTTTCCAATGGCGGCAACGGCTGTGATGATACATTGGCGTGGTGGGTGTCGGATGCCTATCTCAACCCGCCAAAACCCACCAAAAAACCCGTGGCAGTGCCCCGCAAGAAAGGCCCGCGCGAATTCACGATGGCAGATTTGCCCGCCCAATGCGCCGACGTTCTCTCTTCGGAGTAGCGGCGGGGCTGCTGTTGCTTGCCAGTCTTGAAGGCAGTGCCGGGCCCAATCCGCCTGCGGGGTTTGTGGGTGCATATCGCTGGACCCTGCCCGACCCGCTGTTTGGCGGGTTTTCAGCGATCGAGGTTGCGGCGGATGGCGTGGGGTTTACCGCCATCACCGATCAGGGCAGTTTCACCCAAGGCGCGTTGACCCGGGACGGCGATGGCAAGATCAGCGCGGTTTCGGCGCGCCCGCTGCGGCGGCTTCCCGGGCTTGGCAACCTGGCGCTGACCCCGTCGCGCAGCGACAGCGAGGGGCTTGCGGTCGCGGCGGATGGCACCGCCTATGTGTCTTTCGAAGGCATCGCCCGCGTCCTGCGCTATCGCCGCCTTGATGGCCCCGCCGTTTCCCTGCCGGTTGCGGCCGGGTTTCGCCGCCTGAAGATCAACGCGGGGCTGGAGGCTTTGGCGATCAGCGCCGAGGGTGAACTTTTCACCCTGCCCGAAAGGTCCGGCACCGTGGATCAGCCCTTTGCGGTGTTCCGGTTTCGGGATGGCGTCTGGAGCGAGGGGCTGACGATCCCGCGGCGCGGTGAATTTCTGCCGGTGGCGGCGGATTTTGGCCCGGACGACCGCTTTTACCTGCTGGAGCGCGCCTTTCGCGGCTTGCCCGGTTTCGCAAGCCGCCTGAGGCGTTTCGATCTTGCCGCGGACGGGTTCACCGGTGAGGTGACCCTGCTGGAAACCCAGTTCGGCTTGCACGACAACCTGGAGGGCATGGCGATCTGGCGCGATGGGGAAAACCGGCTGCGGGCCACGATGATTTCGGATGACAATTTCAACTTCCTGCAAAACACCGAGATTGTCGAATATCGCCTGCCCGATTGACACTGGCCCGCTGCGGCATTAGGCGCAGTTATCCCCGCGAAGGGGCAAGTCTCCGCAACCTTGTCAAAAACGGATCACCCATGCGCCACCTGTTTCCTGGCATTCTTTCCATGGCCATCATTGTTATGGCCTCGAACATCCTTGTGCAATTTCTGGCCGGACCCTGGCTTACCTGGGGGGCGTTCACTTATCCGTTCGCCTTTCTGGTAACCGATCTGACCAACCGCTTGCAGGGCGCCACCGCCGCCCGCCGGGTGGTTCTGGCCGGGTTTGCCACCGGCCTGATCTGTTCACTGATCGGCACCCAGATCATCGGCGAGTTCGGCCCGATTGTCACCTTGCGGGTGGCTTTGGGCTCGGCCACCGCTTTTCTGGTGGCGCAGCTTACCGATGTCGGCATCTTCAACCGGCTGCGGGCCGGCAGTTGGTGGCGCGCGCCGCTGATCTCGACGCTGGTGTCGTGCAGTTTCGACACCGTCCTGTTTTTCAGCATCGCCTTTTCGGCCAGCCTGACATTCATCGAACCGGGCAATGCTCCCGCTTGGGCCTACGAGCCGGTGCCGATCCTTGGCCATGGCCCGGCGGCACCGCTTTGGGTATCGCTGGCGATTGCCGACTGGGGCATCAAGATCGGCCTCGCGGTTGTGGCACTTGTGCCATTTCGCGCGATTGTCGGAAAACTGACGGCAAAGGTAGCGTAAAACCTTTTGACAAGCACAAAATATGTGGCAGACTCAGCATATCGGCAATCATTTGAAAGGAGGTGATCCAGTGTCTAGAGTGATATTGGAGACTTGTGTCGGGACAGTCATGGGGGGTGTTTTCTAGGGGCAACCCTCTGGACAAACAGACCACTGATTGGGTTAGACCTAACTGGCCCATCTCCTTAGATCTCGGAAAGGGTCGCCGCACACCGGCGACCCTTTCTCTTGTTCCCCTTTTCCATCGTGCGGCCATGCTCAAAATCAACGATCAAATCACCCTCGCCGATTGGGAACTGACGGAAAACTTTTCCCGGTCCTCGGGGCCCGGCGGGCAAAACGTCAACAAGGTTGAAACCGCCGTCGAACTGCGGTTCGAAGCCGAGCGCAGCCCGCATTTGTCAGGCCCGGTGAAAACCCGGCTGAAACGCCTGGCCGGGCGGCGCTGGACCAATGAAGGGGCCATCGTGATCCGCGCCGAGGAAACCCGCAGTCAGGCGCGCAACCGCGAACTGGCGATGGAGCGGTTGGCTGAAATGATCCGCGAAGCCCTGATCGCGCCAAAACGCCGGATCGCCACGCGGCCCACCCTGGGCAGCCAGCGGCGGCGGCTTGACGCCAAGGCGGTGCGCGGCGATGTGAAATCCGGGCGCGGCAAGGTGGCGGAAGAAGAATGATACACCCGGCGCGGGGGCGGTTATGATTTACGAATGAGCATTCATATTGAGGCCGCCGAGGCCGTGGTGCATTGGAATGCGCGTCTGGTGCGCCTGATCACTCAGCGCGAAAACGCCGTGTTCGAGATTGCTTTGCCCGATGCCCGCGCCGCCCTGCGCCTGCACCGGCCGGGGTATCAAAGCGAGGCCACCATCCGATCGGAGCTTTGGTGGTGCGCGGCGCTTGCGGCGGCGGGGGTTGCGGTGCCTGCGGCACTGCCGGCGCAAGATGGCCATCTGTTGGTGCGGCTGCGGGGCGGTGGCATTGCCTCGGTAATCGCCTGGGTGGAGGGCGCGCCGCTGGGCGAAGGCGGCAAGGCATTTGACGCACCCTTGCCTGTGGTGCTGGATCGCCATCGCAAGCTGGGGCAACTGCTTGCAGCCGTGCATTCGGCCACGGACCTACTGGCTTTTCCAGCAGATTTTACCCGGCCCCGCTGGGATATCGAGGGGCTGCTGGGCGAACAGCCGTTCTGGGGCCGCTTTTGGGAGCATCCGCTGGCCACCCCGTCGCAAGCGGCCACGCTGCGCGCGGCGCGGGTATTCCTGCGCAACAGGCTTGCGCAGTCGCTGGGGGATTTCGGGCCGATTCATGCCGACGTGTTGTGCGAGAATGTTATAGTGAATGGTGGTTCACTATCGCTGATCGACTTTGACGATTCGGGCATGGGCTTTCGGCTTTATGATCTTGGCACCGCTTTGGTGCAAAGCGTTTACGAGCCGGCCTATGACCAGATGCGCGATGCCTTGGTCGCGGGCTATGCCGAAACCAGACCTGTCACGCCGGGGCAGGTGGACGTCTTTACACTGGCGCGCGCCTGCGCATCGGTTGGCTGGGTTGCGCCACGGTTGGCAGCCAACGACCCGATCCATCGCAGCCATCTGGCGCGCGCGGTGATGTGGGCCGAAAAGACGATTGCCTGAGCTGCGCCGACAGTCACGGCGCAGGTCAGACGACAACCGCTTGCCGCACCTGTTGGCCCACACCGAACACCCGTTTATAGCGGGCAATCTCGGCCGCCGGGCCCATCGCCTTGTTGGGATTATCAGACAGCTTCACCGTCGGGCGGCCATTGGCCGCGACGGCTTTGCATACCAGTGAAAACGGCGCCAGCGCGTCGTCGGCGGCCAGCCCACGAAAATCATTGGTCAACATCGTGCCCCAGCCGAAACTAACCTTGACCCGCCCGGCAAATTGCCGCTGCAACTCGACGATCTTTTCCACGTCCAGACCGTCGGAAAAAATCACCAGCTTGGTCGCAGGGTCTTCGCCGCGGGCCTGCCACCAGCGGATGGCGATTTCGGCACCTGCGGCGGGGTCACCGGAATCGATGCGGATACCCGTCCACGCGGCCAGCCAATCGGGCGCATGCGCGAGAAACCCGTCGGTGCCATAGGTGTCGGGCAGAATGATCCGCAGATTGCCGTCATGTTCGTCCTGCCAGTCGGCCAGCACCTGATAGGGCGCCCGCGCCAGTTCGGCATCCGAGTTTGCCAGCGCCGAATAGACCATCGGCAGTTCATGCGCATTGGTGCCGATTGCGGCGGTTTCGCGCCGCATGGCGATCAGGCAGTTCGAAGTGCCGGCGAATTTCTCTTCCAGCCCTTCGATCATGGCCTGCACCGCCCAGTCCTGCCACAGAAAGGAGTGGCGCCGTCGGGTGCCGAAATCGGCAATCCGCAGCCCGTCCATCGCGCGCAACCGGGTGATCTTTTCCCAAAGTTTGGTCATGGCGCGGGCATAAAGCACCTCGATCTCAAAGCGGCCCAGACGCTCCAGCACCACCCGGCTGCGCAGTTCCATCAAGACCGCGAGGGCCGGGATTTCCCACAGCATCACCTCGGGCCAGCGGCCTTCGAAGGTTAATTCAAACTGCCCGTCGCGCTTCTCCAGATGATAGGGCGGCAGGCGCAGGCCTTCGAACCACTCCATGAAATCGGGCCGGAACATCTGGCGCTTGCCGTAAAAGGTATTGCCGCGCAGCCAGGTGCTTTCGCCGCGCGACAGGCTGAGCGAGCGCACATGATCCAGTTGCTCGCGCAACTCTCCCTCATCGATCACCTCGGCCAGGCGGATCGATCTGGTTCGGTTGATCAGGCTGAAGGTTACCGTTGTGTCGGGCTTGTTTCTAAAAATAGATTGACACATCAATAGTTTATAGAAATCAGTATCGATCAGCGACCGGACGATCGGATCGATTTTCCATTTGTGATTCCAGACGCGCGAGGCAATGTCGACCATGCAGGCTCTCCCTTAGGCCCGACTTGTACGGCATTCAGGGGGGACGCGTCAAAACCTGACTGGCCCGCCACGCGTTGCAGCAGCGCATAAAGTTCAACCCGGATCAGGGGTTTGGTCAGCACGCCGTCAAGGCCCGCGTCAAGGCAGGCGCGTTCCTGATCCAGCGTGGTATAGGCGGTCAGCGCGAAGATCGGGCAGCGCGGCAACCCCGCCGCCGCCTCGTGCAGGCGGATCAGGCGGGTTGCCTGCAGCCCGTCCACTTTCGGCATGGAAACATCCATCAGCACTAGATCGGGCGGGTGGGCGCGATAGAGGTCGATCGCCGCCTGCCCATCCACCGCTTCGCTGATCGAGGCGACCGAGCGTTCCAGAAACTTGCGCGCGATCATCATGTTGGTGCGGTTGTCTTCGGCGACCAGCAACCGCAGCCGGGTGATGGGTGCCGCGCACACCTTGCCCTCGGGTTTGCGGTCTGCGGCCACGCGCGGCAGTTTTATCGTCAGCGTGAACACCGAGCCCTCGCCCAGAACCGAGCTTACGTCGATATCGCCGCCCATCTGCTGCGCCAACAGCCGCGAGATGGTCAGGCCAAGGCCGGTGCCGCCGAATTGTCGGGTGATGGAACTGTCGGATTGGGTAAAGCTTTCGAACACCATGCCGATCCGGTCTGCCGGAATGCCGATGCCGGTATCCGCGATGGCAATCGAGATCACATCCCATGCACCCTCGGGGCGGCGCGCCATCGACACGCCGACCTGCCCGGTCTGGGTGAATTTCACCGCATTGCCCAGCAAATTCAGCAATATCTGCCGCAACCGCCCGGGCGCGCCAAGGTGATCGGGCAGATCACCTGGCAAATCGGCCAGCAGCAGGATGGCCTTTTTCTGCGCGGTTGGCCGCAGCAGGTTTACCGAGCGCGCGATGCAATCGACGATCGAGAACTGCTCTTGTGGCATTTCCGCCTTGCCGGCCTGCAGTTTTGACAGATCCAGCACATCATTGATGATATCCAAAAGCGCGCGACCGGATTCGATGATTGTCGAGACATATTGCCGCTGGGTTTTGTCTAGCCGGGTTTCGGCCATCAGTTCGGCCACGCCGATCACACCGTTCATCGGGGTGCGGATTTCGTGGCTCATGGTGGCGAGGAAGGCCGATTTGGCCTGCGCGCCCAGTTCTGCCGCGATCCGCGCTTGCGCCAGTTCCGCCTCATGCGCCTTGGCTTCGGTGATATCCCGCTCTACCGCGATGAACACTTCCGGGGTGCCGTCAGGCCGCAGGATGGGGGTCATCGAAATGTCGATCCACAACAGCCGCCCGGATTTGGTGCGGTTCTGAATTTCCACCCGGCAGGTCTGGCCAAGATGTTGCGCCCGGTGCAGCGCTTCCAGCGCGGCCGCCGAGGTTTCCGGGCCGTTCAGGATATCACCCGGAAACTGGCCCACCGCCTCGTCATAGCTGTAGCCCATCAGGGTGGTGAACGCCTCGTTCACCCATTCGATCCGGCCACTTGGCGAGGTGAAAATCACCGAATCGTTGCCATGCCGCGCCATCAGGGCCAAACGCTCGGCTTTGCGGCCTTCCTGGGCGAGGGCCTGACGCGACTGTTCCAGCGCGTTTTGCTCTGCCAGCAATGCCCGCTCGAACCGCAGGCGTTCGGCCTTGCCCTTTTCAACATTGGCCACGAACAGCGAGGCGGTAAAGCCCATGATGCCCACGGCCAGCATGAAGAACCAGTCGCCCGAATCGCGGTTCTGCATGTGGACGGCGATATCGAGGCTGAGCATCGCGGTGCCGGTCATCGCGAAAACGGCCATCCGGGCCTGTGCGCCTTCCAGAAAGTGCCGTCGCACCAGCCCGGCATTGATATAGGCCGACATCAGGAAGGCGGCAGCGAAAAAGCGCGCCTCCTGCACGTCGATCCAGCGCCAGCACAGGATCACGCAGCCAGCGATGCTGGCGGCCTGAATAACCGCACTGAACCGTGCCCAGACCCGGGCCGGTTCGGGCAGGCCGGTGGTGGCGTGGCACCGCAGGATATGGCGCAGGGTCAGGCAATCCAGCGCCTCGCCCGCGAGGGCAAGACCGAGGGCGATCACCCCAAGCATCGGCGCGCCCAGCAGGCCAATGGTTAACGAGCCCGCCACCGTCATCGTTTGCCGCATCACAAAACCAGCGATGCGGCCCCGGCAATATGCCAGGAACAGCCCGTCGGGGCTGTTGCGGGTGGCGAACTGATCTTGCATTTCGCCAATTTTGGCAGGCATCCCGAAACGGCCCTCTAACCTGTTGTCGGGTGCAGACTAGGGCCTAACGATTAATGGCTGATGAGCGGCATCACTCCTGCCACGCCACACCGGCCCTGACGGCGGCGGCTTTCGCCACTGCCAGCGAGCCTTCAAGATCAATGGCCCGGCAATAGCCCGCCAGAAGCACCGCTTCAAAGCCAAGGCGGGCGGCATCAATCGCCGAATAGGCCACGCAGAAATCTGTCGCCAGCCCCACCAGCGTGACCCGCGCCACCCCGCGCGCGCGCAGATACCCCTCCAGCCCGGTGGCGGTCTGGTGATCATTCTCGAAGTAGGCGGAGTAGCTGTCGATGCCGGGGCGAAAGCCTTTGCGGATCACCAACTGCGCGGGATCATTGCGTAAATCGGCGTGCAAGGCGGCCCCCGGCGTGCCCCGAACGCAGTGGGTTGGCCACAGAACCTGCGGGCCATAGGGCATCTGCACGGTGCTATAGGGTGCGGCCCCCGGATGATTGGCGGCAAAGGAAGAGTGGTTGGCGGGGTGCCAGTCCTGCGTCAGCACCACCACGGCGAAATCATCCATCAGCGCGTTGATCTGGGGGATGACGGTATCGCCACCCGCCACGGCCAAAGCACCGCCGGGGCAGAAATCGTTCTGCACGTCGATCACGATCAGGGCATCGGTTGCCGGGCGCATCTGGGGTTTCCTTTCGTGGTGCGGGGTCTGCTTTACGCTGCGGGCGGTTCGGTTGCCTGCATCGACGGGCGGGCGGCAAAGCCTGCGTACCATGCCGACAGGTTTGGCCGCCCCTGCCGCCAATCCCGCGCGCCATGGCGGAAATCGAGATAGCCAAGCGCGCAGGCCAGCGCCACCTGTCCCATGTCAAGAGGCCCCGAAAGATGCGGCATCCAGCCCGCTTCAACCGCATCCAGCGTGCGGGCAACCTTCAGCCACTGGCCTTCGATCCAATCGGGAAACTGCTTGTCGGCGGGGCGGATGCGCACTTCATAGGCCATCGCCAGGGCGGCTTCGATAATGCCATCGGCGGTAGCCTCAAGCACCAGAGTCTGCCACAGCTTTGGTTCCGCCGGATAAAGCCCGACGCCCGATTGCGCATCCAGATAGCGGCAGATCACCCGGCTGTCGTAGATCGCCATGCCATCATCGCGCACCAAAGCCGGGATCTTGCCCAACGGATTGCGGTCAACCGGCATCGAGCCCGGATCAAGCGGCGAACCCGTCGCCGCCAGCACCTCGATTTGCGCCGCAAGGCCGGATTCGAGGATCAGCACCATCACTTTGCGGCCAAAGGGGGTGGTGGGGGAATGATAAAGCTGCATCAGAGTTTCCTGATCCGAAAGCGGCCAAGCAGGGCGGCGTCAAATTCGATGCCGGTCTTGCCCCAGCGCAGGGTGCGCCTGAGGCGCAGGCCGGTGTTGCTTTGGCTTGCGCCGGTGGCCTGCGCCGGGTAATGCCGTGTCAGGCCCTCGCCCAGATCATCCATCGCATCCTCACAGCGCTGATCCCTGCGCCCGGGATGGATGCGGGCGGCGACCAGACGCCGGATGGCAAAGCCCGCAGCGGCAACAGCGCCCAATCGCAGGGCTATGGGAACAAGCGGGGCAAGCAGCAAGGGCATGGCAACCTCCGGGTTCATCCCGGCGATGGTACGGCGGCGCGGCCAGCCTGTAAACCGGAACCCGGCCTTTGCCGCTTCAATAGGTGGCGCGGCCGCCCGAAAGATCGAACACTGCTGCCGTGGTGAAGGAATTTTCGGCGGTGGCCAGAAAGCAGATCATCGACGCCGCCTCGGACAGCTCCAACATCCGGCCACGCGGCACCTTCGACAGGATCATCTGCAGGAAAGCGGGATCCTGGCTCATCGCCATCGCGGTTTTGGCGACGGCAGGTGTTACGGCATTCACTGCGATGTCGTATTTGGCCAGTTCCTTGCCAAGCGATTTGGTCAGCGCGATCACCCCGGCTTTGGTCGAGGAATAGGCGGGCGCCCCCGGATTGCCCTCTTTGCCCGCCACCGAAGCCACATTGACGATGCGCCCATAGTTTTGCGCAATCATATGCGGCACCACGGTGCGGCTGACGAAAAAGGTGCCGACAAGGCCGATATGCACCACATCCATGAAGGCCTCGGGCGGGTATTCCCAGGTGGTGGCATTGGGCCCGACGATGGCGGCGTTGTTGATCAGAATGTCGATCTTGCCAAAGTGTTTCAGCACCCCATCGGTTGCGGCCTCGACCGAGGGCAGTTTGCCGATATCGACGTTCAGGCACTGAACTCTGGCGTTGGCCGCGTATTTAAGGCCAAGCGCATCGAGCAAGCCTTGGTCGCGGTCCCAGATGGATACCGCGCCGCCATTGGCCAGCATCAGTTCGGCCACCGTCAGACCGATGCCCTGCCCGGCGCCGGTGATGATGGCAACGCGGTTTTCGAAATCATAGCTGTTCATCGCAAGGCACCTGTTCACGGCTTGTTGAATGCAGAACCGCAAGGGCACCGCGCGCTGCGGCACCCCTGCGGCCAGTTGGGTTCAGAAATCGAAATCGTCGATGTTGCTGGCATCGAACTTGGTCAGTTCGGCCTGGGTGTTCATCGCGTTCTTTTCGTTGATGGTGATGGTGCCAAGGTTCGGCACTTCAAAGGTTGCGCCCACTTCGTTCTTCACAGAACCGTCCAGCACGCCCAGCGCGAAATGCACCGCCAGCCAACCCTCGTTATAGGGCGACCACAGTTGGAACGCCGAAACCGTGCCGTCCTTGATGAAATCGCGCATTTCGCTGGGCAGGCCAAGGCCCGTCACATGCACGGTGCTGGCGATGCCGCGCGATTGCACCACTTGTGCCGCCGCCGCAATGCCAACGGTGGTTGGCGCGATCACGCCGACCAGATCGGGATAGTTGGCAAGCAGGGCTTCCATTTCGGTGGTGGATTTCTCGGGCTGGTCATCGCCGTAAACCGTGGCCACCAGCTTCATGTCCTTGTACTTGGGGTCGGTGTTCAGGGTGTCCACCATGGCAGCAATCCAGGTGTTCTGGTCGGGGGCCTCGGTGGTGGCCGAAAGGATGGCAATCTCGCCCTTGTAGCCGATCATCGACCCCATCAGTTCGATCTGGTTCGGGCCGGTTTTGGTGAAATCAACCGGCAGGATGGTGGCGGCGCGGTGGCTTTCGTTGCCCACCAGATCGCCGTTGACGGTGATCACCAGAATGCCTTTGGCGGTGGCATCGTCCAGCACCGCGTTCAGCGCGTCGGGGCTGTTGGGGGCTATACCGATCACATTCACGCCGCGCTGAATCTGCGCTTCGATGATCGGGATTTGCGAGGTGGCCTCGGCGGTTGCGGGGGCTACGAATTCAAACTCGCAGCCTTTGGCGGCGCAGGCATCCTTGAAGCCGCCGGTGATGCTGTCAAAATAGGGGTTGCCGGTGTTTTTGCCGATATAGACGATCTTGATCGGCTCGGCAAAGGCAACCGTGGTGGCAAAGGTCAGGCCAAGCGCCAGACCGGTAAGCAATGATTTCTTCACGTTACGTCCTCCTCGTTGGGTGCCGGCTACCCGGCGGTTGATAAGTTGCCGGTTACCCGGCGGTCGATATTTTGCCGGACTACCGGCGGGTGCCCGTCACCTTTGGGTCCGGGAATAGATGGCGTTGGTCGCGATGATCGACACGATCAGCAGCAGGCCCAGCACGGTCAGTTGAACGGCGGGCAAAAGATTGGCGACAGTCATGCCGGTGGCCACCACCACAAGCAGCCAGGCGGCAAGGAACGTGCCCAGAATGGTGCCACGGCCACCGAAAATATAGGTGCCCCCCAGCATCGCCATCAGCACCATCTGCAACTCGCCGCCCAAACCCAGATCATAGCGCACCGAGCCAAGGCGCGAGGCGGTCAGCAACCCCGCCACCGAACTTGCCAGACCCATCGCCAGAAACAGGATCATCTTGATGCGCCTGGTGCGGATGCCCGCATGACGGGCGGCGATCTCGTTGGTGCCGATCAGATAAATCTGCCGCCCGAACACCGTGGTGCCCAGCACCAGCCCGAGGATCACCGACAGCCCGATGAACATGAACACCGTCGAGGGCATCCCCAGCACCGTCAGCTTGTTGATGCCGATGAACCATTCCGGCACCCGGATGGATTTATCCCCGGCAATCACCTGTGCCACCCCGCGATAGAGCGTCAGGGTGCCGATGGTGACGATGATCGACGGCAATTGCAGCGTGATCACCATCAGCCCGTTGATCAGCCCCATCACCAAGCCCGAGGTGATGCCGATCAGGATGGCCAGCGGCATCGGCACCCCCGCCTGCTGCGCATAGGCGAAAAGGCAGGCCGAAAGCGCCATGTTCGAGGCTGGCGAAAGATCAATCTCGCCCGCGATGATCACCATGGTCAACACCAGCGCCACCATCGCGAATTCGGCCGAAAGGGCAAAGCTGTCAAGGATATAGCCCGCATCAAGGAAATAGGGCGACAGCGCGCTTGCACCGAACATGCCCAGCACCAGCAACAGCAAGGTCATGGTTTCCGGGCGGAAAAACAGCAGGTGCCAGCCGGGCCGCGCAGGCGCCGCCTCACGCGACAGGTTGGCGACTGGTTTTGCGGCCCCGGTCATGCGCCAACCCTCGACGACAGGCTTTTGATACCTTGCCGGCGCACTGTGCGGTCGATCAGCAGGGCGATCAGGATCACCGCCCCGTAGATGGCATTCTGCGTGGTGCCGGGAATGCCCAGCAACGGCAGTGCCGCCGAAACGCAGCCCAGCAGCAGCACACCCAACACCGTACCGGCCACGCTGCCGCTGCCGCCGTTGATCGACACCCCACCTATCACCACCGCCGCGATCACCTGAAATTCAAACCCCGCCCCGGTGTTCGACGGGTTCACAAAGCCCCAGCGGCTGGCGTACATGATCCCCGCCAACCCAGACAGCGCCCCCGAAAGCGCGAACACCAGCAGCGTTACTTTGGTGACATTGATGCCGCGCAAGGGTGCCGCCACCGGGTTCGAGCCCAGCGCGAAAATCTGGCGGCCCACCTGACTGTGCATCACAAAAAGATAGGTCAGCAGGGCGATGCCAAGGCTGATGAAGATGATCCACGGAATGCCGAACAGTGGCGAGGTCTGCGACATCGCCTTCAGCGCCGAGGGCACGAACTGCCGGTCGATCTGTTTGGCGTCCGAGACGATATAGGTCAGCCCGCGATAGAGGTTCAGGGTGCCCAGCGTCACGATGATGGCCGGAAGCCGGAACAGGGTTACCAATATGCCGTTGATCAGGCCCAGAACCGTGCCGGTGCCGATCGCCAGCAGAAACCCGAGCGGCCACCAGATTTCCGGGTAGAACTTGAACATCATCCCCGTCAGCATTGCCGAAAGCCCAAGCATCGAGCCAATGCTCAGATCAACATGCCGCGCCACGATGACCAGCATCTGCCCCATCGCGCCAATCAGGATAAGCGGCACCAGAAGCAGGATGATGCGCAGGCTGTTCAGGCTGAGGAACTGCGGCTTCACCAGACCGACGGACAGGCAAAACAACACGATCATCACCAATATGCCGGCCTCGCGCCGGATCAGCAGGCTGCGCAGCAGGCTCATGCGGCAACTCCCGTGCGGGGGACGGCGGCCTGCATGATGGTTTCCTGCGTGGCCGCGCCGCGTGCCAGATTTGCCGTCAGCCGCCCTTCCGACATCACCAGAACCCGGTCGCATAGCGCCAGAAGTTCCGGCAACTCGGACGAGATCAGCAGGATGGCACAGCCCGATGCGGCCAGCGCGCCGATCATGTCGTAAAACTCGGCCTTCACACCGATATCAATGCCGCGCGTCGGCTCGTCGAGGATAAGCACCTGCGGGTCGGTCAACAGCCAGCGCGCCAGAATGGCCTTTTGCTGATTGCCGCCCGACAATTCGCCGATCGGCTGACGCAACGAGGCCAGCCGGATACTCAGCTTGGCCACCGAAGCTTCGGCCAGCGCCCGCTCCACACCGCGCCGGATCACGCCCAGCCGCGAGATTTTGCCCGGCACCGCCGCCGTGATGTTCTGCTCCACGCTCAGCGACCGAAAAATGCCCGCAACCGCACGGTCTTCGGGCACAAACGCAAGGCCCAGATCAATCGCCTGCGACGGCTCGGCAATGCTGACGGCACGGCCGTTCACCGATAGAAGGCCCGACGTGGCAGGCGCCACCCCGAACAGCGCCCGCGCCACATCGGTGCGGCCCGCGCCCACCAACCCGCCAAGGCCCACGATTTCGCCACGGCGCACCTCAAAACTGATGTTGGTGAAGGCGCCCGGCAGGCTTAGCCCCTCGACCTTCAACGCCACATCGCCGATCTCGACGCCTTGTTTGTGCATGTACTCCTTCAGGGGCCGCCCGATCATGTGGCGGATGATGTCGGCATCGCTGAGATTGCCGATCAGGTCAGTGACCACCTTGTTGCCATCGCGGAACACCGTCACCCTGTCACACAGCGCGCGCACCTCTTCCAGACGGTGGCTGATGAAGATGATGGTGCGCCCCTCGTCGCGCAGCCGCCGGGCGATCACGAACAGGGTTTCGGTTTCCTTTGGCGTCAGGGGGGCAGTTGGTTCGTCCATGATGATGACGCGGCTGTCCGAGGCCAGAGCCCGCGCGATCTCGACCATCTGCTGATCGGCAATCGACAGCCCGCGCATCGGTTTGGTCACATCAATCCGCACGCCCAGCAAATCCATCATCCGCCGCGCATCCTGGGTCATCGTGGCCCATGGCACCCGCGCAAGCCAGCCGCCATCCTGCCGCCCCAGCACCAGATTTTCCGCCACTGAAAGATCGGGGAACGAAATCGGCTCCTGATGGATCAGGGTGATCCCCAGCTTTTGCGCCACGATCGGGCTGCTCACCTCAACCGCAGCCCCGTTCAGCGCCAGGCTGCCGCGCGTGGGCCGGTGAACCCCGGCCAGTATCTTGGCGAAGGTGGATTTCCCGGCACCGTTTTCCCCCAGCAAGGCATGAATCTCGCCCGGCATCAGATCGAGATCAACATCGCGCAGCACTTCGATGGTGGCAAAAGACTTCGCAATGCCCCGCGCCGCGATCACAGGCTGGCCGGTTATGGCGCTCATTGTGGTTGGCCAGAGGGGACGGGGGCATCCGCAGCAATCAAGCCCTGCGCCTGCAGATCGGCCCAAAAGCCTTGCGGGATCGGTTGCGCCAATGCCGCGAGGTTTTGCAACACCTCCGCAGGCCGCACCGCCCCCGGGATGACAGAGGCCACAACCGGATGCGCCAGCAGGAACTGCAACGCTGCCGCTGGCAGGGCCACAGCATGCGCCGCACAGACCACTTCCATCCCGCGCACCCTGGCCTGAATTTCGGCCGAGGCCTTGCCATAGGCGTAATGCGCCGGGCCCGCCGATCCCGTCACCAGAATGCCCGAAGCGAACGGCGCGCCGATGATGGCCGATATGCCACGCTTTTGCAGGGCGGCCATGCCCCGGTGCAGGCTGGTCTGATCCAGCAAGGTATAGGGCATCGCCACCAGACAGAAATCAAGATCAACGCGCGGCGCGACCTGTTCCAACGCCTCGTTGGTGTTGATGCCCATGCCAAAGGCCTTGATATCGCCGGATTTCTTCAACTCCAGCAGGGCATTGATGCCGGTGTCGAACAACTGCCGCTCGTACTCTGCCTGTTTGTCGCCGTGAAAGCCCGGATCCAGATCGTGGATCACCAAAGCGTCCACCGTATCCAGGGCGATGCGTTGCAGCGCCTGTTCGTAAGACCGCATGATGCCGTCATAGGAATAATCGAACCAAACTTCAAAATTCAGCCCGCCCAGCCACGGCGCGCGGTCAAACCTTGCCGGATCCTTCGGGCGGTGCAGGGTGCGGCCCACTTTGGTGGTCACCTGAAATTCGCCACGCGGTTTGCCGCGCAGGAACGCCCCCAGCCGGTGTTCGGAAAGCCCGCGGCCGTACCACGGTGCGGTATCGAAATAGCGCACCCCGGCATCCCATGCCGCATTCAGCGTGGCCTGCGACTGGGATTCGGGCACCATGCTGTAAAGCTCGCCCAGATGGGCGGCGCCAAAACCGAAAACCGGCAATGCGAGTGAAGTCTTGCCGACAGAGCGGCGAGACGCGTGCGGCGTCGTCACTTGGCAGGTCTCCCCCCTGAAAAGCATGGCGGCGATGCAGGCCGCGCTTTCACAAGCTGTCAGACAAAAATTAGTTTGACAAGAGGGTAAGATTTGTTTGACAAGTTTTAGAGTTGCGCCGAACCTGTCCCTGCAGGGAACAGGTGCCAAGACCCGCAATCTTCAAAGGTAAGCTGCCGTGCAGACCAGAATCAGTGGAACCTATCCGATGCTCTACGCATTCTTCGGCGCCGATGGGGCGGTGCTGCGCGCGCCCTTCACCCGGCAGATCGAGGCGGCGGTGGCGGTGGGGGCGGCAGGCGTGGCGGTGCTTGGTCTGGGAACCGAGGTTGGCAAGCTGAGCCGGGCCGAACAGCGGCAGATCGTGGAATGGGTGGCGCAGGATTTGCGCGGCCGTTTGCCGCTGGCTGTGACGGTGGCGGATGGCAATGTGGATGACATGATCTTGTCGGCGCGCTTCGCGGTGGTGGCGGGGGCAAGCTGGCTTATCCTGCAACCGCCCCGCCCGCCGATCAGTGGCCCGCAGCTGGTGGCGTATTTTGGCCGGGTGGCGGCGGCGGTGGATTGCCCCATCGCCATCCAGAACGCGCCGGAGTTTCTGGGCGTTGGCCTGACCGCCGAAGAGTTGATGGCTCTCAGGGCGGCACATCCCAATGTCTGCGTGGTCAAGGCCGAAAGCAGTGCCGTGGCCGTGGGCACGCTGATCGAAAAGCTGGGCCCGAAGATGATCGTATTCAACGGCCGCGCCGGGCTTGAACTGACCGACAACTACCGCGCGGGGGTGGCCGGGATGATCCCCGGAATGGACAGCATCGATTTGCAGGTTGCGGTGGAAAAGGCGATGCGCGCCGGCGACGAGGCGCTGGCCGAGGAGATTTATCGCCGCATGCTTCCGTCGGTTGCCTTTGCGATGCAGGGGCTGGCGCATCTGATGCTGTATGGCAAAATGATTGCGGCATTGCGGCTGGGCATCGCGCCAAGCGCCGCGCGCCTGCCGTCGGATACCCCAACCCCCCACGGGCTTGCCTGGGCCGCGCGTCTGGCCCGCGATCTTGGCCCCCTGTCCACCGGAGAACCCCTTTGACCCGCATCACCGATGTTCGCACCACGATTTACGAATGGGTCGGCGATGTCGCACCCATGCCGCCGCATTTCTGCACCACCGCCAGCGACCTTGTGTCGGATGTCACCGGCTCGATCTCGGGATTCCGGTTTCTGGGCTGGCTGGTGGTCGAGATCGAATGCGATGATGGCACCATCGGCATCGGCAACGCGGCGCTGGCCCCGCATGCCACCAAGGCGACCATCGACACCTATCTGAAACCGCTGCTGATCGGCACCGACCCGATGGACAGTGAATACATCTGGCAATCCATGTACCGCCGCACCCTGCCCTTTGGCCGCAAGGGCATCGGCATGGTGGCGATCTCTGCGGTTGATCTGGCGATCTGGGATGCCAAGGGCAAAATTCTGAACCAGCCGGTGTTCAAACTGCTGGGCGGGCGCACCAAACCCAAGATCGAGGTCTATGCCAGCCGCCTGTACTCGCAGCCGCTGGACACGCTTTATGCCGAGGCCAGGGCCTATGCTGAACAGGGTTTCAAATCGGTGAAGATCCGGTTTGGCTGGGGGCCGAAGGATGGGCTGGCGGGGCTGCACCGCAACGTCGATCTGGTGCGCACCACGCGCGAGGCGGTGGGCGACAGCGTGGATATCATGGCCGACGCCTATATGGGCTGGAACCTGGAATATGCCAAACGGATGCTGCGGATGCTGGTGCCGTTCAACCTGCGCTGGGTGGAAGAGCCGGTGATCGCGGACGATCTGAACGGCTATGCCGAGGTGCGCGCGATGAACCTTGTGTCGATCTCGGGCGGGGAACACGAATACACCCTGCCCGGTTTCCGGCAGGCGCTTGATCTGAAAGCGTTCGACATTGCGCAGTATGATGTGAACCGGGTGGGCGGTATCACGGCGGCCAAGAAGATCGCCGATCTGTGCGAGGCGTATGACGTGCTGGTGATCCCGCATGCGGGGCAGATGCATAACTATCATATCACCATGTCAAGTTACGGCGCCCCGATTGCCGAGTACTTTCCCAAGGTTCCGGTTGAAGTGGGCAATGAGTTGTTCTGGTACATCTTTGACGGCGAGCCTGTGGCCGAAAACGGCTATGTAAATCTTGCCGACGACAAGCCCGGTTTCGGCCTGACCCTGAAAACCCCTGATGTCAATTTCAAGCTAACCCGCTGAGGCCGCCATGCCCGCTTTTCCCATCATCGACGCCCATCTGCATGTCTGGGACCAGACCCGCCTGAACTACGCGGCGTTCGAGGGCCATCCGCTTTACGGCCACCCCTATCACATCGAGGATTATCAACGCGATTGCGGGGATCTGGACATCGAGGCGATGGTTTTTCTGGAATGCTATTGCGATTTCTGGGAGGGCGGCGGGCAATATATCGAGGAGATCGAGTTCGTCGAGGACGAGGCAAAGCGTGATCCCCGTATCCGCGGCATTGTGGCGATGGCGCCGGTGGAATGGGGTGAAAAAGTGCGGCCGCTGCTGGAACAGATGCGCGACCATCACCCCACCGTCAAAGGCATCCGCCGGATCATGGAGTTTGATGCCGATCCCCGGGCCCTGACGCTTGCGGATGGTTTCGTGGCAGGCGTCAACCTGCTGAACGACTTTGGCTGGAGCTTTGATATCAACGTTCATTATACCCAGATGGACATCGTGCGCGCATTCGTGCCGCGCGTATCCTGTCCGCTGATCCTAGACCATTGCGGCAAACCGGGCATCAGGCAGGGCGCCCTCGCGCAGTACCGCGACGATATGCGGGCATTGGCCAAGTATAAGAATCTGTGGATAAAACTGTCTGACCTGCCGGTGACCGCCGATCATGAAAACTGGACCGAGGCCGATCTACGCCCCTATATTCAGGCGACGCTGGAGGCTTTTGGCCCGGAGCGGGTGATCTATGCGGGCGATTATCCGATCTGCCTTGCCGCCACTACGCTGACGCGCTGGGTTGACGTGCTGGACCGGGCTTTTGCCGATCTCGGGTTAAGCCACGCCGAGACGCGGATGATCTACCGCGACAACGCCAACAGCTTTTACCGGCTTGGCCTGTGAGGATGCCCGCGTGAACAAGCCTGCCGAACCCTCCGAAACCGCAGCCGACACCGCAGCCGACACCGCCGGCGATATCCGGTCCGATGCGTTTTCGGAACTGGTCGAGGCCGAGCGGCGCCCGGTGCCAAAATCTGATCTGGGCGCGCCGGTGGCACCGCGCCGTCCGATCTCGGAACAGGTGGCCAACCGCATCCTGGCGATGATCAAATCCGGCAACCTGAAATCCGGCGACCGCCTGCCCACCGAACAGCAGATGGGCATCGCCTTTGGCATCTCGCGTCCGCCGCTGCGTGAGGCGTTGAAGGCGCTGACGCTGATGGGGGTGTTGGAAAGCCGGCAAGGCGGTCGCTATATGGTGACCGATCTGTCGCCGTCGCGGCTGGTGGCACCCTTCAACGTGATGCTGAGCGTGGACGACTATGATGTGGACGAGCATTTCGAGGCGCGCACCATCGTGGATCTTGAACTGATCCGGCTTGCGGCCCTGCGTGCAACGCCGGAACAGCGGCAGCGGATCATGCAGCATGCGGTGGATGGCCACGCGTTTCACGATGATCCGGTGGCGTTCCGCCTGCTGGATACCGAGTTTCATCAAGCGCTGAACGATGCATCGGGCAACCGCTTTCTGGCGGCTTTGGCGCAGGGGCTTTATGACATCGCGCTTGATGTCCGCCGGGTGGCCAGCGGCTTTCCGGGGGTGATCCCGAAAAGCGTGGATCAGCATATCGCTGTCGCCAAAGCCATCGCGGCGGGCGATCCTGCGGCGGCCGTGGCGGCAGGCAGGCGCCACCTTGAACATGTGCGCGATACCACGGTGGCCGCGATGACCACTGCGGCGCCCTATCAGAAGGAGGGGTGAGTTGCCCGAACAGATCGCCTTCCGCATGAACCTTTTCCCCGGACAAGCCGCCGAATACCGCAAACGGCATGACGCGATTTTTCCCGAACTTTCGCAGGCGCTGGCCGATGCGGGAATATCGGATTATTCGATCTGGCTGGACGCCGAGGCGAACCATCTGTTCGGCATTCTCACCCGCAACGACACCCATACGATGGACAGCCTGCCCGATCTTGCGATCGTGCAACGCTGGTGGGCGCATATGGCCGATATCATGGCCACCGATGCCGACAATATCCCGGTGCAAATTCCGCTGAAACGGGTGTTTTTTCAGGCATGAACAGGTTTGGCATCAAGGATATCCGCGTCTATACGTTAAGGCCCGATGCGGGCGGCGGCACCTATTTCAAGCCCGGCACGGCGCAGCACTGGCTGGTGGACAGTCTGATCAGCAATCCGATGTCGGGGCATCCCGGATACCGCGACAAACGCTCCAGTTGGGGCATCGGCGTGCTGGGCACGCTGGTGGTCGAGATCGAGGCGGAAGATGGCACTGTCGGGGTGGCGGCGGGCAGCGGCGGCATGCCCGCGGCCTGGCTGGTGCGCCAGCATTTCAGCCGGTTCCTGCTGGGGCAGGATGCGCGCAACACCAATCAGATCTGGGATCAGCTTTACCGCGCCTCGCTGCCTTACGGCCGCAAGGGGCTGCCGATCATGGCAATCTCGGCGGTTGATCTGGCGCTTTGGGATCTGCTTGGCAAACTGCGGGACGAGCCGGTTTACAACCTGATCGGCGGCCGCGCGCGCGACGAGATCAGCTTTTACTGCACCGGGCCGGATGCCGCCGCTATCAAGGCGCTGGGGTTTTGGGGGGCGAAGGTGCCGCTGCCCGAAGGGCCGTTCGATGGCGAGGACGGGCTGAGGCGGAACCTCGCGTTCCTGACAGCCCAGCGCGCCGCCGTTGGCCCCGGTTTTCCACTGATGGTGGATTGCTACATGTCGCTGAACGTGGCCTATGCCATCCGTCTGGCCGAGGTCTGCAAACCGCTTGATATCTACTGGTGGGAAGAAGTTCTGTCGCCCGAAGATGTTGAAGGCTACCGCCAGATCAAACAGGCGCATCCGCAGTTGAAATGGACAACCGGCGAGCATGAATACACCCGCTATGGCTTTCGCCGTCTGATCGAAGAGCGCACCCTTGATATTGTGCAGCCCGATGTGATGTGGGTGGGCGGGCTGACCGAGTTGCTGCGCATTGCGGCCCATGCCTCGGCCTATGATCTGCCGGTTGTGCCGCATGGCAGCGGGCCGTATTCCTATCACTTCATCGCCAGCCAGACCGGCCCCGCCTTTTGCGAATATGTGGCGGCCAGCCCGGACGGAAAAACCATTCAGCCGGTGTTCGGAACCTTGTTTGAAGGCGAACAACTGCCGCAGAACGGCAAGCTTCGGTTGGGCGATGCGCCCGGCTTTGGCATGCAGCTGGCGGACCACGCTATGCTGGTGCGGCTGGATTAGAGTATCCGTCTTGATCAAGCCCCTTTTGGCTGCCAAAGTCGATTGGCTTTGACCAGTGTGTTTGCCAGTTCGATGAGTTTTCGCATCAGGGCGGTGATGGCGACTTTGGCGGGTTTTCCGGCGTTTCGGAGGGCTTGATACTTCGCCTTGAGGTCCGGGTTGAAGCGCATCGCGACGAGAGCGGGCATGTAG
>JANNAV010000291.1:0-30748 GCA_031384695.1 Paracoccaceae bacterium
CTCCTCCTCAAGCTGTTCAAGGCGGCGGGCATCCGACACGTCCATCCCGCCATATTTGGCCTTCAGCTTGTAAAAACTCGCGGCGCTGCCTATCGGCGATTGCTGCGCATTCGCCTGTCGGCCAACGGATGCCGTGCTTGCAGCACACCTCGGCCACAGTCAGCCCGTCGACGTATACGTCGTCCCTGTCTCCTTGATCATCCCGATGATCTGCGTCTCGGTGAAACGGCTCTTTCGCATGCGTCTGCTCCTTCAGGGTTCGGCAGACTCTACATTAAAGTGAGGGCGTTTCCGGGGGGCAGGTCACAGCATGTCTAAAGTCGCGGCCTTGGACTGGCCCGGCGGTTTTCCGACGGCTGTCTTATCCTTGATATGTAGTTTCACCAGCTCGATCTGCTGCACCTCAGCGACGAGTTCGGTCATGATCGTGGCGAATACGCCCATCCGGCTCCAGCGTTTCCAGCAATTATAAAGGGTCTTCGGTGGGCTGTAGTCAACCGGTGCATCTTTCCACATCAACCTATTGCGCTGTATGTATATTATTTCGCTCAGACCTTCCGGTCATCCACCCGGAGCTTCCCTCCTGACTTCGGAAAGTAAGGTTTCAGACGCGAAAGCTGCGCCTCATTCAACCAAAAAGCTGCGCTCACGATACCTCCAATTTTTGGGAAAGTGAATTACGTGGCGTCCCTGTCGTAAAGCAAATTTATGGGCCCTGACCCAAATATTATAACAACGAGAACGATCGTAAATTCAGATCTCAAACTCTATCGACTTAAAAGGGCCTCGATCAAATAACTGAGATACCTGAGCTACTTCCAACACGAGTAGTCCAAGATACCCATCTGCAACCTGCATACTTAAGCTATACTCCCAAGCCGAAATCAAAGTAATTTCTTCTCTTATAAAGATACTGTTCTGCATCAGTCTAATAATATATGATTCGCTTTCTTCAGCTAAGGGAACTTCATTCGAAATCCAACTGTCACCATCGACCCTCGTTCGTCTTATCCATTCAAAATGGAGGTTTCCCGAAGCGTTCTTCGCAACCTTCAAGTGGGAAACGCTATAAGGCCTAAGACCAATACCGTTGAATGCCTTCGCTTCGACAGGCGAAGGCAAAATTTCAGAATTCGAAAGCGGCAAAATCTGGTAATTACGAGTCAAACCACGCGCTGATTCAAGCAGGCTGATCTGGACAACATCAGAATTCAACAATACTATTGTACTCCCACTTGGCCAAGACTGCGGCATTACGCCATCCGTCCCAAGTTGACCGCGCAGTCTAGTCGAAATATCGAAAACTCCGGGCGATAGTAGATCAGCTTGCTGGAATTGAAAAACTTCCCAGAATTCTGATGTTCCGTCACCAATCGCTACAACATTTGAACCAGACAGAACTTCTTCCAAACCAACGGATGAGAAAGAGCCAAAGTTAATCTTAACTCTTAACGCGGCTCCACGATCCCACTGCCCAGAAGAAGTTGCCAGAAGTTCATTTTCTGTGATACCAATTATTGAAGGAGAACTCAATATTGTGTTCAAACTAAAGTTCTCCTCACCTACCGAACTCCAGACGCCCACAGACCCCATCCAAGGAACGGAACCAACGGCAATGTGTGGAGCATACGGGCTTTCAATTCCCGGTAGTAGTGGCAAATCAAGAAATTGATGGAATACTGGTACGGTAGCAAGATAATTCGTCCATTCTCGTTTAGATACGGCACTCTCACGAACTTCGTAGTAGTTTGGGTGAATCATTACCGCATCAACTATCTGGGAATCAAACCGCTCGATACGATCAATTCGAAATTTGCTGTCACCAATGTTTATCACGTCTCCAGCATCCAAAGCGATCATCGAACGCGGAACTGCAAATCGAATTTCATTCTTCGTTGCTCGGACCTCTGATAGCCAGCGCTCAACAATCGAAATCCCTTCAGAATGTGTCAGAACAAGTGGTAAATCAGTCTGTGCCACAAAATCGCTAGTGGTGTCCGGAAAAGACGATTCTGCGCTCTGCAGGGAGAAATCGCGCTCAGCCTCGGTAAAAACGATACGAATCTTTCTTGGCGTTTCAACATGCGAAGTCCGGTTCGTTTCAAGGTAGCCATCTATTTCCGGCGAAATCGCAAGCTGTTCCACATCAATTTCAATCGGATCACGTCCATTCCGGCTCTTGAAGAAAAGCTGTGACTTCTTCTCTACTGAGTCAATACCGACCGCCAATAATATCGGCTGCAGAGCGGAACGCGCCGATACAACTTCTTGAACAGTGAAACCTCGGATAACACCATAAGCCATGCCAGTATCAACTGCGTTCAAGCCGGAATACTCGCAAATTTCGCTCAGAACCGACGCAACACTCTGGTTTGAACAGCGTCCATTTATCCAATGTCCCTTGTTGTAATTATCACCATCGCTCCAAAGACTCGTGTTTCCTGGAAAATCCGGATAGGGTCGAGAGTCCCAGGCCCATGCTGAGGAGTTGTCGAAGTCAATCATTTTTGAATTGTAAGTGTAAGACTGCGGATTGTTTTCGGGAGAGGACCAGAAACTCGCCTGAGCTTGGTAGTAGCAAATTTGGATTGCATCATCTCTTTGACCGTTTGAAAATTTCGGCAACCCAGATTCTGAGGATTTCACGTCGACAAACCTGTTAGGCTCATTTGTCGCCTTGTCGACAGCAGCGCATCCATACTCTGTAAATCTGAAAGGTTTCGACTCGGGCACCCATGAAGTACTCATCGAAGACCTGACACCATCAATTCGATTATAGTGTGTATTCCCCCACCATCCAGCAAAGTCCTTGTATCGGAAAACCCATGGTTCCGAATATTCGCTATCAATTATCGGCTTGCGGATTTGAAGAACCTCACTTTCGGGGCTATCATAATACCAATCATAGCCTTCCCCTCCAGAGATATTCGCACGAATATAGTCAACATTGTGGGCATCGCCCCAAATTGCGTCGGCATGATGTTCACCATCGCGCCAGTCTGACACAGGCATATAGTTGTCTATTCCAACGAAGCTGATTTCAGGATCAGCCCAAAGTTCATCTAAGTGAAAGTATACACTGTTCCCGATGTGATACCCAAAATACTCTGACCAATCCGCAGCATAGCTTATTTTAACAAGTGGACCAAGTATCAGTCGGACGTCCGCTGCCAACTGACGCAGTTTTGTTACGGTTGGAAAGCTGTCATCAAGGCCCCGGATTTGGGTAAGCGAGCGCATCTCAGAGCCGATGCAGAACGTATCAACGGCACCTGCCATTGCGCAGATTTTTGCATAGTGCAGTATGAACCTACGATAGCTCCACTCAAGAGGGCCGGAGTAGGTGATCGTGCCGTCAGAGTCTTGAAAGTGAACTGGTTGTGCTTGCCCGAAAAACTGATCAACCTGTGTTGCGGCGGCGGTAGTGCGATCCACTGTCCCGGGTTGTCCTGGCGCTTTGTCCAAGGTAATTCGCCCGCGCCAAGGCAGTGCAGGCTGCACAGTTGCCGCATCCCAGGGATTAGGGAGCGCGTTTCCCTCCAACTGTTCCATCAGTATAAATGGGTAGAAGGTTACTTTCTTTCCGGCGCCCTGGATTGCCCGGATTGCTTCGATCACTGCCTGATCTGCGGGCGATCCACCATAAACCGAGCGCCCCGCCAGTATCGGTACCACACTTGCCTCACTGCGTGTTATCCCGCTGACCTGCCATGGCATACCAATGCCGTCGCTAATTGTCTGTTCCACTTTTGGCTTTATCTGACAGTTGGCACAACGCAGATCATTGCCGAACCATGACACGACTATTGAAACAGTGTTGCAACCAGGAAGTTCTTCCTGCAATTGCTCGAATGAAGTTGTGAAATCTGTCTTTCCCGAGCTGGAGTTCACATTGGCAGACCGGTTCATCCCAAGGCCAAGGTTGTAATGCACTGCCGTCGTCGCCAATGCGTATTCACCCGTTCCGGGTATCAGACATACGCCCTTGATTGTCTTTGACATATCGGGCTGCAAGGCGGCCTGGCTGCCCTGCGCGGGGCGGATAACTTCAAACGAAAACTGCGGAACCCGATTTCCATAGGCCGAAAGATCGAGGTCTTCGATCACAATATACGCAAGCCCCCGATAAGCCGGCACCAGACCTGCGCCTTCTACCGCCTGCATTTTAGGATCGGGCAGCTGATCCTCCGTGCCTTTATACACACGGATATCCAGGCTTCCTGGTGGTATCTCGTTCCCATCCGCCCAAATCCGACCCACACGCGAAATAGCGCCCTCGCACAGTGCTATAGCGAGGCTGACAGAATAGTAATATTTCTGCGTGCGCGGTTGTGGCGCACCTTTTCCGCCTGATTGCGTGAAGTGTTCCTGAAACCGGGTCGCCCAAATAACTTGCCCGGCAATCCGCACCCTGCCCCAAACTCGTGGAATTGCAGCACCTTCGCTTGCCCCCATCAACCGGAACCGGTCAACCCGGCCAACTTCAACTGCATCCGATCCGCCGCCCAGAATCCTCTGATCAATCGTACGTCCCAAGGTTGCGCCAACAGCGCGTCCGATCACAGCCCCGGAGAGCCCCAGCACGGTGCCGCCAAATCCCGAACCAATAGCAGCACCGGCTGCGGACAATAAAAGGGTGGCCATTTATATTGCTCCTTCAGGGAAACTGTACCGGGCCACAATCTTGCGCCGCCACGGAGCGGAAAGGGTATTCTCGATCACACCGTGCCCGGTGTAGGCATGGATGAATGTCGGATGCTCACCTACATTCGCGGCAATTCCGATGTGCTTGGCGACCGTATTCGGGCGCATCCGGAACAGCAGCACGTCACCCTCCGCTTCGTCATCCGCGCCTTTACGGATCAGCCATCGGTCTGCGGCTCCGGCCAGATCTTCACGCCCCGTCGGCTCGGACCAGTCGGGCGAATATGGGGGTACAAACTCGGGCTCTGCGCCGATGCATTCGCGCCACAAACCGCGCAGGAGGCCCAGGCAATCCGTTCCCGCACCGCGAACGCTCGCCTGATGCAGATACGGTGTACCCAGCCACCCCCGCGCTGCCGCCACATATCGATTGAGTTCTGCGGTCATCCCAGACTTCCCCCATCATTTGGCCTGTAGGAAACCGGATAGGATGAAAGCCAGTCATCGCCAGGGATGCTTGGAAAACCCCGGAAGTTCAGAAAGTTAGAGAATTTACCCCGGCAGGTAAGCGCTTGCCGGTCGCACCCCGCTTCCAATCGTATCAGATCGCCCACCGCCACCTTCGCGCCCAAATCCAGCCAAAGGTCGATGTCACGGCCAGCAGGCGTCACCCGATCCGTCCGGATAACACCAACCAGATTCTTCGCCAAACCCGTCAACACCACCAATTTGCCTCGCTCGAACCACCGATCAACCAAAGGCGGCAGGCCGGAAAACTGCATTTGCCCCAACGCGCCGAATGATCTGATTTCGGCATCCGCACGGAAGCCGGGCAACGTCAGATCAAACCGGCATTTGGTATCGCCCAGAACGGCTGAGCAGGTCGATTGGTAAACCCGGCCTTGCAGCTGGTTAAGCCGGTCAGACAGGCCGCGAAGTTCCGCTTTGAACTTGCCTCCTGAATACGAAATTTCACCAAAATTGCCGCTGAATTGCTCTATCCGCTGCTCAACATCCCGCCAGTTGACCAACCACGAGCGGACTTCCGCCGCATCAAACCGCCCTGCCCGAAGATCAGCCTCGGTGATCGCATCATCCGAAAAACCGCCAACCGCTTCCGAGTTGTCAACCGAAAGCCCGGTTGTCTGCTGAAACCCGCGTGCCGTCATGCCGGTGCTGGCTTTGAACACCAGCCCGTCGAAACCGAGGTCCAGATCGTGATCGGTAAACCCAAAGGTAGCGCCGTCGGTTCGCTTGACCGACCAAACCCGGCAGACGGTGGTAACACCGGTGCCGAGGTGATCGATCAGCCCATCCTGTGCCGCACTCACAACCGCACCTCAAGGATCGGCACGTTCGGTATCTCGCCAGCCTTGAACGAGGCCACCGAGGTTTGGATGCGGTTGGTGTCGAACCGAACCGGCACGTCAAACTCGAACCCGGCGGTAATCAGAACATCAATGTCCGGCGCGTCGGTGAAGGTCACGATGCCGGTGGTAAAATCCACCGCAAAATCCTGCCCCTCAAGCCGGGGCTCCTTTGCCAATGCCATCTTCACCGTGCCAACCACCGGCTTTACGATCGGGCGCACATAGTCTTCGCCCCCCGAGGTATAAAGCTTAGTCAGCTTGAAAGCCTTGGTGATCCCGTCGCCAAACCCGATGCGCTGATCCTGATGATCGGTCAGATGCGAAGGGCGGCACGACTTGAAATCCGACCAGTCTTTCCAGCGAAACCCGTGCAACTGCCCGCGCCGCGCCTCGAAAAACGCGATCATTGCGCCCACGTCATCAAGGCTGCGCATGCCGATCCCGGCATCATAGCGGCGGCGCGAATGCTCCCAGGGGGTGTTGCGCTCTTCAAACCCGTTCACCAGCGTGACCACATCGGTCAACCGCTCCGGCCCGCCAAGCGAGCCAAAACTCAAGTTGGTCGGGAACCTGATCTCGTGAAACTTCATGCCTATGTCCTCACCGGTTTCTTTGGCCCTGCGCCAGCATCCGCGATGCTTGCGCCGCAATCTGGCTTTGGCTGCGCTGAAATCCCTGCACATCGGGGGTGGTGATGTTCATCACCACCGTCACCGGCCGCCCACCGCCGCCCGCCTGCACCCCCAGACGGCCATCCGGGCCGCGCGCCAGCGGCATGATCGCCTCCGGCCCCGCCTCGCCCATCAATCCACGCCCGCCGCGCATCGCAAAAGACGTCGGCTGCGACACCACGCCCCCCATCGCAAACGGCATCACCCGGCCCTGCGAGAAACTGCCGCCCTTCACGAACGGCAACAGCCCGCCCAGCAACCCGCTCAACCCATTGGCCAAAGCCCCGCCAAGCGCGTTTTGCACCGGCTTTACCGCAATACCGTAAACCGTGTTGGTCAGGCTGGTGCCGATGCCTTTCAGCGCGTCCGACAGCTTCAGCCCGTCAAACACCACGCCATCGAACGCCCGCCGCAAACCGCCACCGATGCCGCTGGAAAGCACCCCAACCTCGCGCCCGGTGAAAACCAGACTCTCCCGCATCCGCCCCAGTTCACCGTCAAACGCCGCGGCCATTCCCGCCGCCGTCCCCATCGTCGCCTCAAGCGCCGTGATCTGGTCCTGCAGCTCTTCGATCTCAGCCATCAGATATCCCTCTCCTTGAAATCCGGAAACGCCGCCGCCAGTTCTTCCAACCGTTGCCGCGAAAGCGGCGCCAGCGCGCTTTCCGTCCCCAGCATGATCCGCAACTCACCCGGCGTCAGGCGCCAGAATACCTCCGGGGTCAGGCCCAATCCGCCCAACCCCGGCCGCCCAAGACCCGCCCGCATCAAGCCCGGCCAATCGATTCCCGGCCAATCAATGCCGCTCATGCCTCGCCCGGGCTGCCGAACGCCCGCGCCAGCAACTCCGCCGCCGCCCGCGCCGCCTCGATCGGGCCGCCGCCGATCTGCACCGTCCGCAGATCGCCCGCCGTCCCCTGCCAGCCGCCGCCCCGCAAACCCGCCACAATCAGCGCCAGCACATCGCGTGTGGTAAACCGCCGCGCCTCGAACCGCTCGACCAACTCGATCAGCGAGCCCACCTCCAGCGCCACCTCCAGCTCGGCCAGCGCCCCCAGCGTCAGCTTTGCTGCATGCGCCCGCCCGTCCAGCACAATGGCCACCTCGCCTGCATATGGGTTCGCCATCAAAGCGCCGTGAAAGTCAAAGCGCCCGCCGAGGCCATCGACATCTCATAGGTCGCCTCGCCATTATGGCTGCCCGCGTAATCAATCGAGGTGATCTGGAACGGCCCTTCGATCACGCCGAAACTGGGCACCACCACCTGAAAATCCGGCATCTCGGAATCAAAGAAGATCTGCCGCGCCCGCTCGTCCGTATTGGCATCCCGAAACACCCCCGAGCCCGAGATCGACGCGGTTTTCACCCCCGCCCCCGCCAGCAGTTCCCGCCACCCACCGGTGCTTTCCAGGCTGGTCACATCCACGGTCTCCGCGTTGAACGCGATCCGCGTGGCGCGCAGCCCCGCCAGCGTCACAAACTGCCCATCCCCTACCAGATCCACCTTGATCAGCAGGTCTTTGCCATTCTGCACAGCCATTTCACATCTCCGTTTGGTTTGGTTGCTGCCGCCCCGGCCCCGCAGGCCATGGCTCTGAAAACCGCGAACGCGGCTCTAAATCTCAACGCGGGCGCGAAAGGTCAGATCAATCCGCCGCGTCTCGCCCTCTTTCAGCCGCCGCGCCACCGCCCGCTGAAAGAACAGCGACACCAGCCGCCCCGTGCTCAAGGTCAGGTTGGCATTCACCAGCGCGCCCGATACCGCAGCCGCGATGGTTTTGACGCTCAGGAACCCCGCAGCGTCGCTCACCACACTGATATCAAAACGATGTTCCGCGCCGCCGCCGCTTTTATCCGACTGATCCACCGCCACTTCCGGCCCGATCAGCACGAAACTGGCGGGCGTGGTGCCGGGTGGCACCTGATCCAGAATGCTCACCCCCGCCAATGCCGGATACCCCGCAAGCCGCGCGAATATCGCCGATTGCAACGCCGCTGCTGCTGCATAACTCATGCCGGAACCTCCTCCCGCGCGAAACAGATCAGGTACTGCCCACGCACATCGCGCTCGGCCACCGCCAGAATGGTGAAAATCCTGGTGCAGTCGCGCAGCCGCTGCTCGGGTTTCGGCCGCGACGGCGCGCCCACAGGTACTGCCCGCACCGTGATCCGGTAGGGCACGCTCGCCTCCAGAAACTCCTCGCCCGCAGCCTCGCGCCCAGTGCCGGGGGTCAGTTCGCCCCACAAAGTGCCCAAGGCGGCCCAACTGAGCACGAACCCTCCCGCCCCGTCCGCCACGCGCTGCGGCTGTTCCAGCACCAGCGCGCGGTCAAGCCTGATGCCCCTCATGCCCCACCCCCGCCCAGCACCCGCACCGTGCGCCACCGCTCGATCAGCGCCTGCACCGTGAACGGCAACCCCGAGGTCCGCAGCGCGGAATCGTGGCGCTGCTCATAAAACTCCGCCGCAAGCAGGATCACCGCCTGCGCCAGATCCGCAGGCACCGCCGACCAGACCGCGCCAAAGCCCGCGTCAAACACCACCTCCACTGACCCATCCGTCGGCACCAAAGGCAGCAAAATTCCGGCTGCCACCAGTTTTGGCCGGTGCGTATCCGGGACCAGCTTGTAGCGGCTTGCCGCCACCACTGTCGGCACCCCCGCCACATCCCGCAGCGTCACCGACACCACCCCACTCACCGGTGCCACCGGCAATGCCTGCTCGCTCGATGACCGCCAGTCCTCAAGCTGCAACAAAAACCGCCGCGCAATCAGAACCTTGCCGATCCGCCCCTCGATCGCGGCAATCGCGCTGCGCAAATAGCTTTCGATCAACCCATTCTGCATGCCGTCGTCGGTAAACCCGCTACCCAGGCGAAGATGGTCCTTCAGCCCCTGCACCGGCAACGCCCCCACCAGCACCGTGGTCTGCTCTGTCAACATCATGTCCCGATTCCCTTCCCCAATTGCCCACTCCCCGCCATCCGCTGCGGCCCCCGCAACAAGGGCCGCAGCGTCGAAATGTCAGATCAGGAGACCGCGATTTTCAGCAGCTTGATCGCCGCAAAATCGGTCACATCGCCACCCACCCGCTTGCTGGCATAAAACAACACGTGCGGCTTGGCCGAGAACGGATCGCGCAGCAGGCGCAGGTCCGGGCGCTCGGCAATCGTGTAGGCAGACGCGAAATCGCCAAAGGCAATCGCATGGGCATTGGCGGCAATGTCCGGCATGTCCTCGCAGACCAGCACCGGATACCCCATCAAACGCGCAGGCTCACCCGCCGCCAACCCGTCCGACCACAAGAAGCGCCCATCGGCATCCTTCATCTTGCGCACGGCCCCGGTGGTTTTCGAGTTCATGATGAACGTCGCATTCGCCCGGTAATCGGCGGCCAGCGCATAGACCAGATTGATGATGCAATCGGCGGCATTGGTGGCCGCGAAATCCGCCGCCGCCCCGGTCGGCACATAGCCGATGCTGCCCCAGGTCCAGGAGGCGTTCGCCACTTTCGCCGGCAGCAGAATGCCCTTCGGCTTGTCGATACCATCGCCGTTGATAAAGGCACTCGCCTCGGCCCGGATGAACCGCGTGGCGATCTTGCCCGCAAGCCAACCCTCCACATCGAACGCACTGTCATCCAGCAACCGCATGCTGGCTTTCGGCATCGCCGACAACTCATGCAGCTTGATCGAGATGCGCTCGATGGTGGGGGTCGAAGTCTCGACCTGCGCTGCCACTTCCGTAGCCCAGCCCGAGCCAACATCGGTGCGGTCAATCAACACGTCAAACGAGGTCGCATCAATCTGCACCACATTGGCAATCGAACGCAGGCTCGACGTCGAGGACAGCATCGAGCGGATGGTCTCCGCCGTCTGCGGGTCCAGAAGGTACCCGCCATCGGCCGAAACCGTGCCCGACAAGGCCTTGCCTTCAAGGGCAAGGCCACGCAGGCCATCATCATCGCCGGTGCGCAAATAGGCGCCAAAGGCTTTCTTGTGGGGAACATCAAGCTCCGCATGCACCGAAAGGGCGGGGCGGGAATAGGTCATGGTTTTGGCATTCAGCATGGTCAATCGCTCTTCCTGTTGTTGCAACGAAGTCTTCACGTCATCTTGAAAGCCCCGGAAGGCATTCAAAAATCCGGCCATAGCGGATTTCACTTCCGCACCCGGATGCAGGGCCGCAGGCAATGCCTGATCGGCCCGAGCTTTAGTCTCGGTCATCATGGTTTTCCTTGAGTTTGGTCGTGAAAGGCCGCGCTTGTCAGCGCCCGGCCAAGGTACGGCTTGCCGCTTCAAACAAAGCCGCCAACTCGCGCATGTACTCAGCCCCCGGCTCATCGCCCTTGGCTGAAACCCGCGCGTCTTGAAGCATCGGAAAGGTCACCAGTGACACCTCCCACAGCTCCAGCTCCGACAACAGGCGCTGCCCCTTGCCATCGCGTTCCGCCCTGACCGTCCGGTAACCAATCGACAAGCCGTCAATCGCCCCCGCGCTCAGCAGGGCCGCCGCCTCGCGGCCCTTGTCCACCTCCAGCAGGATGCGCCCCTTGACCCAAAGGCCAATGGCGTCCTCGCGCACCTCGTCCCAAACGCCAATCGGCTGGGTCGGATCGTGCTGCCACAGCATCTTCACCGCGCGCCCGACCGCGGCGAGGGCCTTCAGGCTGGCGGCATAAGCCCCCGCCACCACCACATCGCCGCCCTGATCGCGCTTGCCAAACAGGCTGGCGTATCCGGCCACAACCTGCCCGTCGGTCACCGTCAACCCCGCCTCCGGCTGATGATATTTACGCTCCGGCGCGCCTTGCATCTTCCAGTCCATGCCTGTTCCCTACCTTGTTGCCGCCGCGATCACCGCCTCGGCCATCTGCGCCAAAAGAAACGCCGCCACCCCGAAAACCCCCAGCCAGATGCGCTTTTCAAGCCGCTCCAGCACCGCATCAATCTGCCCCAGCCGAAACTCCAGCGCCGCCCAGCGCTCGGCTGCCACCCGCTCATTCGCCTCGATCTGCGCCTGCGCCGCATCGAAACTGTCATATAAAAACCGCGAGCCGCCCTCCGACGGTTTGCGAACCGTCATGCTTCATCCGAAAGCCGCGGCAGGCCCAACAGCAGCCGCTTTTCCGCCCCCGTCAGGAAATCCGCCGTCCCCACCCGCGCCCATTGCTGATCGCGCTCCACCGCCAGCGCCGGGATCTGGTCCAGATCGGGCCGCAACTCCACAACCTCGCCGGTAGACGCCGACAGCCAATGCGAAATTCCCGCCGTAACGCGCGTCACCAACGGCAACACTGTCAGCCGGAAAAACGCCCGGTTGGCCTCCTGATAATTAGCGTAAGTGGCGTCGCCGGTGATCCCCATCAGCATCGGCGGCACCCCAAAGGCGATGGCAATCTCGCGCCCCGCCGCCTCCTTGGTCTTTTGAAACTCCATGTCCGAAGGCGAAAACCCCATCGGCTTCCAGTCGAGGCCACCCTCCAGCAACATCGGCCGCCCGGCATTGCGCGCGCCCTGATGATGCATCTCCATCTCGCTGATCAGCCGGTCATACTGATCTGCCGACAGTTGCGATTGCCCATCGGCCCCCTTGTAAATGATCGCCCCCGAGGGCCGGGCGGCATTGTCCAACAGCGCCTTCGACCAGGCCGAAGCCGAGGTATGCACATCAATCGCCACCGCCGCCGCCTGCAACGGCGAAAAGCCGAAGTGATCGTCCTGCGGATGAAAGGTCTTGATATGGCAGATCGGCTGATGCCCCTCCGACATGGCAAACCGGTGCGTCCGCGACCCCACGGTGTAATCATAGGCCACCGGCCAGCCGTCCACCCCCGGCACTACCGCCATCCTGTCAGACCGCAGCACATGCAACTCGCCCGGAAGCGCCGCCATCCCCGGCACCGCCTCGATATAGGCATTGCCGCTCAGCAAAAGATGGCCATAGATCGCCTCGAACATCTCCGCCCGCCCCTGCGCGCCGTTGGGCCTGCGGATCAGATCCAGCACCGGATGCTGCTCATAACGCCGGTCATTGTCCTGCAAGATCAACGGCAAAGCCGCCGCCGCTTCCGAGATCAGCTTCACCGCCCGGAACCCCATCGGATTGCCCTGAAACCCGGCCTTGGAAAGCGACACCAGATCCCGCGCCGACCACACCACCCGCCCCGAACTGCCCCAGGCCACCACCCGCCCCGCCGCCGACGCCTTCACCTCAGGCATTGGCACCTCAGGCACGCCCGCCGCCACCGGCTTTGCCCGCAAAAAATCAAACACCATGTCGGATCGCTCCCTCGCTCAAAGGCCATAGCCCTGCTCCGCCGCGCCCCGAAAGGACGCCGCCCTATTCACCAAACAGCCGGACTCAGGGCCACAAAACCCCAAATCCACCCGCTTCTTTTCTGCCTAAATATCCCCGCCGGAGGCTCCCACCTCACAGCACACCCATCACCCCAAGGTGCGAACCCGCGCCACCCGATAGTTTTCCGATGGCTCCACAATCAGATCGGTCAACGCCCAGACCAGCGCATCCACCCGGTCGGGCGAGCCTTTGCCAAGATAGCCCATCGTGGTCATCTGGCACATCTGCTCCTCAAGCCGCGCCAACCCCCGCACATGGCTTACCCGGCCCTGCTCGTACAGCGCCGCCACCGGCTCGGCCCGCACCATCTTGTTGCGTGTGGCCCGCACGCCGCGGTAAGGCACCAGCGGGTCGATCTGCCGGATCACCCCCTCCACCAGATCGCCGCCCTGATTGACCTCCGCCACCAGCCTGTCGGCCTTGTGCCGCTCCATCGCGGCAATCGCCGCCCGCGCCCATTTGTCTGGCGACGCCCCCTGCACCGACGCATCCTCCAGCACCACCGCCCGCCAGGTCTGCGGTGGCCCGTCGGTGACAGCCCCCACCACGATGATGCCGCAAGCGTCCGATCCTGCATGCCCCGTCACCGGCGGGTCCACCGCCACCACGATGCGCTTGCACAAGGGGGCCTCGCTCACCCGACCCTTCTCCAGCGCCGCCGAACTCCACAACGCGCCTTCCACATCCTCGATCAGCAAACCTTCCAACTCCTGCCGCCCCAACCTTGTGCCGGCAAACCGCGCCTGCACCTCCTCAAGGAACGAGGCCGCCAGATAGGCCCGGTTGGCATCGGTTGGCGCGTGGGTGATCACGGTCGAGGGGTTCTTCAGGATCGCCTTCAACCCCGCCACATTCTGCGGCGAGGTCGTCACCACCTGCCGCGGGTTTTCCCCCAGCCGCAGCGCGAACTGCAACATGTCCCAGGTAGAATCCACCTTCTTCCACTTGGCCAACTCATCAACCCAGGCCGCATCAAACTGCGGCCCCCGTAAACTGTCGGGGTCATGCGCCGAGAACACCTGCGCCACCGCTCCGTTGGGCCAGACCAACTGCTTGCGCGCCGCCTGCCACACGGGCCTGCGGTCCGGTGGCGCACAGGCCAGAATCCCGCTTTCGCCGAAAATCATCACCTCGCGCACCTGATCAATGGTTTCCCCCACCAGCGCCACCCGGCGCGAGCGTCCCGGATCACCCGGCCCCGCCCCCTCCACTTCGGCACGCACCCATTCGGCCCCGGCACGGGTCTTGCCAGCCCCCCGCCCGCCCATGATCACCCAGGTTTTCCACGCGCCTTCGGGCGGCAACTGATGCGGCAGCGCCCAGAATTCGAACAGCCAAGGCAACGACAACAGCGCGTTGTCGCCCAGCCCGGTCAGAAACTCGTCAACCTGCCCCGGCGTCGCGGAGGCAAGCCAGGCGGCGCCCGATTTCATCCCGAGCGGCGTGTAAGTCGAGCGCGCTGGTTCCGATAGTCCCGGTGACATGCTTGCGGAGTTTTTCAACACGCGTCCTTTCGTCGAATATTGCCTGAAACACAGCCTGCAAAGTCCGCCCTGCATGGATGGCAGCCCCGGCTTCGCCAAACTCACCCGCTTCGATCTTGCCAATCGTGCGCTGCAATGCTTCGGCCGCCTGCATCAGATGCCGCTCAACCATCTCCATCAGATCATCCGGCGGTGCATCCCTTACGGAGAAATTCATTGTCATTCTGCCCGACCCATGCCCCGCTTACCTGTCTGCTTGCGCATCGGCCGGTCTGGCCAACTGCCGTGCCAGTGGCCAACCTGTCTGACCGGGCGATATGAAAAAGCAGCACCGGGGTTGCCCCCGTGCCGCTTGCCCACTTCTGTTATCATGCCACAACCTATACGTCAGGCCGGGCGCTGCGTCAAGCTAAAAATTGAAGGGTATCAACGGCTTACCGTGCGAGGCGTTAACCGCTTGTTAACCCGGTCACTCGCCCTGCACCCCCAGCAACGGCTCTTCGCCCTGCTGCGCCTCAATCGCCCGCCACTTCGCCACGTTCTGATTGTGCTCCTCCAGCGTCTCGGCAAAGGCATGCCCGCCGCTGCCATCGGCCACAAAGAACACGTAAGGTGTGGTGTCCGGGTTCAGCGACGCCTCTATGCTCAAGCGCCCCGGATTGGCAATCGGGGTGGGGGGCAAACCGTCGATCACATAGGTGTTCCACGGCGTCTCACGGCGCAACTCGCTTTGGCGCAACCCACGCCCCAACACACCCTCGCCTCTGGTGATGCCGTAAATCACCGTCGGATCCGTCTGCAACTTCATCCCCCGCACCATCCGGTTGACAAACACGCTTGCCACCCGCTTGCGCTCCTCCGGTATCCCGGTTTCCTTCTCCACGATCGAGGCCATCACCATCGCCTCCTCCGGCGTGTTATAAGGCAGCCCCTCGGCCCGCGTCGCCCACAATTCGGCCATCAGCGCGGTCTGCGCCGCCTCCATGGTGGCGATCAAAGCGCCACGCTCGGATCCCTGATCCACCTCATAGCTGTCGGGCGCAAGGCTGCCCTCGGCGGGCAAATCCTCAATCGCCCCGGTCAGGAAATCCGCCCGCTTCAGCGCGTCCACCACCTGCCAGCTGGTCACACCTTCTGCTAGAGTCACCCGCCAGCGCAGATCGCTGCCCTGTGCCGCATCCAGATACGCCGCAGGGATCGCCTCGGCCGCCGGATCAAACGCCACCACCTCGACATAGCGGTTGCTCACCGGGTCCAACTCGCGCAGCACCACCTCGGCACTCGCCACCGAGATGCGGAAATTCACCTCGCGCCCGCAGGTCGATTGGCCCCCCGCCGTCAGCACCGCAAGCACCTCGCCCATCGACGCCTTGGGCGCCAGCAGGTAACTGCCGAACTTCAAAGCCGCACCCCGTTCTGAATAATCGGCGCCAATGCGGAAAATCCGCGCATCGCTCACCGCACCCTCGGTCTCCAACGACCGGCTCACCTGTGACAGCGACGCGCCCTTCTCCACCTTGAAACAAATCGCCTCCGCCAGCGGCCCCGGCCCCGAAAACTGCTGCCGTCCCAGCGCCAGCACCCCCGCCACCACCACCAGCGCCACGATGAACAGCGTCAGCGCGTTCGATGCCACCGACCGCCACATCAGACCGCTTCCCCGTCACGCAGCCGGCCCAGCACCAAACTCGCATTGGTGCCGCCAAAGCCGAACGAGTTGGAAAGTGCGATATCAATCTTCCGCTTCACCGCCTTGTTCGGTGCCAGATCAATCACCGTCGCCACCGCCGGATTGTCCAGATTGATGGTGGGCGGGGCAATCTGATCGCGGATCGCCAACACGCAGAAAATCGCCTCCACCGCCCCCGCCGCCCCCAGCAGATGCCCGATGGCCGATTTCGTCGAAGACATCGTCACCCCCGCCGCCGCATCGCCCATCAGCCGCTCCACCGCCCCCAGCTCGATGGTATCGGCCATCGTCGAGGTGCCATGCGCGTTGATGTAATCCACCTGCGCGGGCATAATCCCCGCGCGTTTCAGCGCCGCACTCATCGACCGATACCCGCCCTCGCCATCCTCCGAAGGGGCCGTGATGTGATGCGCGTCGCCAGACATGCCGTAGCCCAGCACCTCGGCGTAAATCTTCGCCCCGCGCGCCTTCGCGTGCTCGTATTCCTCCAGCACCACCACGCCCGCGCCCTCGCCCATCACGAACCCGTCGCGGTCGGCGTCATAGGGCCGGCTGGCGCGCGCGGGATCGTCGGCCCGCTTGGTGCTCAGCGCCTTGCAGGCGTTGAAGCCCGCGATGCCGATCTCGGAGATCGGGCTTTCCGCACCCCCCGCAACCATTACATCCGCGTCGCCCCACTGGATCAGCCGGGCCGCGTCGCCAATCGCATGCGCGCCCGTCGAACAGGCCGTCACCACCGCATGGTTTGGCCCCTTGAAGCCGAACCGGATCGACACCTGCCCGGATATCAGGTTGATCAGCGCGCCGGGAATAAAGAACGGCGACACCCGCCTGGCCCCGCGCTCCTTGATCAGCACGGCGGTTTCGGCAATCGAGGTCAGCCCGCCGATGCCCGAGCCGATCATCACCCCCGTCCGCTCGCGGCCCGCATCGTCCTGCGGCTCCCAGCCTGCATCCTGCACCGCCTGCACCGCCGCCGTCATGCCGTACAAGATGAAATCATCCACCTTGCGCCGGTCCTTGGCCGCCATCCAGTCCTCGGGGTTGAAGGTGCCGTCGCTGCCATCGCCCAGCGGGATCTCGCAGGCGTATTGCGTCACCACGCCGCTGGGATCAAACCGGGTGATTGGCCCCGCGCCCGACTGGCCCGCGATCAAACGCGCCCAGGTCTGTTCAACCCCGCAAGCCAGCGGCGTCACCATCCCAAGCCCCGTGATCACAACTCGACGCATCCGGCACTCTCCCCAAGTCCTACCCCGCAGCCCTGATACACGCAGCCACCCGCCCACGCAACAACCGCGCTCCCCCCCTGTTTCTCTTGCCGGATTTGCCCAACGCCCGGATATACGGCACCTCCCTTGCCCGAACGGCTTCCGGCCTAACGGGCAACGCCCCGAGCAAACGCGCCATCAGGCGCATTTCCAGATCGGTCCGCAAACAGCACACTCCCAATTTTCCGCCGTTTTGCCCCTTGACCTCACCGCTCAATCACCTAAATCGTGAATGAACGTTCATTCCCGCCCCGCCCCGACATTCCCGCCCATCTCAACACTCCCGCCCATCCCAACACTCCCGCCCCGTCCCAACATTCCCGCCCCGTCCCGAGCCCCAAATGCAACTCGCAACCCTCGCCACCCCTGATCAGCGCGGCGCCGATATTCTCGGGCGTGTCCGCTCGGCCTTTGCCGAAAAAGGCTTCGACGGCGCCTCGATGCAAGACCTCGCCCGGAGCGCCGGCATGAGCGTCGGCAACTTCTACCGCTATTTCCCCTCCAAAGCTGCCATCATCGAGGCGATGATCAACCTAGATCTGAACGAGATGGAGCAGGATTTCGCCACCGTCCTCTCCTCGCCCAAACCGATTGCCCGCCTGCGCGAGATGATCCGCCACCGCATCGGTGACCATCAGATGTGCCGTGACGGCCATCTTTGGGCCGAAATCACCGCCGTCGCCCAGCGCAAACCGGAAATTGCCGCCATCGCCTGCCGGATGGAAACCGCGATCACCGCCAATCTGACTGCGGTTTTCGCCATGGAAACCGGGCTCTCCCCCGCCGAGGCCGTCAGCCGCTTTCAGGCGCATGCCGCCTTCATCGTGCTGCTGGTGAAATCCTCAACCATGGTAAATCCCGAACGGGCACCGCTGCACCATGATCTGACCGCCCTGATCATCCGTACCATAGACCAGACGCTGGACGAGATATCCCGCGCGTCGGTGAAAGGCTAACATGCATGTCTCCCCGCTCCTCGCCCTGATCCTCGCAAGCGCGCTGATGCTGCCCGCCACCGGGCTGCATGCCGAAGGCGACACTGCCGCCGCAGCCGAAGCCCCCGCAGCCGGAGCCCCCGCAGCCGAAACCCTGCCCGCCATCACCGTCTCCACCGTCGGCACCCGCATGATGCGCGACCGCATCATCACCTCGGGTTTCGTCAGTCCCATCGAACAGGTGCAGGTGCAGCCGCTGGTCGAAGGCCAGCCGATCGAGGCGCTGTTTGCCGATGTCGGTGATGTGGTCGAGGCGGGGCAGGTGCTGGCCCGCCTGTCGCGCTCCTCGCTCGATCTGCAGAAAAGCCAGCTGACCGCCTCCCTCGCCTCCGCCCGCGCCAATATCGCCCAGTCCGAGGCGCAGGTGGTCGATGCCAACGCCTCTGCGGCCGAGGCTCAGCGCGTCGCCGACCGCACCGCCGCCCTGAAAAAGGCAGGCTCCGCCTCCACCGCCGCCGCCGATCAAACCGCCGCCGCGGCAGTGTCCGCCCTCAGCCGCGTTTCGGTCGCCACCCAAACGCTCGAGGCCACCCGCGCCCAGCTGGCACTGGTTCAGGCGCAAACCGCCAATATCGAGTTGCAACTGCTGCGCACCGAAGTGGTTGCACCGGTGTCGGGCGAGATCGTGCAGCGCAACGCGCAGGTTGGCTCCATCGCCACCGCCGCCGCCAGCGCCATGTTCACCCTGATCCGCAATTCCGAACTGGAATTGCGCTCCGACGTGGCCGAGGCCGATCTGCTGCGCCTTGCCAAGGGCCAGACCGCCTTGCTGACGGTGTCGGGCGCTGCCACCCCGATCAAGGGCTCGGTACGGCTGGTCGAGCCCACCATTGATGCCACCACCCGCATGGGTCGCGCCCGCATCAAGATCGACGATGCCAGCCAAATCCGCTCGGGCATGTTCGTCGAGGCCGAGGTGCTGGTCGCGGCCCGCGAAACCCTCGCCGTCCCCGTCACCGCCTTGGGCAAAACCGCCGAAGGCCTGTCGGTGATGCGGGTAACCGATGGCACCGTCGCCCGCGTGCAGGTGAAAACCGGCATCCGCGATGCGGGCTGGGTCGAGATCACCGAAGGGCTTGCGTCCGGCGACATCGTGGTCACCAAGGCGGGATCGTTCGTGCGGCAAGGCGACAAGATCAACCCCATCCCCGCCACCACCGCAACCAATTGAGAGGGCGCGCCACATGAACTTCTCAGCCTGGTCCATCCGCAACCCGATAGCTCCGATCCTGGGCTTTTTCATCCTGATGATCCTCGGCTGGCAGTCGTTCAACGCCCTGCCGATCACCCGCTTCCCCAATATCAACATTCCCCTCGTTGCCATCACAGTGGCACAATCCGGTGCCGCCCCCGCCGAACTTGAAAGCCAGGTCACCAAGGTGGTCGAAGACGCGGTATCCGGCCTCACCGGGGCAAAAAACATCGATTCCACCGTCAATGACGGCATCTCCACCACCGTGGTGGAATTCCGGCTCGAGGTGACCACCGAACAGGCGCTGCAAGACGTCAAAGACGCCATCGACCGCGTCCGGGGCGATCTGCCCGGCGGCATCGAAGCCCCCATCGTCACCAAGATTGATGTCGAGGGTCAGGCGATCATGACGTTCGCCGTCTCCGCCCCCGATCTGAACATCGAAGAGATATCGTGGTTCGTCGACGATACCATCAAAAGCGAATTGCAGGGACGCCCCGGGGTTGGCCGGGTGGACAGATACGGCGGGGCCGACCGCGAGATCCGCGTTGAACTTGATCCGGCCAAACTCAACAGCTTTGGCATCACCGCCACCGAGGTGAACGGCCAGTTGCGCGCCACCAACGCCAACCTCGGCTCGGGCCGCTCGGAAATCGGCTCGGCCGAACAGGCGATCCGCACGCTGGGCGATGCCACCACCGTCGCCAAACTGGCCGCCACCTCCATCGCCCTGCCCTCGGGCCGCTTTGTCGTGCTGTCGGATCTGGGCGAGGTCGTGGACACCTACGAAGAATTGCGTTCGTTCTCGCGGCTGGATGGCAAACAGGTGGTCACGTTCGGTGTGTTCCGCGCCAAAGGCTCGTCCGAGGTCTCGGTCGCAGAAACCGTCAACTCCACGCTGGACCAGATCCGTGCCAAGAACCCCGGCGTCGGCATTGATCTGATCGACGACACCGTGTTCTACACCTACGGCAACTACGAGGCCGCCATCGACACTTTGCTGGAAGGCGCGCTTCTGGCCATCATCGTGGTGTTCCTGTTCCTGCGCAATTGGCGCGCCACCCTGATCACCGCCATCGCCCTGCCGCTGTCGGCGGTGCCCACGTTCTGGGTGATGGACCTGCTCGGTTTCTCCCTTAACCTCGTCAGCTTCCTCGCCCTCACCCTCGCCACCGGCATCCTCGTCGATGACGCGATTGTCGAGATCGAGAATATCGCCCGCCACATCCGCATGGGCAAATCCCCCTACCGCGCCGCCATCGAGGCCGCCGACGAGATCGGCCTTGCCGTGATCGCCACCACCTTCACCATCGTCGCGGTGTTCGTCCCGGTCAGCTTCATGGGCGGTATCGTCGGGCAGTATTTCGTGCAATTCGGCCTGACGGTGGCGATATCGGTGCTGTTCTCGCTGCTGGTCGCCCGCCTGATCACGCCGATGATGGCCGCCTACCTGATGAAAGCCTCCGACGGCGGCACCGACCATACCACCCGCGACAGCGCCCTGATGCGCGGCTATCTGCACTTTGTGAAATTTACCTCCTCGGTCCACAAGATCAAAGGCTACCGCTTTCCCTTCTATTACGTCACCCTGCTGGCCGCGATCGGCATCGTCATCGTGTCGGTCCAGGCCATGCTTTCGGTCCCCGGCTCGTTCCTGCCGCCCGAAGATGTCAGCCGCGTCTCGATCTCGGTCGAACTGCCGCCCGGTGCCACGCTGGAAGAAACCGACCGCACCACCCAGGCCATGGCCGCAGTGATCCAGAAGATCGACTGGATCGACAACGTCTTCGTGCTCGGCGGCACCTCGCCCACCGGCGAAACCGACGTGCGCCGCGCCTCCATCACCGTGGTGCTCGACAAACTCGATCACTCTCTGGCGCTGAAACTGTCACAGTTCTTCGGCAAACTGCCCATCCTGGGCGGGCTGATCCCCAAAGTCACCGACCACGGCCGCCCGGTGCCGCAAAACGTCATCGAGGCCGAGATATTCGAGCGCCTGAAGGTGATCCCCGATATCCGCGCCTTCAAACTGAATGACCGGGGCGAACGCGATCTGACCTTCTCGATCCTCGCCGACAACGACGCCGATCTGACCCTTGCCGTCGCCCGGCTGGAAGACGCGATGTCGGGAGAGCCGCTTCTGGCCAACGTCGCCTCGCAAGGTGCCCTGCCCCGCCCCGAGGTGCAGATCACCCCGCGTCAGGCCGAGGCCGCCCGCCTTGGCGTCACCACCGCCCAGATCGCCGAGATCGTCCGCGTTGCCACCATCGGCGATGGCGATGCGGCGCTGGCGAAAATATCGCTTGATGAACGCCAGATTCCGGTCCGGGTGCGGCTGAACGACGCCACCCGCGAAGATATGGCGCGCATCGCCGCCCTCAAGATCACCACCGCCAGCGGGGCCGTGGTGCCGCTTTCGGCTGTGGCCGATGTCGCTCTTGGCGAAGGCCCCTCGGTGATCAAACGCCTGAACCGCGAGCGCCGCGCCACCATCGGCGCCAACCTGCCCGTGGGGGTGGAACTCGGCGAGGCCACCGACCGCTTCAACGAAATCGCCGCCACCGTCGATCTGCCCCCTACCGCTCGCCTGCAAGAAGGCGGCGACGCCGAGGTGCAGGGCGAATTGTTTGCCAGCTTTGGCAAGGCAATGATCCTTGGCCTGATGCTGATGCTGACAGTGATGATCCTGCTGTTCCGCTCGGTGCTGCAACCCTTCACCATCCTGCTCTCACTACCGCTCGCCATCGGCGGCGTCGCCATCGCGCTGATCCTGATTGATGCCGCCATTTCGATGCCGGTGCTGATCGGCATCCTGATGCTGATGGGCATCGTCACCAAAAACGCCATTCTGCTGGTGGATTATGCCATCGAGATCCGCGCCCAAGGCTTTGACCGGGTGAAAGCCGTGATCGAGGCCGGCCACAAACGCGCCCAGCCCATCGTGATGACCTCTATCGCGATGTCCGCAGGCATGCTGCCCTCGGCCCTCGGGGTCGGCGAAGGCGGCGCCTTCCGCGCGCCGATGGCCACCGCCGTGATCGGCGGCATCATCGTGTCCACCGTGCTCAGCCTCGTGATCGTACCCGCCTTCTATCTGATCATGGACGATCTCTCGCGCCTCTTAAGCTGGGCTTTCTCGCGTCTCGTCGGCAAGAAAGAGTCCGAACCCGAAGCCCCCGAAGCCGCCGTTCTGGCCGAACGCATCGCGCTGTTATCTGCCGAACAATCCAGCCTGCGCAACCGCCTGAACGGCCTCGAAAGCAAAGGCCCGCGCAAGGCCGATCTCGCCGCCGAATAGCCCCAAGGCCACCCTGCGCCGCCGCCTCCACGCGGCGGCGCAAGCTTTCCCGCCCATGGCGCCGGGCGGCCGCAGCCTCCCTTGAGTTTGCCCGCGTTGCCCCCTACACCTGAGGCGGCAGACATAAGGAGCGCGCGCATGCAAATTCATCAGGACCTGGCGGCAACCATCGGCAACACACCCCTGCTGAAGTTGCGCCGCGCCAGCGAGATGACCGGCTGCACCATCCTTGGCAAATGCGAATTTCTCAATCCGGGCCAGTCGGTCAAGGATCGCGCCGCCCTCTACATGATCCGCGATGCCGTGGCGCGTGGCACGCTAAAGCCAGGCGGCACCATCGTCGAAGGCACGGCGGGCAATACCGGCATCGGGCTGGCGCTGGTCGGGGCTTCGATGGGCTTTCGCACGGTAATCGTGATCCCCGAAACCCAAAGTCAGGAAAAGAAAGACATGCTGCGCCTTGCCGGTGCCGAACTGGTGCAGGTGCCCGCGGCCCCCTACAAGAACCCCAACAACTATGTGCGCTATTCGGGGCGGCTGGCCGAGGCATTGGCCCGCACCGAACCCAATGGCGCGGTCTGGGCCAACCAGTTCGACAATGTGGCCAACCGGCTGGCCCATTACGAGACGACAGGCCCCGAAATCTGGGCCCAGACCGAAGGCCACGTGGATGGCTTCATCTGTGCCGTGGGTTCCGGCGGCACGCTGGCGGGGGTCGGCCTGGCGCTGCAACCGCGCGGTGTCAAAATGGGTCTGGCAGACCCCGAAGGCGCCGCACTCCACGCCTTCTACACCACCGGCAAGCTCGACTCGCCCGGCTCGTCCATCACCGAAGGCATCGGTCAGGGCCGCATCACCGCAAATCTTGAAGGCTTCATGCCCGATTTCAGCTACCGCATCCCCGATGCCGAAGCCCTGCCGCTGGTGTTCGAGATGCTCGAAGACGAAGGGATCTGTCTGGGCGGCTCCTCCGGGATCAACATCGCAGGCGCCATCCGCATGGCGCGCGAAATGGGGCCGGGCCGCACGATTGTCACCATCCTGTGCGATTACGGCAACCGCTATCAGTCGAAACTGTTCAACCCGGCGTTCCTCAAGGAAAAAGGCCTGCCGGTGCCCCTGTGGCTGGACCGCGCACCGCAAGCGGTCCCGACGGTGTTCGAAGACGCATGAACAGCGGCGGCCTCCGAACGGCAGGCAAGGGGGGGCCGATCCGGGCGCTTCTTCTGGCGCTGGCGTTGCTCGCGGCCCAGACCTTGCCGCTTGTCGCCCAAAGCACCGGCGAAAACCCGGTCCGTCAGGTTGATCCTTCGGGCGCCTTGCTGCCGCGTGACAGCAGCCTTGCGGATACGGGCGCGCCTCTGGCCCCTGTAAGCGGCGGCGTTCAGGCACCGCCAACCGCCGCAGGCACCGCCAGCACGCTCGATTATGCGGCATGGGAACTGGTGGCAAACCGCGCCGAAAAGAAGATCTTCGATACCACCACCATCTCCCCCGCGCTGGATGACCTGCGCGCGCAACTGGTCGATTGGCGTCAGGCCCTGCTTGGCGCGCAAAGCGCCAATTCGGCGCGCATCGCCACCCTGCGCGAACAGATCGCCGCCCTCGGCCCCGCCCCCGCCGACGGTCAGCTTGATGCGGTCGAGATCGCGAAACGCCGCGCCGAACTCACCGACCAACTGGTGCGCCTGCAAGCCCCCGGCATAGCTGCGGAAGAGGCCTACCGCCGCGCCGATGGCCTGATCCGCGAGATCGACCGCGTGCAGCGCGAACGTCAGGCCGACCGCCTGATGCAGCTTTGGCCAATGCCGATCAACCCCGCCAATTGGCCCGCCGCCGGGCGTGCGCTGCTGCAAACCGCAGGCACACTCTGGTCTGAAACCACCACCCTGTGGCACAGCCCGAAGGCCCGCTCCGAACTGGGCGACAGCCTGCCAGTGGTGGTGGCAATGCTGCTGCTGAGCCTCGCGATCCTTGCGCGGGGGCGGCACTGGACCCAGCGCGCGATCCTGAAACTGCAAAACCGCGCACCGGCGCGCAGCCGCAGCCTCTGGGCGTTTCTGGCCTCGCTCGACCAGATCATCGTGCCGACACTCGGGGTGATCCTGCTTGCGATAGGCCTTGGCGCTACCGGCATGCTGGGCAGCCTGGGGCAGGTGCTGGCAGGCTGCCTGCCCGGCGCGGGCTTTACCCTCTTTGCCGCCGTTTGGCTGGGGGGGCGGGTGTTCCCGCCCGATGCCGATGCCCCCGTGCCGCTGCAACTTGCCCCCGAACAGCGCGCCGAAGGGCGCTTCCTTGCCACAGCCACCGGCCTGATCCTCGGCGTCGAAACCCTGCGCGACGCCGCCATGACCCAGTTGCAATCCGGCGAGGCCGCAGCCGCCGTCCTGATCTTTCCAATTCTGCTGGCAACCGGGCTGGTGCTGATCCGCATCGGCTCGCTCATGCAATCGCATGTCAGCCAACAGTCCGTGGCCGACGAGGGGCTGAACTATGCAACCCGCCTTGTCGCCTTCCTGTCACGCGGGGTCTTGGTGGTGGGGGTAATCGGGCCCGCGCTGGCCGCGGTTGGCTATGTGTCCGCCGGGGCCGCAATCGTGCTGCCCGCGATCTGGTCGATCGGGCTGTTCGGGCTTTTGTCGGTGCTACAGCAACTGGTCAGCGATCTTTACACCCTCATCGCTCGCCATGACAACAAAGCCGGCAAAGAGCCGCTGATCCCGGTGCTGATCGGCTTTTCCCTCACCCTTGCCACCCTGCCGCTCTTCGCCCTGATCTGGGGCGCGCGGCTGGCCGATATCACCGAGTTGTGGTCGCAGTTCCGCGAAGGGGTGCAACTGGGCGATACCCGGATATCGCCGTCGGTGTTCCTGTTTTTCGCGCTGGTCTTTGCTATCGGCTACATGCTGACGCGGCTGTTTCAGGGGGCGCTGAAAACCTCGATCCTGCCGCGAACTGCGCTTGATCAGGGCGGCCAGAACGCCATCGTCTCGGGCGTGGGCTATGCCGGGATTTTTCTGGCCGGCCTCATCGCCATCAACTCTGCCGGGATAGACCTGTCGGGCCTTGCCATCGTCGCGGGTGCCCTGTCACTCGGCATCGGCTTTGGTCTGCAAACCATCGTGTCGAACTTTGTGTCGGGCATCATCTTGCTGATCGAGCGCCCGGTCTCCGAGGGCGACTGGATCGAGGTCGGTAACGTGCAGGGGATCGTGAAATCAATCTCCGTACGCTCTACCCGCATTCAAACCTTTGATCGCTCCGATGTCATCGTGCCCAACCAGGATCTGATCGTCGGCCGCGTCACCAACTGGACACGCTTTAACCTGACAGGCCGCCTGATCGTGCCGGTGGCGGTGGCGCTCACCTCCGACAGCCGCAAGGTCGCGGCCATCCTGCAACAGATCGCCGAAGCCCAGCCGCTGGTAATCCTCACCTCAAACCCGCATGTGGCCCTGATGGGATTCGGGCTTGAGACAATGAATTTCGAGATCCGGGTGGTGTTGCGCGATGTGAATTTCCTCGTGCAGGTCCGCACCGAGATCAATCACCAGATCACCCGGGCTTTCGCCGAAAACGGCATCCTGCAATCCATCGCCCACCGCGATTATCTGCAATACCTAGCGGCCCTCGCCACCCAGAAAGCAGCACTCCCCGCAGCCGCGCAACCCGGCCCGGCGATCAATCCGATACCGCCCGCGCCAGACACCAAATCCTCCCCCAAACCCCGCGCCCGCCGCGCGCCCGCCAAGGAGCCTGCCCGTGACCACTGAGTTGCTGTTTCGCCACGACAGCTATCTGCGCGAAGCCGCTGCCCGCGTGCTGGCCCACACGCCCGAAGGCGGCATCATCATCGACCAAAGCGTGTTCTACGCGACCTCCGGCGGCCAACCGGGCGACAGCGGTTTGCTGATCTGGAATGGCGGGCGCATCAGGATCGCCACCGCCGTCAAGGTCGAAGGCGGCTTCATCGCCCTTGTCCCCGCCGAGCCGCTGTCGCTGCCACCAGTTGGCGCAACCATCACTCAGCTTCTCGATTGGGACCGCCGCCACCGCCACATGCGCATGCATACAGCATTGCATCTGCTCTCCGTCGCTATCCCTTTGCCGGTCACTGGCGGCCAGATCGGTGCCGCGCGTGGCCGCCTCGATTTCGACATGCCCGAAGCGCCGCGCGACATCGCGGCGATAGATGCGGCGGTCAACGCCCTGATCGGCCGCGATCTTCTGGTCAGCGACAGCTGGATCACAGACCAAGACCTGCAAAACAACCCCGGCCTGGTGAAAACCTTGTCGGTGCAACCCCCCGTCGGGCAGGGCCGCGTCAGGCTGGTCCGGATCGGCGAAGGCGCAACCCAGATCGACCTGCAACCCTGCGGCGGCACCCATGTTGCGCGCACCGCCGAAATCGGCCGGGTCGAGATCGGCAAGATCGAGAAGAAAGGCCGCCAAAACCGCCGCGTAACCCTCACCCTGACCGATTAAAGCCGTCGCCTTCGATGGCATTCACGGCGCGACTCCGCACCCCGAACGCGTTTGCAAGAACGGTCGCTGGCACCGGGGAACAGAGTGACCGGGACCGAAGGCCACACAGTCCAGAACGCCATGCAGCTCGACAGAACCACAATGACGCCGCTCGAGACAATTCGCCTAAAATTGTCCCGTCCGCCGTTCTTCTCTGCCCCAATATCCCACGGGGGTGCGGGGGTGTGAAACCCGCGCTCTTTGACAGAGGGTGCGGTGGTATGAAACCCCGGCTGCAAACCGCGGCCCGGAAACGCTCGGCCCCCCGTCGCGCTCCAGCAATCAAACCCACTGGTCAAACACCACTCAAGCCGCGCCGGGGTCAAACCCCACCCCCCGGTTTTCACAATCAAACCCTTGAACCCGTCCGCAATACCAAGTTAAACACGGCGCAACGGACAGGTGGCCGAGTGGTCGAAGGCGCACGCCTGGAAAGTGTGTAGGCGGGGAACCGTCTCGAGGGTTCGAATCCCTCTCTGTCCGCCACTTGCCCTAGCGAAAGCGTTCTCCCGATCCGGCTGTGGCCGGATTTTTCCGTTGTTTTCGGGGGTTATGCGGGAAGGGCTGTGAACGGGCCTTGCTGCCCGCAAGGCCAGAAGCGGTCTCTCAAGGCCGGCATTCTCCAGAGCCGTCAACTTGACCGCTTTTGGTTCAGATTCGCAATCGTATGTTTCTATTCAATAATTCGTCGATACCGAACAGTTTCTGCACTGAGTTCCGTTTGGCCTTTACTGCGACTGCGGTCGAACTGCATCAAGCTACTATTCGCCGACAGCCACAAATGACAAGGCACCTGCTGCCTCCCAATCCGCATAGCAACGTCCGTCGTTGAGCTTCCAAAGTATACGTCCGTTCGCGCTGGCCCCGATCACAGTCGCAGCCGCCGCCGAAGCCGATGTGAAGCTGTAGTCACTTGCGAAGATCAGTGATCCGGCATCCTCTTGAAGAACGCCCGATTTCTGTAGTGTGTCACGCAACGCGAGAGTGCCCTTCGGGATGGTCGGCGTCGTGCGTGCGCGTGCCTTAGAACCAGCTTTGACAACAAAGTCGCCCGACTGCGCGATCGTCATTTCTGCACTGAAGCCCTCACCCCTAAAAAAGAAGATCGGGCTTGGATCGACTGGAGTCGGCTGCTTTTGTTCTGATGGCTCGGTCAGTCGACCGCGCATCTCGCGGAACAGGTCCCAGCCCAGCGCGCCCACCAGCGTCTTCGTCTGGTCTACAAATTCCTCCATCGCCGCCCTGTCGGGCAGCGGCAGTTTACCTGCGTCTTCAGAGGGACGCTTGCTGTTGGGAACGAGCCATCGTGGATTGCTTCCCACCGCCCTAATCAGGCATGCCTCAACATAGCGCGCGTGGCTTTTCGTCAGGTTCTCATCCTTGCTGATGAGCACCACGGTATCGGTCCAGAAGCCCTTCGGATCTCGTCCAGCGTCACTTGAGCTGTGGGTGTAAAGTCGCGCACCGATACCTTCTGATTCACCGATATAGGCAATCAGCCGGTCTGGGTCATTCTCGTCAGTTCCAATAAGAAGGTACACACCCGGACGCTCAATTTCTGGGAACGCCTCCCTAACGCGTCGAAGTTGATTTCGTCGAAAAGCGATTGCTTGAATTGTGGACATGGATATTTGAGCGACACGGATCCCGTTTGGGTCGCCATCAAGAAGGAAAATATTGATCTAACGAGGCTTCAACTCGAACAACTCCTGTCCTGCAGAATTGCGTGACGTGGCGCGTCATTTTCCAACATTCACGTCTTCTCCCGGGCTATTGAGCTTGCGATAGGCTTCAGTTGAAAGCCAACCGGTCACAACTTTCTGAAAAGATCGGTTGAGCTACCCCCCGAGAATGGGACACTGACGGAAGCTACGATTTGATGTCTGCTGGTCTCCAACGAACTGGAGAACAGACATGTCGAAACGCACAAACCACGATGCGGCTTTCAAGGCGCGAGTTGCGCTTGAGGCCTTGAAAGGCGAGCGGACGGTGTCGGAACTTGCGGCGGCTTATGGCGTCCATCCGACGATGATCCATCAGTGGAAGAAGTCGCTGCTGGAGGGTGCCGCAGGCATCTTCGAGCGGGGAGGCAAGGCTGCCTCCTCCGAAATCGACGAGGACACGGTTCGCGACCTTCATGCCAAGATTGGAGAGCTGGCGGTCGCCAACGATTTTTTGGCCAGAAAGCTCAAGCCATGGATCGGCAAATGAGGCGTCAGATGATTGAGCCTGACCATCGTGAGCTGTCGATTGGCAGGCAGTGCCGTCTATTGTCGATCTCCAGATCGTCGTTTTATTACAGCCCTTTGGGCGAAACGGATACCAATCTCAGCCTGATGCTCAAGATCGACAAGCAGTTTCTGGACACGCCGTTCTACGGTGTGCGGCAGATGACGTGGCATCTTCGTAACGAAGGCCAACCCGTGAATGAGAAGCGCATCCGGCGGCTGATGCGCTTGATGGGGCTGATGCCGATCTATCAGGCACCCAACACCAGCGCGCCCGCGAAGGGGCACAAAACCTACCCCTATCTGCTGCGGGGGCTGCGGGTGGATCGCCCCAACCAGGTCTGGTGCGCCGACATCACCTACATTCCGATGCGACGCGGGTTCCTTTATCTGGTGGCCGTCATGGACTGGCACACGCGCAAGGTGCTGGCATGGCGCATCTCCAACACCCAAGAGGCCGACGTCTGCGTCGAGGCGCTGAACGAGGCGATCCACCACTTCGGGCCGCCGGACATCATGAACACGGACCAAGGCTCGCAGTTCACATCGTTTGTGTGGACCGACCGGCTGAAACGGGCGGGCTGCCGGATATCAATGGACGGCAAAGGGCGCTGCATCGACAACGTCTTCATCGAAAGGCTCTGGAGATCGCTGAAGTATGAGTGCGTCTACCTGCACGCCTGGGAGACCGGATCGCAGGCCAAGGCGGGCATCGAGCACTGGATGACTTTCTACAACCACCACCGCCCGCATTCATCGCTTGGCGGCACCCCGCCCGCAGTGTTCTATCGGCGCATCATCAACGCAACCCAACCCGATCAGCAGGTGCAAAAAGTAGCTTAACTCACCGCCGAAACTGTCCAATCGATGGGGAGTAGCTCACTTGAACGGCCTTCAGGCCCATCAGGATAGTCGGCCGTCTGGATACCAAAACGATATGCAAATACGCGCAGGCGCCGCGCCTTGCCTGTCATCCGTCACTCCTGACTGGTTGCCGGTTTGCGATCAAGCCGATCGGTACG
>JANNAV010000307.1:0-2605 GCA_031384695.1 Paracoccaceae bacterium
TGAAGGTGCCCGCCTCCACCTCCACCTCGGCATGGCCGCCGGTCAGGTGGCGCAAGGTTCCCCACAGCCTGACCGTAACCATCTCAAGCCCGCAGCGCCGCCAGAATGCGCGGCGGCGACATCGGCAATTCGGTCATCCGCGCGCCTGTTGCCCGCGACACCGCGTTGGCAATCGCGGCCAGCGGTGGCACAATCGGCGTCTCGCCCACCCCGCGCACGCCGTAAGGATGGCCGGGGTTGGGAATTTCCAGAATGACCGTTTCGATGTTGGGCAGATCCGAGGCCACCGGGATGCGGTAATCCAGGAACCCCGGATTCTGCAACCGGCCGTTGGCGCCGTAGATATATTCCTCGTTCAACGCCCAGCCGATACCCTGCACCGCCCCGCCCTGCATCTGCCCCTCGACATAATCAGGATGCACCGCCTTGCCCGCGTCCTGAAACACGGTATAGCGCAGCACCTTGGTAAAGCCGGTTTCCGGGTCCACCTCGACATCCACCAGATGCACGCCAAAGCTGACCCCGGCCCCGTCCACGTTCACCTCGTGATGCCCCGCAATCGGCCCGCCGGTCTGCGGCGACATTTCCGCGATATCGGCAAGGCTCAGCGGCGGGAACTTGCCCGCATTCGGCCCCGCAGGCACCGCCGCCCCGTCCAGCCACTGCACCGCCTCGGCATCAATCCCCCAGAACTGCGCCGCCCGCGCGGTCATCTTGCCAATCGCATCGCGCGCCGCCTTGATCGTCGCCAGCCCCACCGCAAAAGTCACCCGGCTGCCATCGGTGGTATCGTTATAGCCAAGCGCGTTGGTGTCGGCCACGATGGTGCGGATGTTCTCATAAGGAATACCCAGCTCCTCCGCCGCCATCAGGCTGATCGACGCCCGGCTGCCGCCGATATCGGGGTTGCCCTCGGTGACGCCCACGGTGCCATCGGTGTTGATGTTCAACGACACGCAGGTGTTGCCACCAAAATTGAACCAGAACCCGCAGGCAAGCCCGCGCCCCTGATTTGCCCCCAAGGCTGCGGTGTAATGCGGATGCGCCTTGGCAGCCTCCAGCGTTGCCACCAGCCCGATCTCGTTGAACGTCGGCCCATAAGACGACAGCGTGCCCTTCTTGGCCGCGTTCAACAGCCGCACCGCCAAGGGATCAAGCCCCAGCTTCTGGCACAACTCGTCCACCACGCTTTCCACCCCATAAATCGGCTGCGGCGCACCCGGCGCGCGGAAGGCCGCTTCTTTCGGACGGTTGGTCAGCACGTTCCAACCGTAAGTTTTCACCGCGGCCAGATCATAGGCCGCAAACGCCGCCTGCGCCCCCATATCGCAGGTGCCACACGGATAAGCCCCGCCCGAAAACCGCAGATCGGCATAGCCCGCCGTGATCCGCCCGGCCTTGGTCATGCCGATCCTGATGTCCATCGACGCCGAAACTGTCGGCCCCGTCGCCCGGAACACCTCTTCCCGGCTCATCACCAGCTTGACCGGCCGCCCCGCCTTGCGCGACAGCGCCAGCGCCACCGGCTCGATGAACACCGTGGTCTTGCCACCAAACCCGCCGCCAATCTCGGAAGGCGTCACCCGCAACTGGCTCGCCTCCATCCCCAGCATGGCCGAGCACAGCGTGCGCACAAAGAAATGCCCCTGCGTACAGCACCACAGATCCGCCTTGCCATCCGCCGTGGCCGAGGCAAGGCAGGCATGCGGCTCGATATAGCCCTGATGCGTCGCCGCCGTCCTGAACCTGCGCTCGATCACCAGATCGGCCTTCGCAAACCCCGCCTCAAGGTCGCCATGGCCAAACTCGCAATGGTTGGTCACGTTCTGCGACATGCCCGCCGGCACGGTTTCCAGCGCCCGCCCCGCCTGCACCACCGGCGCGCCACTGGCCATAGCGGCATCCACATCGGTCACATGCGGCAGCACCGCATATTCAACCCTGATCGCCGCCAGCGCCGCCCTGGCAATCGCCGGAGACGTGGCCGCCACCGCCGCCACCGCATGCCCGTCATAAAGCGCCACCTCGCGCGCCATGCAGTTTTCCTGCACGTCGCGAACGAAATCATCGTCCAGCCGCAGGAAATCGGCCCCGGTGATCACCGCCCGCACACCGGCAATCGCCTCTGCCGCCGAGGTATCAATCGACACGATCCGCGCATGCGCATGCGGGCTGCGCAATATCGCCCCGGTCAGCATGCCGGGCGCGGTGATATCGGCACCATACTGCGCCCGCCCCGTCACCTTATCCACGCCATCAGGCCGGTTGGGCCGGGTGCCGACATAGCGGAATGTGCGCTTTACCTCGTCCAAAGCCATGTTACGCCCCCCTCATTTCAGCCGCCGCCACCTGCACGGCGGCAATGATCTTGTCATACCCGGTACAGCGGCACAGGTTCCCCGCCAGCCAATAGCGGATTTCCACATCCGTCGGGCTCGCGTTCTTTGCCAGCAACGCCTTGGCCGCCACCAGAATCCCCGGCGTGCAGATACCGCATTGAAACGCCGCACCCTCGATGAACGCCCGCTGCAACGGGTGCAACTGATCGCCCGCCGCCATCCCCTCGATGGTGGTGATCTCGGCCCCCTGTGCCTCGGCCCCCAGC
>JANNAV010000308.1:0-2605 GCA_031384695.1 Paracoccaceae bacterium
TGAAGGTGCCCGCCTCCACCTCCACCTCGGCATGGCCGCCGGTCAGGTGGCGCAAGGTTCCCCACAGCCTGACCGTAACCATCTCAAGCCCGCAGCGCCGCCAGAATGCGCGGCGGCGACATCGGCAATTCGGTCATCCGCACGCCTGTTGCCCGCGACACCGCATTGGCAATCGCCGCCAGCGGTGGCACGATCGGCGTCTCGCCCACGCCGCGCACCCCGTAAGGATGGCCGGGATTGGGAATTTCCAGAATGACCGTCTCGATATTGGGCAGATCCGATGCCACCGGGATGCGGTAGTCCAGAAACCCCGGATTCTGCAGCCGGCCATTGGCGCCGTAGATATATTCCTCGTTCAACGCCCAACCGATGCCCTGCACAGCACCACCCTGCATCTGCCCCTCGACATAATCGGGATGCACCGCCTTGCCCGCATCCTGAAACACGGTATAGCGCAACACCCTGGTAAAGCCGGTTTCCGGGTCCACCTCCACATCCACCAGATGCACCCCGAAACTCACGCCCGCACCGTCCACATTCACCTCGTGATGCCCGGCAATCGGCCCGCCGGTCTGCGGTGACATGGCGGCGATCTCGGCCAGGCTCAGCGGCGGAAACCTGCCCGCATTTGCCCCCGCAGGCACCGCCGCCCCGTCCAGCCACTGCACCGCCTCGGTATCAATCCCCCAGAACTGCGCCGCCCGCGCCACCATCTTGCCAATCGCATCGCGCGCCGCCTTGATGGTCGCCAGCCCCACCGCGAATGTCACCCGGCTGCCATCGGTTGTATCATTATAGCCAAGCGCGTTGGTGTCGGCCACGATGGTGCGGATGTTCTCATAGGGGATACCCAGCTCCTCCGCCGCCATCAGGCTGATCGACGCCCGGCTGCCACCGATATCCGGGTTGCCCTCGGTCACCCCCACCGTGCCATCGGTATTGATGTTCAACGACACGCAGGTGTTGCCGCCAAAGTTGAACCAGAACCCGCAGGCAAGCCCCCGCCCCTGATTGGCCCCCAAGGCTGCCGTGTAATGCGGATGCGCCTTTGCCGCCTCCAGCGTCGCCACCAGCCCGATCTCGTTGAACGTCGGCCCATAAGACGACAGCGTGCCCTTCCTGGCCGCGTTCATCAGCCGCACCGCGAGGGGATCAAGCCCCAGCTTCTGGCACAACTCGTCCATCACGCTTTCCACCGCGTAAATCGGCTGCGGCGCACCCGGCGCGCGGTAGGGGGTTTCCTTCGGGCGGTTGGTCAACACGTTCCAACCCCAGGTTTTCACCGCCACCATGTCATAGGCCGCAAACGCCGCCTGCGCCCCGAAATCGCAGGTGCCGCACGGATAAGCCCCGCCGGAATAGCGCAGGGTGGCAGTTCCCGCCGTGATCCGCCCGGCCTTCGTCATGCCGATCTTCACATCCATCGACGCCGAAACCGTCGGCCCCGTCGCCCGGAACACCTCGTCCCGACTCATCACCAGCTTCACCGGCCGCCCCGCCTTGCGCGACAGCGCCAGCGCCACCGGCTCGATGAACACCGTGGTCTTACCGCCAAAACCGCCACCAATCTCGGACGGGGTCACCCGCAACTGGCTCGCTTCCATCCCCAGAATGGCCGAACACAGCGTGCGCACATAGAAATGCCCCTGCGTGCAGCACCACAGATCGGCCTTGCCATCCGCCGTCGCCGAGGCAAGACAGGCATGCGGCTCGATATAGCCCTGATGCGTCGCCGCCGTCTTGAAGCTGCGCTCGATCACCAGATCGGCGCGTGCAAACCCGGCCTCCACATCGCCATGGCCAAACTCGCAATGGTTGGTCACGTTCTGCGACATGCCCACCGGCACCACCTCAAGCGCGCGGCCCACCTGCACCACCGGGGCCGCCGCCGCCATCGCGGCATCCACATCGGTCACATGCGGCAGCACCGCATACTCTACCTTAATCGCCGCCAGCGCCGCCTTCGCTATGGCCGGAGAGGTGGCCGCCACCGCCGCCACCGCATGCCCGTCATAAAGCGCCACATCCCGCGCCATGCAGTTTTCCTGCACGTCGCGAAAGAACTCATCCTCCAGCCGCAGGAAATCGGCCCCGGTGATCACCGCCCGCACACCGGCAATCGCCTCTGCCGCCGTTGTGTCTATCGACACAATCCGCGCATGCGCATGCGGGCTGCGCAAAATCGCCCCGGTCAGCATGCCGGGCGCGGTGATATCGGCACCATACTGCGCCCGCCCCGTCACCTTATCCACCCCATCAGGCCGGTTGGGCCGGGTGCCGACATAGCGGAATACGCGCGGTGTCTGATCCAAAGCCATGTTACGCCCCCCTCATTTCAGCAGCAGCCACCTGCACGGCGGCAATGATCTTGTCATACCCGGTACAGCGGCACAGGTTCCCCGCCAGCCAATAGCGGATTTCCACATCCGTCGGGCTCGCGTTCTTCGCCAGCAGCGCCTTGGCTGCCACCAGAATCCCCGGCGTGCAGATACCGCATTGAAACGCCGCACCCTCGATGAACGCCCGCTGCAACGGGTGCAACTGATCGCCCGCCGCCATCCCCTCGATGGTGGTGATCTCGGCCCCCTGTGCCTCGGCCCCCAGC
>JANNAV010000133.1:0-21361 GCA_031384695.1 Paracoccaceae bacterium
CATTTACGAAACGGCGGCCTTTGGGCCGCCGTTTTGGTTAAAGCGGATTTCCTTCAATTTGATTCAGATTGAAGGAAATCCAGGACAAGATCAGCTTGGGACTGTTGCGTGTTGCGTACAATCGGCTGAACCCGATTGTACGCAACACACTCTAAAGCAATGCAGCGGCCACGCAAAGTGCTGCGATTTCTGCGATTTGTTGTGCGGCGCCAAGAACATCGCCGGTCTGGCCGCCAATTTTTGCCTTGGCCGAAGCCGCAACGCCTGCTGTGGCCACCGCGACGGCAAGCGCCATCGGCAAGGCCGCCCATTCCACCGAAGCCAAGGCAATTGCCAGCGCCAGACCTGCGGCGAGGATTGCTGTTTTGGCCGGGGGCCGGCCCACCTGATGCGACAGCCCGGTGCCGCGCGCGTTCGGCAAACCGGCCATGATCGCGGCCATCGGCACCCGGCTGAGGGCCGCCACGGCGATGATAGCCCCCCAGTGACCGCCCGCAATCAGCGGCACCAGAGCCGACCAGCGGATCAGCAGCCCTAGCATCAGGGCAAGCGCACCAAAGCTGCCGATGTGGCTGTCTTTCATGATGGCAAGACGGCGTTCGGTTGTGTGGCCGCCATAAAAGCCGTCCACCGTATCGGCCAGCCCGTCTTCGTGCAGGCCCCCCGTCAGCACCGACGCAACCGCCAGAACAAGGGCCGCGCCGGGCCCCGCGGGCAGGCCCGACGCGCTTGCCGCGAAGCCCGCGACGGCGGCGATTGCCCCGACGGTGGCCCCCGCCAGCGGCCAGGCCCAGGCACCTTCGGGGCGCGGCGCGGCAAACGGCACCGGCAAACGGGTGAGCAGGCCGAAGGCGGCGGCCAGATCGGCAAAAATCGCTGTCGTGATGTCGCGCGAATGCAAAATCGGGTCCTTTCCGGGATGGTCAAGGCTTCCTGGCTTCGCTAGCCACGCGGTAACCGGACTTCATTGCAAAGAGACCCCATGCCCGCAGTTTTCGCAACCCTCGCTGATTTCACCGCTGAACTGGCCGCCTTGCCAGCGCCCGATCCCGTAGCCGTGGCGGCGGCTGTGGCGCGCAATGGCCAGTTGACCAAACCGATGGGCGCGCTGGGGCGGCTGGAGGAACTGGCGATCTGGGTGGCGGGGTGGCAGGGCACGGCCAGACCGGCGATAAACCAGCCGCAAGTGATTGTCTTTGCCGGAAATCACGGCATTTCCGCGCTGGGGGTTTCGGCGTTTCCGGCCGAGGTTACGGTGCAGATGGTGGCGAATTTCCGCGCGGGCGGGGCGGCGATCAACCAGTTGTCGGCCTGTTTCGGGGCCAGCATGGCGGTGCATGCGCTTGATCTGGAGCGGCCGACGGCGGATTTCACCCAAACTGCGGCGATGACCGAGGCCGAGGTGGTGGCAGCACTGGCGACCGGCTGGAACGCGGTGGACAGCGGTGCCGATCTGCTGGTGGTGGGCGAGATGGGGATCGGCAACACCACGGTTGCGGCGGCGATGGCGGCGGCGCTGTTTGGGGGTGCGGCGCAGGATTGGGTGGGCCGGGGCACCGGGGTGAATGATGCGGGGCTGGCGCGCAAAGCGCAGGTGGTGGAGGCGGGGCTGTTGCGGCACCGGGCGGTTCTGGGCGCGCCATTGCAGGTTTTGCGCTGTCTGGGCGGGCGCGAGATTGCGGCGATGGTGGGGGCGATGGCGCGGGCGCGGGTGCGGGGGGTGCCACTTATCCTCGACGGGTTCATTGCCTGTGCGGCGGCGGCGGTGCTGCACCGGCTGGTGGAAGGCGGGTTGGATCATGCGGTGGCGGGGCATCAAAGCGGCGAGGCCGCACATGGCAAGCTATTGGCGGCACTGGGAAAAACGCCGCTGCTGGGGCTTGGGCTGCGGCTTGGCGAGGGGTCGGGCGCGGCGCTGGCAATAGGGGTGGTGAAGGCAGCGGTCGCCTGTCACTCGGGCATGGCGACCTTTGGCGAGGCGGGGGTCAGCGCGGGCTGAGCCGGTTCGGGGAGAAGTTTTTCCGGGTCTGGCGGCATGGCGTTGACCTCGTACAGGGTTTCGATCAGGGCGGTTTCCAGATCGCGGTCCAGTTGTTTGGCGCGCGCGACATAGGCCGCGTTCAGATGCACCGGTTGCCCCGGCACCCAGGCCTGTGCCAGATCGCGCATCGCGGCGCGGTCTATGCGGTAATAGGCCTTGGAAAGCTGGGCCGCCTCGTATTCACTGAAGCCCGTGTTTTCAAGCACATAGCGCCCCGCTCGGATCGAGCTGTCGAAGGTTTCGCGCACAATGTCGTCGGCGCCGGCCTGAAACAGCTCGTATACATGCACCCGGTCGCGGGCGCGGGCGACGATGTGGATATCGGGGCGGAATTTGCGCACGTAGGCCACGATCTGCAACGCTGCATCGCGGTTGTCCACCGCAACCACCAGAACCTGCGCATCGGCAATGCCTGCGGCCTGCAACAGTTCGGGCCGGGTGGGATCACCGAAAAAGCCTTTCACCCCGAAGCGGCGCATCGTTTCGATCATCGCCATATCGTTGTCGAGCACCACCGTGGGCACGCCCGAGGTGCGCACCAGCCGGTTCACCACCTGGCCAAACCGCCCGATACCGGCGATGATCACCTGCGCCTTGGCGTCGATCACATCGGGCGTGTGGGTTGGCACCGGCTCGGCAAAGTGGCGGGTCAGCCAGTCATAGGCCAGAAACAGCAGCGGCGACAGCAGCATCGACAGGCTGATCACCAGCAGGGCCATCTGCCCCGCCGCCAGCGGCAAAGCGCCTTCGCTGCGGGCGAAACTGACAATCAGAAAGCCGAATTCGCCGCCGGGGGCCAGACCCAGCGCAAACAGCCAGCGATCATGGCTTTTCAGGCGAAAGAAATAGCCGAGTGCCGACAGCACCGCCCCCTTGATGCAGATCAGTCCCAGCGTCAGCGCCGCCACCAACAGCGGTTCGCGGACCAGCACGGCAAAGTTGATACCCACCCCGACCGTCATGAAAAACAGGCCCAGCAGCAGGCCCTTGAAGGGTTTGATATCCGCCTCCAACTGGTGGCGAAACTCGGAATTGGCCAGCACCACGCCCGCAACAAAGGTGCCGAGGGCTGGCGAGAGGCCCACCAGCATCATCAGAAAGGCGATACCCAGCACCATCAACAGCGAGATGAAGGTGGACATTTCGGGCAGCCGAGCGGCGTGGACAAAGTGGAAAATCGGGCGGCTGAGATAGTGGCCGGCCAGCACGATGGTGGCCACAATCGCCAGCGTCAGCAGCGCCGCCCCCCAGCCGGGCAGTGATTGCACCAGGGTAAGCAGGGGGGCCGCCACGCCTTCGCTGCCGGTGATCACGGTTTCGGGGTTGTGGATGCCGAACTGGCTGGCGGTTGGCCCCAGCACCTCGGGCAGGGCCAGCAGCGGGATCAGGGCCAGCATCGGGATCACCGCGATATCCTGCGTCAGCAGCACCGAGAACGACGCGCGCCCGCCCGCGTTTCGCATCAGGTTTTTCTCGGACAGGGTTTGCAGCACGATGGCGGTGGACGAGAGCGAGGCCATCATGCCGATGGTGAAGGCCACGCTCCAAAGGGTGCCGAAGGCGATCAGGACAAGGGTGACGGCCAGCGTGGTCAGCGCCACCTGACCGCCGCCCAGACCCAGCAGTTTGTGCCGCATCTCCCACAGCGCGCGGGGGTCCAGCTCCAGCCCGATCAGAAACAGCATCAGCACCACGCCAAATTCGGCAAAATGTTGCAGGTTTGCGGTTTCCCCACCGGCAAGCCCCAGCACCGGCCCCATCAGGATGCCCGCCGCGAGATACCCCAGCACCGAGCCAAGCCCCAGCCGCACCGCCAGCGGCACCACCAGCACCGCGGTTCCAAGGTAGATCGAGGCCTGGAGCAGAAAGCTTTCCATCAAACGCCCTTCAGGTTGGCAGTGCTGCGTCGGCCTTGAACTGATCCATCACGATCTGGCTTTGCACCCGCGCCACGGCAGGATGCGGCAGCAAGCGCTGATGGATCAAGTGGTTCAGGGCGGCGAGATCGGCGCACCATACCCGCAACAGATAATCGGCCTCGCCGGTCAAAGTCCATGCCGAGATCACCGAGGGCAGGCCTGCGATCAGGTGGCCAAAGCTTTTGGCGACATCGGGCTGCTGGCTGGCCATCTGCACCTGCACGAAGGCCTGCACCGTCAGGCCGACGCGGCCGGGCGCAAGGCGGGCGGTATAGCCGGTGATGAAGCCTTCGGTCTCCAGCCGCTGGCGCCTGCGGGCGGCCTGACTGGGGGAAAGGTTCAGCTTTTCGCCCAGAGCTTGCGCGGTTTGCATAGCGTTGGTTTGTAGTTCGGCCAGAAGCCGGGAATCGGTTGGATCAAGCATGCGAAAACCTCGCGTCGAACTGAGATATCGTGATGAATGTACGCGCGGCATAGGGTGGTTTCAATCAAAAATGCGCAAACTTGACGCGGAGTTTGCGGTATTATTGGGGACCGCATAGATGGAGCATGCCATGGGCCCCTTTCCGCACGCCGCCGCCAAAGCCAGCATTTCGGCCGCCAACCCTGCGGGCACCGATGGGTTCGAGTTCGTAGAGTTCGCGCATCCCGAACCCGCCGAGTTGCGGGCGTTGTTTGCGCGGATGGGCTATGTGTTGACCGCCCGGCACCGCAGCCGTGACATCGAGTTGTGGCAGCAGGGTGACATCACCTATGTGCTGAACGACGCGCCCGGCAGCCATGCGCGGCGGTTTGTGGACGAACACGGGCCCTGCGCGCCGTCGATGGGCTGGCGGGTGGTGGACGCGGCGCATGCCTTTGCCCATGCGGTGAAGATGGGGGCAGAGCCTTATATGGGTGGCGACAAGACGCTGGATGTGCCTGCGGTGGTGGGCATCGGCGGCTCGCTGATCTATTTTGTCGATCAGTACGATGACGTGGACCCTTATCACGATTTCATCTGGTTGCAGGCGGCGAAACCTGCGGGCGTGGGGTTTCACTATCTGGATCACCTGACCCATAATGTTCACAAGGGGAATATGGACCTGTGGTTCGATTTTTACGGCCGGATTTTCGGCTTCAGGCAGATTCGCTTTTTCGATATCGAGGGCAAGTTCAGCGGGCTGTTCAGCCGGGCGCTGACCTCGCCTTGCCAGCGGATCAGGATACCGATCAACGAGGACCGGGGCGAGACCGGGCAGATCGTGGAATATCTGAAGCGCTATAAGGGCGAGGGTATTCAGCATATCGCGGTGGGGGCGGTGGATCTTTACGCGGCGGTTGACGAGATTGCGCGGCGGGGGGTGAAGTTCATGCCGAAGCCGCCGACGTCGTATTACCAACTGTCGAAAACCCGGGTGGCGGGGCATGACGAGCCGCTGGAGGCGATGGCGCGCTATGGCATCCTGATCGACGGCGAGGGGGTGGTGGACGGCGGCGAGACGCGGATCCTGTTGCAGATATTCTCGAAAACGGTGATCGGGCCGATTTTCTTCGAGTTCATCCAGCGCAAGGGTGATGACGGGTTCGGTGAAGGCAATTTCCAGGCGCTTTTTGAAAGTATCGAGCAGGATCAGATAGATCGCGGTGTGCTGACTGCGTCCTGATCAGCCGCTGGGCATCGCCAGCGTGTGCATCTTCTTGCCCTTTTGATAGCGGACCTCGGTGGCGGTGATCGCCGCCACCCGGCCGCCATCCAGATTGTCGCCGACCTTGACCTTCTTGTAGCGCCCGTTGGTTTGCCGGATCAGCGCATAGCGGCTGGCCTTCGTGCCATAAACCCCGATCAGGTTGATCTTCGAGAGGTTGATCGCGTTCTTGTAGGTGGCCTGTTTGGCCACCGAGGCGCGGGTGGGAAGCCGTGGCATGGCGGTGGCGATATCGGGTTCGCTGTCGGCCTCGGGCTGGGGTTTGGTGTTGCTGGCCACTGTTGTGGGTTCGGGTTCGGGGGCCGCTGCGGGTTCAGGTTCGGGCTGGCGGACCGCGGCGGCAACGGCGGCCTCGACGGCGCGGGAAAGATCGCGCGGGCGGGGGGCGGGGATGCGGCTGATGGTGGGGGCCTGGGGGGTGGCCGCGCGGGCCACCACCGCCGCCGCCTCGGCCTGGGCGGCCAGAGATGCGGCGGCGGAGGCATCGCGCGCGGCGGTGCCCGCGCTGAGCAACGCCGGGGGTCGGGCGCGGGGTTTGAGGCTGGCCAGCCGGGTATTGGTCTCGGGCGCAAGGGCCGCGCCGTCATCGGCGGGTGGTGCGAGGGGTGCCAGCGATGGCGGGCGGGGTTTTGGCCGCGCAGTGGCGAGAGCGGGATCGGCGATAAAGGTGGCGGGGTCGGTGGCGGCTTCGGTTTCCGGGGTGACGGTTGGCAACAGGGCGGTCGCCGCCGTGGCCAACGGCGCGGCTGGGGCCAGCGGCGCGGCTGGGGCCAGCGGCGCGGCGGCGGCGATTTGCGGGCGCGCGGGCGGGATCAGCGGCGGGCGGCCGGCAATAAGCAGAACGCCCTCGGGGGTGATGATCCCCTCGGGCGTTGGGCGGATCAGACCATCCGCATCGAATTGGTAGATCGTGCCGAAGGGCGGCGGGGCAAGTTGCGCCGCCGGTAACGGATCGCCGCGCGCATCTGGTTGCGGCAATAACAAGGGATCGGGTGGTGCGGGGGGGGCATCGGCGGTGGCCAGAAAAATCTCGTCCTGCGCGTCGCCGGGGGCGGAGGCGGCCAGACCCGCCGCCGCCGCAATCTGCGGGTTTGGCGCGGGTTCGGCAGTGGCGGTTTCCGGGGCGGCAGGGGCTGCGGCGGGGAGTTCTTCAGTGAGGAGTTCCGCAACGGCGAATTCTTCGGCGGCAGGTTCTTCGGTGGGGGGTTCTGCCGCCACTTCAGTTTCAACGGGCGGGGCAAAATCGGCGGGGTCTTGCTGATCGGCCAGCATTTCGTCTTCGGGGGCCGGGATATCCAAGCTTTGCACGGTTTCGGATGCAGGTGTGGTTTCCTGCCATGAGGACAGCGAGAACGACGACCAAGCCGCGATCAGTGCCAGAACCAGCAGCAACAGCCCAGTCAGGATCAGGCCGAGAAATCTGGGTTTGCCGCGTTGCGGTGCGGTGCGGCTGCCCAGACCGGCCCCGGCGGGCCTCGCGATTTTTGCCGGTTGCACCAGATTGGCGGCGTCTGGCTTGATGTTGACGCGCGCCTCTGTGGGCGAGGCGAGGCGGGTTTTCTTGCTGCCCGCAATGCCCGGTGCCGTGACCAGCGCCCCCAGACCGCGCAGCGCCTTGCCCGCAGAGCCGGGTTTTGCCGAGGCGAGGGCGGGGCGCGCCACGGGTGGGGCGGTGAGGGGCGCTATCGACATGCGGGGCAGGCTGGCCAACACCTGCGGCGCGGGTTTTTCGGCAATCAGCGGTGGCGGGGCCGGCCTTGGGGCGGTGGGTTCAGGCGCTTTAGGCTCAGGAGCTTTGGATTCTGGTGCTTTGGATTCTGGTGCTTTGGGTTCTGGGGCTTTAGGCTCTGAAGCTTCGGGCGCAGGTTCGGGCGTGGCTATGGCGTTGCCTGCGCGGCGGCTTGAAAAGGCCGAAAGGGCGGCACCGGAAAGCGGCGGGGGCAGATCGTCGGCAACGATTCTGGTCGGGGCTGTGACCTCGGGTTCCTCGTCGGGCACATCAAGTGCCATGGGAGCCTCGGCAATAACCTCGACCACGATTGCGGGCTTTTCCGGCAGCGGCGCGACGGGTTCGGGCGGGCCGGGGATCGGGACGATTGCGGCGTCGGGTGTTGTCGGTTCGGGTGTAGCCGGTTCGGGTTCGGGTTCGGGCTCCGGCTCGGGAACAGGCTCCGGCTCGGGCACCGGTGCAGGTTCGGTGGCGAAGCTTCGGGCGATCAGATTGACGGGATCCTGATCGCGGTCTACCTTTTCGCCGTCCGACAGCAGCGAGGCGGCAAGGCTGGTAGGACCGAACCACGGCTCGCCGCCAAAGCCGTCATTGGCGGGAATGGCCACGAAAGACACCGGGTTGAAGCGGTGTTCGGTGGCGAAGGCCTCGGCCTCGGCCAGGGTTTCGCGGGCGATCACCGCCACCTGCACTTCGGCTCCATTGCCCCACCAGTCAAACACCAGATCATCGACCGGGTAGGGCGTGCGCCCTTCCAGAGCGGCGCGGATCTGGCTGCGGCGGCTGGCGGCATCGGGCCCGGGGGCCGCGACCGCGAGGTACAGGATCTGGTCATTCGGGATCACCAGTTTGGTGGCAATGCCGCGCGGCGACAGGCCAAGCGCCGTGGCCCGCATATAGCCAAGCGCCTCGCCCAGATCGGGCGCGTCGAGGGCAACATCACCCACCTGATGCCAGCCGCCACCGGTTCGGTGCAGCAGGCTTACGGAGGTCTCTCGGAAGTCTAAGGCAAAAGCTGGTTTCATTCCACGGGTCTAGCATAAGGAAAGGCCCGCCGAAAACGCGGTCCTGTAAGGTGCGCTCTTCCTACAGCAGCTTTTTGCCGAAAGAAAGAAAAAGCCAGAACGCCGCCAAGGTTCCGCTTGTGGCGCGCGTCAGATAAACACAAATGAAGCCAGTGTTCCCCGAGGAGGATCTTATGCGTGTTTTGAACAGTTTGATTTTGGCGACAGCGCTTGCCATGCCGGTCGCGTTTCCTGTGGCGTTTTCTGTGGCGTCGCCGGTGATGGCCGAGGAGGTGGGCCGCATCGAGGTGGCGCGCATCACCGTGACGGGCGAGGCCACGGTGCAGGCGACCCCGGATATGGCGACGATCTCGCTTGGGGTGACCACCGAAGGCAAGACGGCCGCCGCGGCGATGGCTGCGAACAATGCCGCGTTGCAGGTGGTGCTGGACCGGCTGCGCGCGGCGGGCATTGAGGAGCGCGATCTGCAAACCTCGAACCTGTCGCTGAACCCCAATTGGGTGGGTTATGACAGCGGATCGGCACCGACGATTGCGGGATATATCGCGACCAACATGTTGAGCGTGCGGGTGCGGGCGCTGGACAGCCTTGGCGGGGTGCTGGATGCCGCGATCACCGACGGGGCCAACACGATGAATGGCATGACATTTGAAGTGTCAGAGCCGCGCCCGGTTCTGGACGCGGCGCGCAAGATGGCGGTGGCGGATGCGCGGGCGCGGGCTTTGCTGCTGATCGGGGCGGCGGGCGGCACTTTGGGCCGTATGGTGGCAATCTCGGAGAACGCGGGCTACGGCGCGCCGCAGCCGATGTTCCGCTCGGCGTCGGATTCGGTGAGTGCTGTGCCGGTGGCCAGTGGGCAAGTGGGGCTGACGGCTTCGGTGACGATCACCTATGAGTTTTCCGAATAAGCCATCGGCGTTCAGGTGACAACGGGCGGCCGCAGCCTGGGCCGCCCGTTTTTGTTTCAGATCAATGCTGTATCAGGCCGTCGCGGCCGTCAGTGCCTGATCAAGATCGGCGATGATGTCTTTCACGTCTTCGATGCCGATGGACAGGCGCACCACGTTGGGCGCGGCGCCAGCGGCGATCAGTTGTTCGGGCGAAAGCTGGCGGTGGGTGGTGGAGGCCGCGTGGATCACCAGAGAGCGGGTATCGCCAAGGTTCGCGACATGGCTGAACAGTTTCAGGCTGTCCACCAGCTTGACACAAGCGTCATAGCCGCCCTTCACCGCGAAGGTGAAAAGGCCGCCCGCGCCTTTGGGGCAGATTTTGGCGACGCGGTGGTTATAGGGCGAGGATTTCAGGCCCGCGTAGGTGACGAAATCAACGCGCGGGTCGTGCTCCAGCCATTCGGCCACCACCTGTGCGTTCTCCACATGGCGCTGCATCCGCAGGCTGAGGGTTTCGATCCCCATCAGCGTGTAATGCGCGCCTTGCGGGTTCATCGTCATGCCCAGATCGCGCAGGCCGATGGCGATGGAGTGGAAGGTGAAGGCCATCGCGCCCAAGGCACCGTGGAAGTTCAGGCCGTGATAGGCGGGTTCGGGTTCCGAAAGGCTCGGGAATTTGCCGCTGGCCGACCAGTTGAACTTGCCGCTGTCCACCACCACGCCGCCGGTGACGGTGCCGTTGCCTGTCAGGTATTTGGTGGCGGAATGCACCACCAGAGTGGCGCCATGCTCGATCGGGCGGCAGAGATAGGGCGAAGCGGAGGTGTTGTCGACGATCAGCGGCAGGCCCACCTTGCCCGCCACGCCCGCGACCGCATCAAGATCGGTGATATAGCCGCCGGGGTTGGCAATGGATTCGCAGAAAATCGCGCGGGTGTTGTCATCGATGGCGGCCTCCAGCGCCTTCAGATCGTCGAAATCGACAAACTTCGCCGACCAGCCGAATTTGCGGATGGTGTTCGAGAATTGCTGGATGGTGCCGCCGTAAAGCCGGGTGGAGGCGACCACATTGCAGCCCGGCCCCATCAGCGGAAACAGCGCCATGATCTGTGCCGCATGGCCCGACGAGCAGCAAACCGCCCCCGCGCCGCCTTCCAGCGCACAAACCCGCGCCGCCAGTGCCGAGACGGTGGGGTTGGTCAGCCGCGAATAGATATAGCCAACCTCTTGCAGGTTGAAAAGTTTGGCGGCGTGATCGGCATCGCGGAACACATAGGCCGTGGTCTGGTAGATCGGTATCTGGCGCGCGCCGGTGGCGGGATCGGGCACCGCACCGGCGTGGATCTGCAATGTGTCAAAGCCGGGGGTTGGGGTGTCGGTCATCAAAGCCTCCGTTGCATGGGTCGGAGGGCAGGGTAGGGGAAGGGCGCGGGCGGAGCAACGATAAAGGTTGTGCACCTGCAAAGGGCGCTGGGCTCCGCACATTCCGGGCTTGCTGTCGCAGGGTGGCAGGGTATGATGCGGCAAGACGTCGGTGAAAACCGGGCGCATTCATCAGAAAGTAGCCGCTTTCTTGGAAAGCCCAAGCGATCCCTATCGCCATCATCCCGCGCTGCGGGGCAGGATCACCGCGCCGTTGACCTCGTTTTTCCGAACCTTCCTGCCGTCCAGCTTTGATGCGCAGGTGATTGCGGCGGGGGGTGGTGTGGACTGGCGCTATCCCGATGCCACCCGCGAGGCGATGCGGGCGGAAACCCTTGCCGGGCGGCTTGACCGCGATCTTTGGGTGTTCGCCTATGGCTCGCTGATGTGGGATCCGGCGTTCTGCTTTGCCGAGGTGCGGCGTGGCGCGATCTCGGGTCTGGCGCGGCATTTCATCCTGCTTGACACGTATGGCGCGCGGGGATCGGTGGAAAGGCCGGGGTTGATGGTGGCGCTGGATCAGGGGCATGGCTGTGAGGGGATGGTTTTTCGCATTGCGGCCGAGGATGTCGATGCGGAAAGCGAAGTGCTGTGGCGGCGCGAGATGCTGGGGCCTGCCTACCAGCCGGCTTTTGTCACCGTCAGCACCGAGTTTGGCGCGGTGGAAGCGCTGGCGGTGGTAGCCAATCACGCAGCGCCCGTGATCCGCCCCGATCTGAGCCGCGCCCAGCAGATCGAGTATATCGCCACTGGCTGTGGCGTTCTGGGATCGAGCCTGCAATATATCGAGAATATCGCCGCACAATGCGCGGCTTTGGGGCTGCAAGACGCGGATTTGGCCGGACTTCTGGCTGACGTGCGCGCCTTTGGGGCCGGGCCGCGACAAGGGGGAGCCGAGATATGCTGACGCCGTTTCATCTGGCGATTCATGTGGATGATCTGAACGCAGCACGGGCGTTTTATGGCGGTATTCTGGGCTGTGCCGAGGGGCGGTCTACCGACAGTTGGGTGGATTTCGATTTCTTCGGCCACCAGCTTAGCCTGCATTTTGGTGCGCCGTTTGCCAATGCAGCGACCGGCCGGGTGGGCGATCATCTGGTGCCGATGCCGCATTTCGGGCTGGTGTTGCCGCTGGCCGACTGGCAGGCGCTGGCGGCGCGGATGGTGGCGGCAGCAGTGGCGTTCGACTTGCAGCCTTCGGTGCGATTTCAGGGCGAGCCGGGCGAGCAATGGGTGATGTTCTTTCGCGATCCGGCGGGAAACCCGATCGAGATCAAGGGGTTTCCGTCAATGAGCGGCGTTTTCGCGGCCTGAGGCCGCAAGCCCCAGCCGGGGGATTTCGATTGCCGGGCAGCGGTTCATCACCACCGCGATGCCTGCCGCGCGCGCCTTGGTGGCCGCGGCCTGATCCGTCACCCCAAGCTGCATCCAGATGGTCTTGAGGTGGGGCAGGGCTGCGATGGCGTCGTCCACCACTTTGCCCGCCTCTTCGGAGCGGCGGAAGATATCCACCATATCAACGGCTTCGGTGATGTCAGCCAGGCGCGCGCGCACCGTTTCGCCCAAGGCGCTGACACCTGCCTGCCCCGGATTGACCGGAATGACCCGGTAGCCCTGCGATTTCAGATAGGCCGCAACCCGGTGGCTGGGGCGATCAGGGTTGGGTGACCAGCCCACAAGGGCGATGGTGCGGGTGGTGCGCAGAATGTCGCGCAGGGTGGCGTCTTCGGGATTGTGGCCGGGGGATTGGCCGGGGGATTGGCTGGGGGTTTCCATCCGGGAACTCTTACACATGTTGCGGGCATTTGGCCAGAAAGAGGCGCCCGAGCTTGCGGCCGGGCGCCCAAGGTGTGGAACGAGGGACAGTCAAAGGAGGGTGCGGGGGTTCCGGGCCTGCACCACTCCCTTCAAGATGGGTATCGTTGCGCTGAATTGAAGATGGGATCGCAGAGTTGTGAACGGCAAAAGCGGGGTATCTTGAGGCAGACGCCCTAAATGTTCACCGTTTTGCATTTGATCTGGATCAGCAGATCAAATGCAAAACGCAACATTCCCGGCGTTTGGCCTGACTTGGTTTGCCTTCAATCTGATTCAGATTGAAGGCAAACCGCTTTAACGCGTGGCGGCGGCATAAAGCCCGACGGCGGCGGCGTTTGAGACGTTCAGCGAGCCGAACGCGCCTGTGAAGGGGATGCGGGCGATGATATCGCAGGTGGTGCGGGTGCGGTCGCGCAGGCCCGGCCCCTCGGCGCCAAGCACAAGGCCGATTGCCCGCCCGCCTGCCGATACCATGGCGGCGCCCAGTTCCACCGTGCCATCGCCGTCCAGACCGATCAGAAAAAAGCCCATGGATTTCAGCTCTTCCATCGCTTCGGCAAGGTTGGTAACCTTGAGATAGGGCTGCCGCTCCAACGCGCCGCTTGCGGTTTTCGCCAGCGCGCCGGTTTCCGGCGCAGAATGATGGCGGGGGGCGATGACGGCGCGGGCGCCAAACACCTCGGCCGAGCGCAGCACAGCTCCCACGTTATGCGGATCGGTGACCCTGTCGAGCAGCACCACCAGCGGCAGGCCCGCGCCCGAAATGCACACATCCGCAAGCTTGCCCCAGTTGAGCGCCCGCACCTCCAGCGCCGCCCCCTGATGCACCGAGCCTGCGTCTATCGGCACGTCAAAACGGCGCGGGTCGGCGATCTCGGGCGTCATGCCGCTGCTGGCAACCGCCTCCTGCAACTTGTCGAGCGCATTTCTGGTCACGACCAGCCGCAGCCGTTCGCGCTTTGGATTGACCAGAGCGTCGCGCACCGCGTGCAGGCCAAAGAGCCAGATCGTCTCGCGCGCCTCGGCCCGGCGGCTGCGTTCCTTGTCAACCACCCAGGCCGGTTTCACGTCGCCTGTCATATCGCAGTCCTTATCGTTGCCGGCAAATTTTGCGTGCCGACAATGGGCGCGCGGGCGGCCCGGCGCAAGCGCGAAAGCCTTTGCAGTGCCCGCCCCATGTTTCACACTTTCCGCCTTGACGCCCCCAACCCCCTTCGCTAACACGCCGTCTTGTGTGGGCGACGAGCTGCAAGGTGCGGCAGGAGACTGTAACTCTCCCGGGGCGACCCATGCCTGGTTCGATTCCAGGGTCGCCCACCAAACCCCTGATATTTGCGGATCGGCCATGGATTTGGCGCGGGTTTGGGTTTGCGGCCCCTTGGGCCTTTTGATTGAATTTCCTTGACGCGGCAAAGCCTGCGGCGCACGGTTCCGGGCAATAGGCGCTGGTATTTGTTTTGCAATCGGGGGAGAGCAAATTGATATTTAGAACCGCGTTCGCCGCGATGTGCAGTCTGGTGATATTGGCAGGGGCAGGCACAGCACAAGTCAAGGCCGACGAAGACCTGGCGCTGGCGCTTCAATTGGCCACGCTGTTGCAATCGGCCCGGTCGGTGGTCGCGTCCGAGCAGGCGCAGATCAATGATCCGGCAATTGGCGACAAGGGCCTGTCGGGGGCGGTGGTGCTGGCGCGGGCGGCCGCGGGCTATCATGAGCGCACCGGGCGCGATCTTGCGGCGACCCCGCAGGACAGCATCGACGGCAGATTGGTGGCGGCAATGAGTGCGGCCGTGCAACAGGTGATGGACGATAACGCGGCCACCATCAACCATCAGGGCATTGGTTTCAAAGGATTTGTGCCTGCCGTCTTTGCCCGGCTGGTGAATGAACGATTCAGCGCCGGTGCGCAAGGCGTGGCCGAAATCAAGGTGACGGCACCACCCGATCTGGTGCGCAACCGCAAATCCCGGCCCGACGCATGGGAGGCGCAGGTGATCCGCGACCACCTTTTGGCACCCGATTGGGAGAAGGGCGCGGTTTATTCCGAATTGACCGAAAGCAACGGGCGCGCGGCTTTTCGGGTGATGGTTCCCGAATATTACGGCGAGGGCTGTCTGGCCTGTCATGGCATGCCGCTGGGCGAGGTTGATATTACCGGCTATCCCAAAGAGGGGCGCAAATTGGGCGATCTGGGCGGGGTGATCAGCATCACGCTGTTCAAATGATCGCGCGCCGCCCGGCGACCAAGGCCTGATCGGATGCGGGGCCAGTTTTCCATCTTTGCGCGACTGGCGTTTCTGGCGGTCAGCCTGCTGTTGGGCATCATTGGCTCCAACGCTTACTTGTCGGCGCAATTGGCGCGCAACGCCGAGGCGATTGCCATTGAAGTACAAGTGGTTACCCAATTGCGGCAAGCCAATTCGGCGGCGACCACGTTTGGCGACCTGAAATACTGGCTGGCCGATCTGGCGGTCAGCCTGCTGATGCTTTCGGAAAACAATGCCAATGCGGCGCATGCAGCACTTCTGGCTGATCTGGTGGTGCTGGAGCCGCTTGCGCCCGCCTCGGTAGCCCAAATCCGGGTTGAGGTGGCGGCGCTGATGGGGCTGTCGTTTCAGGCGGTGGAGGCCTATTCCGACGATCAGCGGGTGCTGGGCAATTCGCTGGTGGCGCAGGGGCAGGCGCATATCCGCGCGGTGGATGCCGCGTTGACGGCTCTGGTGGACGGGCTGGAGGCGCAGGCCAATCAGCAGGGTGATGCTGCGCTGGCGGCGGCGGAACATGCCGCGAACCGGGCGTTGCAGATATCGGTGGCGGCGGGGCTTGGCGGGGTATTGCTGACGCTGGTGATCATAGGCTCGATCACCGCACCGTTGCGCCGGGTGGTGCAGGCGATGCAGGCGCTGCTGGCGGGCGATCTTTCGGCGCCGATCCCGGCGGGCGGGCCGGACGAGATCGGCACCATGAACCGCACGCTGCAGCTTTTCCGGGACAGCCTGAGCGAGCGTGAACGGCTGGCAGAGCGACAGCTTGCGGCCGAGAAAAGCCTGCGCCAGACCAAGACCCAGTTGACCGAGGCGATCGAGGCGATATCGGAAGGGTTTGCGCTGTTCGATGCGGATGACAGGCTGGTGATCTGCAACAGCCGGTTCCGCGACATGTATGCGGGGCTTGATCTGGCGATTGCCCCCGGCATCGGTTTTGCCGAAATCGCGGCGGCGATGGTTGCTTCAAAAACCGTGGCGGGGGCGGATGACGGCTGGCTGGCCGCGCGGCTGGCGCTGCACCGCAACCCCGCCGGGCCGTTCGATCAGGCGCGCAGCGATGGCAGCTGGATCAGGATCAGCGAGCAGCGCTGCGAGGATGGCGGCATCGTCGGCGTGTTCTCGGATATCACCGAGGCGCGGGCGCGCGAGGCGCGGCTGGGCGAGTTGGTGGACTGTCTGGCCGAGGCGCGCGACGAGGCGATGCGCGCCACCACCGCCAAAAGCCAGTTTCTGGCCAGCATGAGCCACGAAATCCGCACGCCGATGAATGGCATCATCGGCATGAGCAACCTTTTGCTGCACACCGAACTTCTGGGCGAGCAGGCCGATTTCGCCCGTACCATCAACGACAGCGCCGAAAGCCTGCTGACCATCCTGAATGATATTCTGGATTTCTCGAAGGTCGAGGCGGGCAAGCTGGAACTGGAGCGTGCGCCGTTCGATCTGCGCGATTGTGTGGAAGGCGCTTTGGATCTTGTGGCGATGCCTGCGGGCAAGAAGGGGCTTGATCTGGCATATTTCATTGATCCGGCGGTGCCCGAGCGGGTGATATCCGACCCGACAAGGCTGCGCCAGATTCTGCTGAACCTGCTGAACAATGCGATCAAGTTTACCGAAAAAGGCGAGGTGGTGCTGACGATTTCCGCGCCTGACGCCGCCGTTGATGGGGTGTGCCGACTGATCTTTGCGGTGCGCGATACCGGGATCGGCATTGCCCCCGACCGGCAGGCGCATCTGTTTCAATCCTTCACGCAGGCCGATGCCTCGACCACCCGGCGGTTTGGCGGCACCGGGCTTGGCCTTGCGATCAGTCAGCGGCTGGTGGGGCTGATGGGCGGGGTGATCACGATTGAAAGCGAGGCCGGCAAGGGGGCGGTGTTCGCATTCGGCTTGAGCCTGCCGGTGGCGCCGGACATCCGCGCGGTTCAGATGGCGGAAATCCGGCCTGATATGAAGGGCACGCGTATCCTGATCGTTGACGACAATGAGACCAACCGCAAGATCCTGTCGCGGCAGGCCGAGATATGGGCGATGATCCCGACGGCCTTTGCCACCCCGGCCGAGGCACTGGTGGCGTTGCAGGACAAGCGGTTTGATGTGGCCATTCTGGATATGCACATGCCGGATATGGACGGGGTGGAACTTGCGACGCGTATCCGGGGCAATCCGGCGCTGGCCTCGATGCCGCTGGTGCTGCTGTCGTCCCTGGGCCAATCGGCGGATCATGATCAGGCCGCGTTGAAGGCGGCGGGGTTTGCCGATGTGCTGGCCAAGCCGGTGAAGCCTTCGGCCTTGCTGAACGCGCTGATGACCATTGCGTCGGGCGAGCCTGTCCGGGTGATCCAGCGCAAGGTGGCGCAGAAGGATCAGTTTGACGCAGCCTTTGCGCTTGCGGTTCCGGCGCGGATATTGCTGGCCGATGATCACCCGACCAACCAGAAGCTGGGCCGGATGATCCTGAAAAGACTGGGTTATTCCGCCGATATCGCGGCCAGCGGGGTTGAGGTGCTGCAAGCGCTGGAACGCCAGCCCTATGATCTGATCCTGATGGATATCGAGATGCCCGAGATGGACGGGGTGGAGGCCACGCGCCGCATCCTTGCCACCTATCCCGCCGCCACGCGCCCCAAGATCATCGCCGTGACCGCCAATGCCATGGCGGGCGACCGTGAGCGCTTTATCGCGGCGGGAATGAGCGAATATGTCAGCAAACCTATCCGCGTCGAGGCGCTGGTGCAGGCGATCCGCGCCGTACTTGCCGCAGCACCCCCTTTGCCCGAGGTTTTGATGCCCGAACTAACCGTAGAATTTGATGCCGGGGCGCTGGACCGGTTGCTGGAGGTGATCGGCGGTGACAAGGCAGCGCTGCGCGATCTGGTGCAAAGTTTTCTGGAGGAAGCCCCGGCGCTGGTCGCCCGGCTTTTGGCGGCGGTGGCGGCGCAGGACAGCGATATGCTGCGCCATGCGGCCCATACTTTGAAAGGCAGCGCCGTTGATTTCGGCGCGGCCGGGCTGGGTGATATCTGCCGTGATCTGGAGGCGATGGGGCGGGCAGGCGAGGTTGCGGGGGCGGCGGACAAGGTGGCGGGCGCGAAGGCTGCCTATGATCGGGCAGAAACGCGGCTGAAACAGATGCTGACGGCCTGAATGGGGATTGTTGGTGCGGCAAGGGGACAGGGTATGAACAGTACCGCGCAATGCGTGCTGGTGGTGGATGATCACAAGACCAACCGGCTGAAAATGTCGATTGCGATCAAGAACCTGGGCCACCGCGTGGAAGAGGCGGCGGACGGTGCGGCGGCGCTTGCCCGGCTGGCGGCGGGCGGCATCGACATGGTGCTGCTGGATATCGTCATGCCGGAAATGGACGGCTTCGAGGTGCTGCGGCGGATGCAGGCGGACGCCGCCCTGCGCGATATTCCGACGCTGGTGATCTCGTCGCTGGAAGAGATGGCCGATGTGGTGCAGGCCATCGAGTTGGGGGCGGATGACTTTCTGACCAAATCCTTTGATCCGGTCTTACTGCGCGCGCGGGTGAATGCCGGGCTGGAGCGCAAACGCCTGCGCGATCACGAGTTGGAATATCTGCGGCAGGTGGACCGGCTGGCGGCGGCATCGAAAATGGTCGAGGGCAGTGGGTTTGATCCGGCGCGGCTTGGGTTGCAGGACATTTCGCTGCGCGACGACGCCTTGGGCAATCTGAGCCGGGTGTTCGTGGGCATGGCGAGCGAGGTTTACCGACGCGAGCAGACGTTACGCAAAACCATCAACCTGCTGAAGGGCGGTTTTCTGGTGCTGGCGATTGGCGCGCTTTGGGGGATCACGCCGGCCCTGGCACGGATCGTGATGCTGGACGGGTTGAACCCGCTCGGCTCGGTGTTCTGGACGCTTTGGGCCAGCGCCTTCACCATGCTGGCCATTGCAACCGTCACCGGAAAGTTTCCGAAACTGGATTGGAACAATGCCAAACGCTTTGCGCTGATCGGGGTTATCGGCACCCTGCTGCCGCAGGTGATGTTCTTCGTGATTGCGGGCAACCTGCCTGCGATGATCATTTCGCTGATCCTTGCGGCGCAATCCTTCATCATCTTTGTGGTGGCGGCGGTGCTTGGGCTGGAAAAGCCGAATGCCAAGCGGTTTCTGGGCCTGTGCATGGGATTGGCCAGCATTGCCATGGTCATTCTGCCGGGGTCGCAGATGACAGGTCCGGGCAATTGGGTCTGGGTTCTGATCGCTTTGGCGGTGCCTGCCTGTTATGCCGCCGAAACCCTGCTGCTGGAGGCGCTGCCAAATGTGGATGATGATCCGGTGGCCACGGCCACCGGCGTTATTGTGGCGGCGGCCTTGCTGATGACGCCGATCTCGGTTTTCTCTGGCGCGTTCATTCCGATCGGTGCGGTGTTCTCGGGCTTTGGCTGGGCGTTTGCGCTGGTGGGCAGCATCAGTGCGGTCTCGACGGTGCTGATCATCATCACGATCCGGTCAACCGGCGCGGTGTTTGCCGGGCAGATCGGGTACACGAGCACTGTCGGCGGCATTTTGTGGAGCATCATCTTGCTGAACGAACAGATGACGCCGTGGATCTGGGCCGCCATCGCTTTCATGATTGCCGGGGTGGCTTTGGTGATGCCGAAAGATGATGCCTGAGCGGGGTTTTCAAGGGCGGGTTTCGTGTGTGATGATGACGTCGGCGGCCTGTGACAGGCGGAGGGTGCGGCGGATGTTTGGCAGATCATTGCCGTCGATCCACGCGCGCGCGGCGGCGCGCGATTTGCCGTAATGTGCCCAGCGGGCCATCAGGCGGCGGTCAAGTTCGGCCTCGGCAATATCGAGATAGATGGTCAGATCGAACATCTGCCGCAGTCCAGCCCAGGGTGGTTCGGACAGCAGCAGATAGTTGCCTTCGATCAGCAGGATGTGGTCCGTTGGCCCGACGATATCGCCCGCCGCGCGCGACAGTTCCATCGTGCGGTCGAACAATGGGATCGCCACCTCGGGTTCGGCGCGCAACCTTCGCAAAAGGTTCACGAATCCGGCCACGTCATAGGTTTCAGGTGCGCCCTTGCGTGCGCTAAGCCCGCGCGCGGCCAACACCGCATCGTCATAGTGAAAGCCGTCCATCGGCACCACTTTTGCCCCCGCACCCAAGGCTGCGGCCACTTCTGTGGCGAGGGTGGATTTGCCCGACCCCGGTGGCCCGGCAAGGGCAACCATGAACCGCGCCTGCCCGGTGGCGCGGGCGCGGATCAGACTTGCCAGTGCCTCAGGTGTCATGCGTCCTCCGAAACGCCCTCTGGCAGTTTCGCGCCTGTCATATAAGCCACCGCGTCGGACATGCTGTGTTCTTTGGGGTCGATCACGCAAAGCCTGCGCCCAAGGCGGTGGATGTGGATGCGGTCGGCCACCTCGAACACATGCGGCATGTTGTGGCTGATCAGGATGATCGGAATGCCGCGCGCCCGCACGTCGCGGATCAGTTCCAGCACCCGGCGGCTTTCCTTGACGCCAAGCGCTGCGGTAGGTTCGTCCAGGATCACCACTTTTGATCCGAACGCCGCCGCCCGCGCCACCGCCACGCCCTGCCGCTGGCCGCCCGACAGCGATTCCACCGACTGATTGATGTTCTGAATGGTCATCAGGCCCAATTCGCTCAGCTTGTCGCGCGCGAACTTTTCCATCCCCGCGCGGTCCATCTGGCGAAAGACAGTGCCCATGATGCCGGGTTTGCGCCACTCGCGGCCCAGAAACATGTTGTCGGCAATCGAAAGGGCAGGCGACATCGCAAGGTTCTGATACACCGTTTCAATGCCCAGATTGCGGGCATCCTGCGGAGATTTGAAATGCACCACGCGGCCTTCCAGCGTGATCTCGCCGTGGTCTGGCGTCACTGCCCCGGCAATCGCCTTGATCAGCGTCGATTTGCCCGCGCCGTTATCGCCGATCACCGCCGTGATCTCGCCCGGATAAAGATCGAAATCCGCGCCGTTCATCGCCACCACGGTGCCGTACCGCTTCATCAGGCCACGGGTGCTCAGAATGGGTTTTACGTCACTCATTGGGTAGCCCTCCGCAGCCATTGATCCAAGCCGACGGCGGTGATGACAAGACAGCCCGCCGCAAACAATTGCCAGTAGTCATCGACGCCCGCCAGTGACAGGCCGGTGGTGAATACGCCCACGATCATCGCCCCCAGAACCGAGCCGATGATCGAACCGCGCCCGCCAAACAGCGAGGTGCCGCCGATCACCACGGCGGTGATGGACGCAAGGTTGACCGTATCGAACGACACTGGCGATACCGACCCCACCCGGCCGATGGCCACCCAGGCCGCAAAGCCGCAGATCAGCCCCGCGACCGCATAAACCGAAACCAGCGTCTGCTTGGTGCGGATGCCCGACAGCATGGCCGCATCCGGATCATCGCCGATGGCATGCACATGCCGCCCCCAGGCGGTTTGGCTGAGGATGTAAAGCACGATCACCGCCAGGATGATCAGGGAAAAACTACCGTAAGTCAGCTTGAACGCGCCAAACCGTATCGCCTCGCCGAACCACAGCAAAGC
>JANNAV010000134.1:0-5359 GCA_031384695.1 Paracoccaceae bacterium
GCGCCGCACCCTTTCGCCGGTGGGGCTGCATGACCGCTATACCCGGTATTATTACAACCGCGCCAACAATAACAAGGAGTTGGACCCCTCGGCCTTTCGCTATGCCGAGGGGTTTGCGGCGCTGCACGCACGCGCGATGGCGCTGCCCGATGTCTACAGGTTGCATCAGCTTTGCTGCGCGGACCATATCCGGCTGATCTGCGAAAAGGCGGGAGCGACGCCCGAGGCGGACCCGCGTCATGCGGCGTTTCTGGCGCTTGCGGGGGCGTGATTTCGCACATGCCGGGCGTATTTTTCCCGTAGGCTATGCGTAGTTTTTCCGTAGTTACGTGGACCGGACGCGGCGGTATCACCTGTACTTGAAGGGGTTCCACAGAGGAGAGTTATCACGCAAGACTTCGCACAGTTGTTTGGATTGCTGCCACGCGAGGGCGTAATTTTGCCGGAACAAAGTGAAGTGGCTTTGCGGATCGGTGAAGTATTCATTCGGCAAAGGTTCATAGTCTTTGTGATGTTTTCGCAAGCCACGGCGCAGCAGGCAGGAGTAGACGTTGGTTGCGTTGACACTCAGGAAATCGGTTTCCGAGAATTCCCATCCCGTCACATTCAGGTATTTGGGGCGGTTGCCTTCGCAACGATGCACAAACTCATGCAGGAGCACTTCATCAGGCGCGCCGCCGTGCAGTGAGGTTGCGTCCTTGAAATTTTCCGCCGTGAACAAGACACTTGAATTCGCATTCAGGCGGGTCGCGACATCGGCATAAATCGTGATGCCATCAGCAAGCAGATCGATGATTTTCTGGCCAAGGGTATTCTTGGAAATCTGTTCGATAACCGCCTTTGTCTGCTCGACCCATTTATCCTCGGCCATGGGGAGATCGCGCTGCTGGGCACCATAGCCGGAGAGAAAGATCTTCTTCCCTTTCGCCGTCTGATGAAACGGCAGGCCTTGCAGCCCTTGATTGAGCTGGCTTCGGAACTCTGCCGATACAAATGTCACCTTTACCGTTTCAGTAGAATGCTTCACCCATTCGGTTTTGTTCGTGACGCCTCCATCGTATTTGATATTCTTGTAGAGCACCAGAACATCGCCCGCGCGAAGATTGCGAAGGCGATAGAATACGAGATCGGGGTTTGGGCCACGATAGGCTTTGCAAACGATCCGGTCGGTTACTCCGCTGGCCAGCGAGACGGTGAATGCCGATTCCCAACGACTGCCGACGCCCCAGGCAAGAAGTTCTCCTTCACCATCAATTGAATCAACCGTAAATGTTTCGCCTTTGACCGGAACCCAATACGAACCGGTTGCAGGGAATTTGAGCAAATGCGCCATGGAAACCTCACCCAAAAAACTGACCTTGAATGAACGCGATGCTGGCGCGGGGCGGTCGATTCTGTCAAGGGAGTTGGCGGGTGGGGGGTGCGCGCCGCGCAAACAAAAAGGCGCGGAAGGTTGCCCTTCCGCGCCTTTTTTGCGGTTGTGATAGGCCTACTCGGCGGTGGCGACGAAGCCTGCGGGGGCCGAGATGTTGGCGACCACGAAATCGCGGGCGATGGTGGTTTTGGCACCTTCGGGCAGGGTGACGTCGCTGATGTGGATCACATCACCGATTTCGCGGCCTGCCAGATCGACCGTGATGTGATCGGGGATATCGCCTGCGGTCACTTCAAGTTCCACTTCCGGGCGCACAACCGTCAGGGTGCCGCCGCGCTTTAATCCGGGCGAGGCTTCATGGTTGATGAAGGTCACGTGGATGAACAGCTCGATCCGCGAATTTGCGCGCAGGCGCATCAGATCAAGATGCGTCGGCAGGTCTTTCACCACGTCACGCTGGACGTTGCGGCAGATCACGCGCACATCTTCCTGGCCCTCGACCTTGAGGTTGAACAGCGTTTGCAGGAAGCGGCCTGCCTTGAGCTTTTTCAGCAAAGCGTAGTATTTGATGTTGATGGGCGTCGGATCTTTGCCGTCGCCATAAACAATACCGGGTACGTAGCCCTCACGACGAGCTTGACGGGCGGCCCCCTTGCCTGTCCCCATCCGTACCTCGGCTACAAGATCAGGGATCTCACCAGCCATAGAGGTTCTCCATTTGATAAGTCCGCCGCCCTCCAAGGGTGCGCGGCGCGACTGGGGGGCTATAGCGGCGATTCGCTGGCTTGGGAAGGGAAAATTCTTGACCGGGGCGGCGATCGGGCGGAAGTTTTGCGGGGAATCGGCGGCAATGGGGGGGGAATCATGGCAGATGTCAGCGTTCTGGTGGGCACCACCAAGGGGGCGTTTGTGCTTTCGGGGGGTGCGGAGCGCAGGGGTTGGGCGGTGGCCGGGCCGTTCTGCGATGGCTGGCCGATCAACCATGTGATCGCCGACCCTGCGAGCGGTGCCTTGTGGGCCGGGGGTGGCAACGAGTGGATGGGGGCCGGGGTGTGGCGGTCGGAGGATGGCGGGTCTGGGTGGCAGTTGTCGCTGCTGGCCAACGGCAAGTTCGACGCAATGCTGCGCGAAGACCCCGGGATGGCCGCCTATACCGGGCGCAGCGCAGCACCCGATGCGCCGTTCAAGGGCGAGGCGGAGGCGGTGTGGTCTTTGGGCATGGCCGGTGGCGTGCTTTATGCGGGGGCCAAGCCGGGGAAGTTGTACCGCAGCCGCGATGGCGGGGTGAATTGGGAGGGGGTGGCGGGGATCAATGCGCATCCCGAGCGGGCCGGTTGGCAGGCGGGGGGCGCGGGGTTGGTGCTGCATTCCATCGTCGCCTCGCCCGAGGATCCGGCCAAGCTGTGGGTGGCGATTTCTGCGGCGGGGATGTTTGCCAGCGAGGATGGCGGGGAAAGCTGGGCGTCGCGCAACCGGCTGTCGAACGCGGAGCCGGTACATGCGCATCCGGGGGGTGGGCATGAGGGGCACGAGACCGGGCTTTGCGTGCACAACGTGGTGCGGGCGCCGGGTGCGGGCGATGTGATGTATCAGCAGAACCATCACGGGGTGTTCGCGAGCCCGGATGGCGGGCGGAGTTGGCAGGAGATATCGGCGGGGCTGCCTTCGACCTTCGGCTTTCCGGTGGTGGTGGACCCGGCGGATGCGGCGACGTTGTGGGTGCTGCCGTTGAACGGTGATATGCTGGGGCGGTATCCGCCGGGGGCATCTGCTGCTGTGTGGCGGTCACGCGATGGGGGGGCTTCGTGGCAGGCGTGCCGCAGCGGCTTGCCGGCGCGCGATTGCTATTTCACTGTGCTGCGGCAGGCGATGGCGGTGGACCGGGCGACACCGACGGGGGTGTATTTCGGCACCAATTCCGGTTCGGTGTTTGCCAGCCGGGATGGCGGTGATCATTGGGACGAGATCGCGCGGCATTTGCCGACGGTGCTGTCGGTTGAGGTGCTGATGCAGGGTTGATCTGGCGCCTGTGGGGTTGCTGAGGATGGCCGCAAGGAGATAGGTCATGCGGCAACCCCGGAGCCTTTTATGCCCATTCTTGCCACTCTTCGCATTGCCCGTCCTGCCTTGGCTGCGTTTGCGGTGATGGGGGTGGGGTGGGGCAGTTTTGCCGCCATTCTGCCCGATCTGAAAACCATGCTGGGGATCGACGAGACGCGGCTGGGGCTGGTGATCTTCATGACGCCGATTGCGGCGGTTTGCGCGATGCTGGCGGCGCCGGTGCTGGGGGCGGCGCTGGGGCGGGTGGCGCTGCCGGTGGCCTGCGGGGCGATGGCGCTGGCCTTTGCGCTGCCGGGACAGGCGGCGTCGATCTGGTTGTTTCCGTTTGCCATGATGGCGTGCGGGGCGGCGACCGGGCTGGCCGATGTGCTGATGAATGCGCGGGTGGCGACGTTGGAAAGCGCGCGCGGGGTGCATCTGATGACGCTGGTGCATGCGCTGTATTCGTTCGGCTATGCGGCGGGGGCGGTGTTGACCGGGGTGCTGCGCGAGGCGGGCTGGCCGCCGGGTTGGGTGATGGGGTGCATGGCGGCGTTTGCGGCGGTGCTGGCGCTGTTCACCTATGAGGCGGATGGCCGGATCGAGGGGCTGCGCAAGCCCGAGGGGCGGGGTGCCGGGCGGTTGGGGATGATCCCGGTGATCGGGGGAAGCATTGTTCTGATTGCGTTCCTGTCGGAAAACGCGGCGGAGAACTGGTCGGCGCTGCATATCGAGCAGACCTTGGGCGGATCGCCCGCGGATGGGGCGATGGGGCCTGCAGCGCTGGCGCTGACGATGGGGGTGGCGCGGCTGGTGGCGCAGGGGTTTGCACAGCGGATCGGGCCTGCCTGGGTGTTGAGCGCGGGGGCGGTGGTGGCGGCGATTGGCGCGGTGGCTGCGGCCTGGGCGGGCAGCCCTGCTGCGGCCTATCTGGGGTTCACGGTGATGGGGATCGGATCGGCGCTGATCGCACCTACTGCGTTTTCGCTGGTGGGGCGGTTGGCGGCACCCGAAGCGCGGGCGCGGGCGGTGGCGCGGGCGACGTTGCTAGGGTATTTCGGCTATTTCTTCGGGCCGCCGATGCTGGGGCTGATTGCGGGCAGTTTTGGCCTGCCCGCGGCGTTTGTGTTTGCGGCGCTGACCTTGTTGGCGGTGCCGGTTCTGGCGTGGTTTTTGCTGCGGCGTTAATGTGGGGCGTTGCCCAACAGGCGGGACGCCGTTTGGGCAAGGGGGTATGCGCGATCTGATCAGTTGGGCCAATCGGGCAAGAGAAAAAGGAAACCTTTGCTCAGGCCCAGTTGCCCTCAAAATCCTTTGGCACCAGCAGTTGATCGCGGCTTAGATCGCGGGCTTTTTGCACGCCGCAAAGCGCCATCGAGATATCCAGTTCCTTGTGGATCACCTCCAGTGCCTTTGCCACCCCCGCCTGCCCCATCGCACCAAGGCCGTAGATGAACGAGCGGCCGATGAAGGTGCCTTTCGCCCCCATCGCCAGCGCCTTGAGCACGTCTTGCCCCGAGCGGATGCCGCTGTCGAGATAAACCTCGGTACGGTCGCCCACGGCGCGCACGATGGGGCCGAGCATGCGGATTGAGGATAGCGCGCCGTCCAACTGCCTGCCGCCGTGGTTCGAGACGATGATGGCATCGGCGCCGAAATCGGCGGCGGCCTTGGCGTCTTCCACGTCGAGAATGCCTTTGAGGATCAGTTTGCCGCCCCATTGGTCGCGGATACGGGCAATCTTGGTCCAATCCAGCTGGGGGTCGAACTGCTCGTTGGTCCAGGACATCAGCGACGAAAGATCACCGACGTTCTTGGCGTGGCCGACGATATTGCGGAAGGTTTTGCGCTTGGTGCCCAGCATGCCCAGCGCCCAGCGCGGTTTGGTGGCGATGTTCAGGATATTGGGCAGGGTCAGCCGGGGGGGAGCGGACAGGCCGTTTT
>JANNAV010000348.1:0-1955 GCA_031384695.1 Paracoccaceae bacterium
CGAGTGGAATTCTCGTCGTCAAATGTGTTCAAAGGCATAGATCGTCCGGTGATCGTAATCAGCCCCGGCGGCAAGAACCGTGTCTGGAAACTGCGGCTGGTTCGGGCTGTCGGGAAAGAACTGCGTCTCAATGCAAAGACCAGCCCCCGGCCCATAGTGCCGCCCGCCGAGACCCGGCACCGCCACGTCAAGCATGTGGCCATCGTAAATCTGAACGCTTGGCTTGGTCGTCGTGACGCGCAGCCGGAGATTTGCGCGGGGCGAGGTAAGCTCGGCCACCGGGCGCATCCGGGACGGATCGGCAGGTGCCGGGCGAAGCACGAAATTGTGGTCGAGCGCCACGGTCAGATCGCCAAGGCGGTGGGGCTGGCGCAGATCGAAGGGGGTTCCGGCCACCGACAGGATCTCGCCTGTGGGGATCTTGTCTTGTCTGACCGGGGTGAAGCTGTCGGCGTGTACCGTAAGCAGGTGGTCGGAAAGGTCGGACCCGCCGTCGAGGTTGAAATAGGAATGCTGGGTCAAATTGACGGGCGTGGGCTGGTCGGTCCGGGCGCGCAGGGCCACCTCCAGCCGGTTGTCCGGCCAAAGGGTGTATCGACAGGTGACATGCAACATTCCGGGAAAGCCCTGATCGCCGTCGGGGGACATCAGGCCAAGGGTCACATGGCAATCCGAATGATCGGCAATGTCCCAGACCCGGGTCGCGAACCCACCGCTGCCCCCGTGCAGCGTTGTCGTTCCGGCTTCGTTGCGGTCCAGCACATGGGTTTGCCCCGCCAGCGTGAACCTTCCACCGCCGATGCGGTTGGCATAGCGCCCGACCAGCGCGCCGAAATAGGGCGAATGCACCGGATACGGGTCGAAGGTGGGAAACCCCAGCACGAGGGATTGGCGCCCGCCCGCAGCCAGCGGCAACGAAAGATCGCGGATCACCGCGCCAAAGGTCAGTATCTGCGCCTGCAGGCCGCCCTCCGCCGTCAGCGTGACCTCGTGCACCTCGCTCCCCTGATGGGTGCCGACAAGGCGGGGGCCCGATCCGACTGTGCGGCCCTGCGCGGTCATCGGACGGCGGGCCCGGGCGGGGCCGCCGCAACCGGGCCTGCGACGCGATGGGTCAGATGCGCCTGCAGCAGCACCACGGCCAGCAGGAACAGGCCCCGGATCACCGATTGCCAATAGGCAGAGAGTGAAATCCAGCCCTTGCCATTCTCGAAGTTCAGGATGTTGAACACCACCCCCAGCAGCAGCACCCCGGCGAGCGTGGTGACCACCGACCCCGCGCCCCCGGTCAGCAGCGTGCCGCCGACGACAACTGCTGCGATGGCGAACAACTCCCACCCCACGCCTTCGATCGGCTGACCCGCCCCGAACTGCGCGGCAAGGATGACGCCCGCCAGCCCGGCCAGCCCGCCCGAGGCCAGATAGACCAGAAAGGTGATCCGCTCGACCGGCAGGCCCATCATGCGCGAGGCATCTTCGCTGCCGCCGATGGCAAGGACCGAGCGACCCGAACTTGTCAGGTTCAGGACCACCGAGCCCGCGATATAGGCGAGAACGGCAATCAGGGCCGGAACCGGCAGGCCGAGCAGGTTGCCCTGTCCCAGTTCGGTAAAGGCTGTCGCATAAGACACCGCTACCGACTGGTTTCGGGCCAACAAAAGCGCCGTGCCGCTGGCCGCAAGCATCATTGCCAGCGTGGCGATGAAGGGCATGATCTTCAGCCGGGTGACGATCAGGCCGTTCAGCGTACCGGCGATCAGCCCTGCCGACACGCCTGCAAGCAGACCCGGCACAAGGCCGTAAGGGCTGGCATAGGCCGCCACCACACTGCCCAACGCCGCGACCGAACCGACAGACAGGTCGATCCCGCCGGTCATGATCACAAAGCACATGCCCAGCGAGATCAGGGCAAACATCGAATTGTAACGCAGCACGCTGAGGATGTTGAAAGATCC
>JANNAV010000351.1:0-18313 GCA_031384695.1 Paracoccaceae bacterium
GCCTTGCCATCGCCGCCGCGCGAAAACGGGGTGCGCCCCGAACCTTTGAGCGCGATATCCCAGCGCCGCCCGTCCTGCCCCCGCACCTCGCCCAACAGATGCGCCCGCCCGTCGCCCAACCTTGGGGAATAGCCGCCGAACTGATGCCCCGCATAGGCCTGCGCCACCGGCTCCGCCCCCGGCGGCACCACGGCCCCCGAAAACCACAGCGCCGCCTGCTCAGGCGAAACCGAAAGCCCCAACTCCGCCAGCACCGCCGCATTCAGGCACAAAAGTTGCGGCGCAGGTGCTGCATCCGGGTCCAGCCGCAGCACCCCCTCGGGCAGCGCGCGGGCATAGCTGTTGTCAAATTGCAGGGTCATCGGCACCTCTCCATCAGCCCCAGATATGGGCCAGCCGCCGCCGCCCGGCAAGCCGTCCCGCACAACGCGGCCAAACTGCGATGGAAGATTGGTCGGGGCGATAGGATTCGAACCTACGACCTACGGTTCCCAAAACCGCCGCGCTACCAGACTGCGCTACGCCCCGATTGTCGGCAAACCAACAGTGTCGGCGAACCAACAGCGTCGGCGAACCAACAGTATCGGCGAACCAACAGTGTCCTCCTACCCCGGAACTTTCCCCAAGGAAAGCCCCAAGCGCAGCAAAAGCGTGCGGCCTTCATTCGAATGCCGCACGCTTCAGATCAGCAGCAAATCCGTGGCCGCATCGAAATTCAACCCCGCCCCGGTCAACTCGATCTGGCGGTCCACCGAGCCATTCCCGTCTGCGTCGATCTGCAACATCGAGGTGCTGGAAGCGTACCTGATCTGGTTCGCCCCGGTAAAGGCCCCGACAACGAAGGTCAGCCCCAGCCCGGTAACGCTGGTCACATCTTCCCCCGTCACGAAATCGGCGATGCTGTCGCGCGTGGCCTCACCGGTATCGGCAAGGGCCACAAACACGAACACATCCGCCCCCCGTACCACCCGACATCAAATCCACACCGGCGCCACCGACCAGCCTGTCGGCCCCAGAACCGCCCACCAGGCTATCATTGCCGCCGCCGCCGCTCAGCTTGTCCAGCCCCGCAAGCCCCGACAGCACAGTCACGTTGCCATCGCCGATCACGGTGGTGATAAACCTGCGGCCGGTCAGGGTGAACGTCCGACCGCCGCCCGTCATCACGATCCGGGTCGCCGAAGACGTGCTGTCCGTGGCCGCGTCCATCGTCGTGATGTTGAAAACTGCGCCGAAGTCGTCGGTGACGGCGCTGAGGGGACCAAGGCTGGCCATCGCAATACTCCTGCGGCCAATCTGCAACCGCGGTCATTCAAATCCGGCAAAGCGCCCCGTAGCGGCAAGCAAAGCCCCCCGCGCAGGCAGGTGCGCAACCGCCCCCGGTCGCCGCAATCCACGCGCAACATTTGCACCCTGCAACTTTGTGCGTTCTCGGTCAACTGTTCAGGAAATCCACCCCGCCGGGCCTAGTCGCAGGCCCAGACAGCACCCGCCTGCGCAATCGCCGGATGGCGCAGCTCACTGCCCGGCACAATGCCCAACCGCGCCGCGAGGCCGCCGTTGATCTCCAGCACCACCGCCACGCCGCGCCCACCATCAATCGGCGTCTCGTCGCGCGGAATGGCGTTGGCCTGCACCACCGTCACCCGGCCCGCCGCATCGGCGAAAATCATGTCCAGCGGAATAAGCGTGTTCCGCATCCAGAACTGCGCGTGCTTGGGCTTTGGGAACACGAACAACATCCCCGCCGACGCGGCCATCTTCTCGCGAAACATCAACCCGCGTTGTTGCTCGGCGGCACTGTCAGCCACCTCCACCGAAAACCGCGCCACCCCCCCCGGCCCGCGCAACTCCACCGTGTCAGGCGCGCAAGCCGCCGCAAGCGGCCCCGCCGCCACCCCGAACCCCAATGCAATTAACCCCTTAACGATGCTTCCCATGCCAACACCTGTACTGCCATCCGGCCCCGCTTGCCCTCGATGATCCGCAGGCAAACCGCCTCACCCGCCTGCAAATCCGCGAAACCGGAATGGCGCAACACCTCGGAATGGATGAACACATCTTCATCCCGCGAGAATACATTGGCAAAGCCAAAGCCCTTGCCCTTGTCGAACCACTTCACCCGCGCAGGCTCCAGCGGCAGCAGCGCCACCTCCTCGGCGGTGGTCTCGCCACCCTCTTCACCGGCGGGAAAGAACATGCCCTGCGGCGCGTCGATCTGCACCACCTCCACCGCCTGAATGCCGCGCTGCGTCTGCTGCACCAGAACGGTGATGCCCGCGCCATCGGCAACCGAGCTTTGGCCATAGTTGCGCAACACATTGGCATGCAACAGGATATCCGCCTGCTGATCCTCGGTCACGATAAAACCGAACCCTTTGACCGGGTCAAACCATTTCACATGGCCATGCACCGTGTGCAATGGCTTCTCATCTTCTGTCATGTCAGAGCCTGTGTCCCCAGATAAAGCCCCAAGTGCCCGTAGCATGCCGACAATCAACACGCACATGCAAGCGCAATTTTCTGCTTTGATCCGGCACACTTCCATTCACGAAGCGCGAAATTCAGGGGTTCAGCCGGTTGATCTGCCAGCTATCCTGCGCAGTGCTGCGCCGCCACTGAAACCGGTCATGCAACCGGAATGCGCCATCAGCCCAGAACTCGATCTCCAAAGGGACAATGCGAAACCCGCCCCAGAACGGTGGCCGCGCGGGCAGCGGCCCCAGCCGCGCCGTCACTTTCGCCACCTCCGCCACCAGTGCCGTGCGCGATGTCAAAACCCGCGATTGCTGCGACGCCCAGGCCCCCAGCCGCGAGGCAGGGCTGCGCGAGGTGAAATAAGCGTCCGCCTGCACCCCCTCCTCGCGGCTGACCAGCCCCCGCACCCGGATCTGGCGGCGCAGCGATTTCCAATGCAGCACAAAGGCCGCCTTGCCCGCGCCCTCGATCTCCCGCCCCTTGGCACTTTCGTAATTGGTGTAGAACACGAACGCCGCCGCCTCGATCTCCTTCAGCAACACCATCCGCACATTCGGCAGGCCCGCTGCATCCACCGTCGCCAGCGCCATCGCGTTCGGATCGTTGGGCTCCACCGCCTCCGCCGCCTCCAGCCACGCTGCCGCAATCTGAAACGGGTCCGCCCCCGCAAAGATACCGCCTCTGTCCATCGCCCTGCCTTTCCCTGCACTTGATGCAGGCGCGTCTATCGCCTACACGTCAAACTCACATTCATGGTGGGCGGGGAAGACCGAATGTCAACCGGACTGATGCAAGGAAAGCGCGGCCTGATCATGGGTCTCGCCAATGACAAATCCATCGCCTGGGGCATCGCCCGCGCTTTGGCCGGACAAGGGGCCGAAATCGCCTTCTCCTATCAGGGCGAGGCGCTGAAAAAACGCGTCGAACCGCTGGCCGCCTCCATCGGCATGACCACGTTCATCGAATGCGATGTGGCCAGTGAAGCCTCGATGGACGCCCTCTTTGCACATTTGCACCAGCTTTGGGGCAAGATCGATTTCCTCGTCCACGCCATCGGCTTTTCCGACAAGGCCGAACTCAGGGGCCGCTACGTTGATACCTCCCGCGCGAACTTCCTGATGACCATGGATATCTCGGTCTATTCCTTCACCGCCGTCTGCAAACGCGCGGCGGCGATCATGCCCGACGGCGGCTCGCTCCTCACCCTCACCTATTACGGCGCCGAAAAGGTGATGCCGCATTACAACGTGATGGGCATCGCCAAGGCCGGGCTTGAAGCGTCGGTCAAATACATGGCCGAAGACCTTGGCAAGGATGGCATCCGCGTCAATGCCATCTCGGCAGGCCCGATCAAAACCCTCGCGGCCTCAGGCATCGGTGATTTCCGCTATATCATGCGCTGGAACGAGCTGAACTCGCCGCTCCGCCGCAACGTCACGCAAGAAGAGGTCGGCAAGGCGTCCTTGTACCTGCTGTCCGATCTCGGCTCCGGCACCACCGGCGAGAACCTGCATGTCGATGCGGGCTATCACGTCGTCGGCATGAAGGCCGTCGATGCCCCCGATATCGACGCCACCAGAAAAGACGCGCAATGACCCTCGCCGCCTTCCTCACCGTCGCCTTCCTGCACCTCATGGCCGCCATCAGCCCCGGCCCCGCCGTGCTGATGGCCGCCCGCACCGGCGTCACCGAGGGCCTGCGCACCGGCGTATTCCTCGCCATGGGCATCGGCGCAGGGGCTGTGATCTGGGCACTCGCAGCACTTTTTGGCCTCAATATCGTGTTCACTGCCGCCCCGGCTCTCCTTTGGGGCCTCAAATTCGCCGGTGCCGCGTACCTCCTCTTCATGGCGTGGACCATGTGGCGCCACGCCGATGCGCCGCTTGATATGACGGCCTCCACCACCCCGCGCAGCGCCGCCTCCGCCTTTCGTCTTGGCCTGATCACCAACCTCGCCAATCCCAAACCCGCGGTCCTCTTCAGCGCCATCTTCGTCGGCACCGTGCCGCCCGAAACCCCGCTTTGGGTCTACGCCGCCCTGCTGCTGGTGGTGTTCCTGAACGAGACGCTGTGGAACACCTTCGTCGCCCGGATTTTTTCGCTCGAGTCCACCCGCAACACCTACATCAGCCTGAAAACCGTGATCGACCGCAGCTTCGGCGGCTTGCTGGCCATTCTCGGCACCAAGATCGCCACCACCTGAGGAGCCCGCCATGACCGACCGCCTGCCGCATGAAAAAGGTTTTCATGTCTCCTGGGATCAGATCCACCGCGACGCCCGCGCCCTCGCTTGGCGGCTTGATGGCAAAGGCCCGGATGATGGCATCTGGAAGGCGGTCGTCGGCATCACCCGGGGCGGCCTGGTGCCCGCGATGATCGTCAGCCGCGAGTTGAACGTGCGGGTAGTGGATTCGATCTCGGTGGTATCTTACGAGCATCAGAATCAAGGCGAGGCGCAGGTGATCAAATCGCCGCAAGCCGAACTGATGGGCGATGGCACCGGCATCCTGATCGTCGATGATCTGGTCGACAGCGGCCGCACGCTGGAACTGGTGCGCAAGCTCTACCCCCGCGCCCATTTCGCCACCGTCTACGCCAAACCCTCGGGCAAGCCGATGGTCGATACCTATATCACCGAGGTCAGTCAGGACACCTGGATTTTCTTTCCATGGGACATGGCGCTGCAATATGTCCAGCCCTTCCGGGGCAAGGATTAGGCCCGACGCCCGTAGCTACGCCTACCCTACGGATACCCGACACCAAAACGCCCCCCATCCTACGCCTCTTTTCGATTGCAAAGCCCAATGACACACCCGATCAACCCCGCCATGCGCAGAACCGACCCGCCCCCGGTGATGGAGGCCCGGCGCTGGCTTGAAGGCGTCACTTTCCCCCCCGACCGCCCACTGATCAACGTCAGTCAGGCGGCCCCGGTCGAAAGCCCGCCACTCGGGTTGCGGCAGGCGCTGGCGGATGCCGCCCTCAACAACCCCGAGGCGCATCTTTACGGCCCGGTGCTGGGCCTGCCCGCCCTGCGTGCCGAGATTGCCCGCCAATGGTCGGTGAATTATGCAGGCGAAATCAATCCCTTGCAGGTGGCAATCACCCAAGGCTGCAATCAGGCGTTCACCGCCGTAATGTCCACCCTGGCAGGTGCGGGGGATGAAGTTATCCTGCCAACCCCTTGGTATTTCAACCATAAAATGTGGCTCGACATGCAGGGCGTGGCCGCCATACCGCTGCCCGCAGGCCCCGGCCTGATCCCAAGCGCCGCCGATGCGGCCCCCCTGATCACATCAAGAACCCGCGCCATCGTGTTGGTTTCCCCCAACAATCCCGGTGGCGTCGAATACCCGACTGAGACCCTTGCCGCGTTCTGCACCCTCGCCCGCACGCACGGTCTCGCGCTGATCGTTGACGAGACTTACCGCGATTTCGACAGCCGCGATACCCGCCCGCATGATCTCTTTACCGATGCCAACTGGCCCGAAACCCTGATCCAGCTTTACAGCTTTTCAAAGGCTTACCGCCTGACAGGCCACCGCGTCGGCTCCATCACCGCCTCGGTCGCACGGCTGGCCGAGGTCGAGAAATTCCTCGATACCGTGGCCATCTGCCCCTCGCAACTGGGCCAGATCGCGGCCCTTTGGGGAATGCAGAACCTCGGCCAATGGCTGGCCGTCGAGCGCGCCGAAATCCTGGCGCGCCGCCTGGCAATGACCAATGGTTTCAATGCCTTACCCGGCTGGAAACTGCTCGGCTGCGGCGCTTACTTTGCCTATGTCGAACACCCCTTCACCCTTCCATCCGACCAGCTTTGCCAACGTCTTGTGGCCGAGGCTGGCCTCTTGATGCTGCCCGGCACCATGTTTCAACCCCCCGGCTCGTCTGACGGCAAACGCCAGATCCGCATCGCCTTCGCCAATGTCGATGCGGCGGGAATCACGGAAATGTTCAATCGACTCAAGTCTTTCCAACCGTAACTGCACCTTGCCCAAACATCGCCAAAAGCCTAAACACGCGCGACCAAACCCTCATCACAGGCAGACCCATGGCCCCCGAACCCGAATCCAGCCCGAAGAAAAAGCGCAGCGGCACCACGGTGCTGGCGTGGATCCTGATGGGGATGTTGATCGTCGGCCTCGGCGGCTTTGGCGTCACCAACTTTGGCGGCGGGATAACCGCACTGGGCCGCGTCGGTGACCGTGAAATCAAGATCAACGATTACGCCCGCGCCCTGCGGCAGGAAATGAGCGCCTTTTCCGCCCAGATCGGCCAGCAGATCGGCATGGCACAGGCGCAAGCCTTTGGTCTTGATCAACAAGTTCTGCAATCGGTGATCACCCGCACAGCCCTTGATGCCGAGGCAGAACGCATCGGCATCTCAGTGGGCGACAATGTGGTGGCCACGTCGGTGGCCGGAATGCAGGCCTTTCAAGGGGCCGCCGGGGCGTTTGACAGGGAAACCTACCGCTTTGCCCTGAAGCAAAATAACCTCACCGAAGCCGAATTCGAGGGCGGCATCCGCGCCGACATGGCGCGCAGCCTGCTGCAAGGCGCCGTTGTCGGTGGCTTTACCGCCCCCGCCGCCCTGACCGACACACTTGCCGCCTGGGCGGGCGAACAGCGCGCCTTCACCGTTCTGCGCCTGACTGAGGCCGATCTGCCGATCCCCCTTGCCGCCGTGACCGAGGCCGATCTGACCAGCTTTTACACTGCCAACATCGCCCGCTTCACCCGCCCCGAGGCCAAGCGCATCACCTATGTCGCCCTGTTGCCCGATGCCATGGCCAAGGCTATGCCGGTGGACGAGGCGGCGCTGAAAGAGCTTTACCAATCACGACTTAGCGAGTTCGTGGTGCCCGAAAAGCGTCTGGTAGAGCGGCTGGTTTACGGCACCGATGCCGAGGCTGCGGCGGCAAAAGCCCGGCTGGATGCGGGCGAAACCTTTGAGACGCTGGTGTCCGACCGCAAGCTGACACTCGCCGATATTGATCTTGGCGATGTCGCCAAAGCCGATCTTGGCCTCGCAGGCGACGCCGTTTTCGCCCTCACCGGCCCCGGCATCGTAGGGCCCTTTGCATCCGATCTTGGCCCCGCGTTGTTTCGGATGAACGCGGTTATCGCACCTCAGGAAACCAGCTTTGAGGGTGCCCGCACCGCTCTCGCCACGGAAATGCAAACCGATGCCGCCCGCCGCGCCATCTCGGACAAGGTCGAACCGGTCGATGATCTTTTGGCCGGGGGGGCAACGCTGGAAGACCTCGCCGCCGCCCAATCCATGACGCTGGTAACCTTCGATTACGCCGAGGGCGCCGATGATAACGCCGCAATCGCGGCCTATCCCGCCTTCCGCAAGGCCGCAGCCGCACTGGCCGAGGGCGATTTTCCCGAAGCGATCCTGCTGGATGATGGTGGTCTGGTGGCGATGCGGCTTGACGCCGTGGTGCCGCCAACCCCGATCCCGCTGGCCGATATCCGCGCCAAAGTGACCGAGGCCCAGCTTGCCGACGCGCTGGCAAAAGCCCTGGCCGCCCGCGCCATCGCCATCAAGGCCGGTGTCGAAGCCGGTGCGCCGCTCGCAAGTTTCGGCAAGGTTGAAGTGACCAGTCAGACCGACCGGCAGGGCGTCATCGAAGGCCTGCCCGCCGAGGTGATCGCCGCCGCCTTCACTCTCGCCAAGGGCGATCTGCAAGTGATTGAAACCGTAGAGTTTACCGGCGTGCTGCAGCTTGACGGCATCACCGCCGCCAACCTTGCCGGCGCCGACGCCAAGGCAATGCGCGATGCAATCGAAGCGCAGGCCAGACAGGCCATCGCTCAGGATGCGTTCGCCCTGTTCAGCAGCGGCCTGACCAACGCCGCAGGCATCAGCCTCGATCAGAACGCCATCAACGCGGTCCACGCCCAGATCAACTAAAGCGGTTTGCCTTCAATCTGATTGAGGTTGAAGGCAAACCACCTCAACCCCCGGGATTCAAAGACGCAACCGCCTCAGAACACCAGAAAGTTGCTCTCGTCCAGCAGCAGCCCCGGCGCAAGCTCCGCAAACTTTGTGCCCGCCGTGCCGCCTGCCCCGTCACTGTCATAGAACACTTCGCCCGACAGCGTGTTGTAGATGATCCGCTCCAAAATGCCCGCGGCAATCCCCGTTGCATTGGCGATAAAGGCCGCGGCATCAAGCGTACCGGTGGCGAGCGTTGCGAAAATCGCGTCATCAAGGCGCAGCCTCTCGCGCGCCGCGTCGAAATCGGTGACAATGTCGAAATTGCCCGCCCCCAGTGCCGCGTTGAACACGAAGCTGTCCTTGCCATCGCCCCCCGTCAGCGTATCACGCCCCAGCCCGCCGGTCAGGATGTCGGCCCCGTCCCAGCCCAAAATCAGGTCACTCCCCTCGCGGCCATCCAGCCGGTTGGCAAAGGAATTGCCGTCGATATGGTTGCCCAGACTGTTGCCCATGCCGTTCAGGGCGGTCGCGAACTCCAGCAGGGTGACATATTCCAGATTGACGCCCAGCCTCAGACTGACCGCGCTGAACACCTCATCCCGGCCCGCATCGAGGCCCTCCAGTATCTTGTCCAGCCCGTCAAACAGATAAACATCGGCACCCAGCCCGCCAATCAGCGTATCCACACCACCGCCGCCCACCAGCGTATCGGCCCCGTCATTGCCCGTCAGGCGGTTGTTGGCGGCGTTGCCGGTGATCGCGTCATCCCCCGCCCCGCCGCTTGCGCGCTCTACCACGGTGCCGTAGGCAATCCCCATGTTCAGCCTGCCCCCGAGGATATCCGATGACGCGCCTTCGTTCAGATCAATCCGCTGGTCGCCATCAAAGCCCGACAGGTTGATGGTGTCGGTGCCGCCATTGTCGAACACGGTAAAGGCCACATAATTGTCGTTCGCCGGATCATTCAGCGCCACCGCCGCGTCCAGCACCGCATTGCCGGTGTTGGAACCGTAACCATAGATGGTGTTGCCGGTGCGGGTGGTGGTAGACAGGCCGTAGATATTGCTCATCGCCAGAATGTCGGCGATCATCGGGGTCAGTACCCAGCGGAACTCGGCGTTGGAAAAGGTGTTGAAATCCCCACCGCCGCGCGCGAATTCATCATTGAAAGCCTGCATATAGGACATGACGCTCAGGTGAATGGAATCGTTGAGGTAAAAGTTGTCCACCCCGTAAACCGCCGAGCCGTTGTAATTGCCGCCATGGCCAAGGCCAAGCGCATGGCCCAGTTCGTGCACGTAGGTTTCAAACGAATAGCTGTCAAAGGTGGTGCCAAACTCGGCCAGCCACCCCGTTGTCACCTGCACAACCCCCGAGGTGATGGTGCCGTCAGGCGTCGTGACATTGCTGTTATAAGCGTCAAGCCCGGGGTCGCTGTCGTCAAACACGATCTCGGCCACACTATTGGTGCCGACAAAGGTGATGCCGGTGACATCGGCCCACATCCGCAAGGCCGCCACCGCAAGGATCTCACCTTCGGCGGTCAGGGCACTGGAATTATAGGTAATCTCGCGCGGCCCAGAAACATCATAGGCGGGGGCAGGCACATTCTCGTCACTGCCTGCGCCAAGGACCCGCTCGAAGTTGTTGGTCAACTGCCAGGCGATTTCATCCGCCGTCAACACAGCACCAGCCGCGTTATGCTCTACCGCCGTCAGGATGAAATCACCGGTGTTCGTCCCAAACCCCCGCGCCGCCACGTAAATCGTGCCGGTGACTGTCGCCTCGAACACCAGAATCGAGTTGCGGCCAATATCCTGCCCGCCGAAATCATCATTCCGGAACAGCAGCCCACCCGCGCCGTCGCGCAACTCAAGGATGGTGTCGGGCAGCGGCGTGCGGCCAACGCCTGCAAGCCGGAAATCATAGGTCTGCCCTGCCACCACGCTGATCGCATACCAATCTTTGTCATTGGCAACGCCGATTGTGCCGTAAATCGACGTGCCGAGCGTCAGCGCCCCTGTGGTGGCGATGGTGCCGCCCACGTCACTGCCGGGCAAAGGCAAGGCCGCGATTGATTGATCTGGCATGAGGATCTCCGTCAAATGTTGGTGTTGTAAAATGTTTCCGCAGTGAAGATTAGCGTGCACCGCAGGCGTTGTCTATGCAGCACAGCGCGTCCTATTCGCTATCCAGCAGGTTCATCAGCGGATAAACCAGCCCCGCCGCACTGCTGCTCCGCAACCCGGCATCGGTGACCCTGATCTGCAACTCCTGCGCCGCACCCGGTTCCACGCCAGCCGCCGCCTGCACCCCAACGCTCAGAACCACCTTCGCAAGGTTTGGCTTGACCACATCAACCTGAACTCCCAGCACGGTTGCCCCCAAAGGGGCTGTCTCGACCAACCGCACCGCCCGCCCGGTCAAACGGGTGATCTCGGCGGCCAGATGGCTGCAAAACCCGTCAAGCGAGGCCGCGCGATCATCACCCGGCCCGATCCGGCAAGCCAGCCAAAGCGTATCCTGTGCCGATGCCATCGCCGTTATACCCCCGCCGGCCATGGCCCACACAGCCACCAGTCCAAAGGCCAGACGCCCTGCCCTAGCGGTGCTGCGCAAGCGCATCTGCCAGCAGCCTTTCCACCACATCCCCCGGCACATCCTGTGCGACAAACGCCTCACCAATCGCCCGCGCCAGAATAAAGCGCAGCTTGCCGTCCACCACTTTCTTGTCCTGCGCCATCATCTCAAGCAGCCCCGCGGCCCCCGGCAGATCGCCCGGAATATCCGCAAGATCGGCCTTCATCCCCATCGCCTTCAGATGCGCCCGCACCCGGCTGGGCGCTTCCTGCGCACAAAGGCCAAGCCGCTGGCTCAACTCGAACGCCAAAGCACAGCCGATGGCAACCCCCTCGCCATGCAGCAAGCGGTCGGAATAGCCGGTCGCCATTTCAAGCGCATGGCAAAACGTATGGCCCAGGTTCAACAGCGCCCGCTCGCCTTCCTCGGTCTCGTCGCGCGCAACGATGCCCGCCTTCATCGCAACCGAACGCCGCACCGCATGTTGCCGCAGCTCGGGCGCACCGGCCGCCATCGCCGCCCCGTTCGCCTCCAGCCAGTCAAAGAACGCAGCGTCGCCCAGCAGGCCGTATTTCACCACCTCGCCGTAGCCCGACAGAAAATCCCGCCGGGGCAACGAGTTCAGCACATCAATATCTGCCAGCACCAGACTTGGCTGGTGAAACGCCCCGATCAGGTTCTTGCCAACGGCGGCGTTGATGCCGGTCTTGCCGCCAACCGAACTGTCCACCTGCGCCAAAAGCGAGGTCGGAATTTGCACGAACCGCACCCCGCGCCGCAGGATCGCCGCCGCAAACCCCACCAGATCGCCCACCACCCCGCCACCAAAGGCAATCACCACATCGCGGCGTTCAACCTTCTGCTCCAGCAGCCATTCCACCGCGCGCGACAGTTGCAGCCAGCTTTTGCTCGCCTCGCCCGCAGGGATGGTCATGGCGGTGATGGCGATGCCCTGCGCCTCGAACCCCGCCGCCAACTCCATCAGATGCAGCGCCGCCACCGTGTCATCGGTGATGATCGCCACTTGGCGCCGCCGCAACAGCGGGGCGATCTGCACCGCCGCCTGCCCCAGCAGCCCCCGGCCGATCCGCACCTGATAGCTGCGCGCGCCAAGGGCCACCGGCACCACATCGATCGCCATCTCAACTCCTTTCAAGCACGTCGATCCGGCTGGCCAGAACATCGACAACCCGCCGTGCCATGTCTTCCACCGAAAGATCGGCCGAAGATTCCACGGCCATATCCGCCATCTGGTAGTCGGGAAGCCGCGCCTCGTAAAGCGCGCGCAGGGTCTCGCGCGGGTTGGGCGTGCGCAGCAGCGGCCGCGTCGCCTTGTGCCGCACCCGCTGCCACAAAAGATCCAGATCGGCGCGCAGCCACACCGATACCCCGCGCGCGCCGATCAGGCTGCGATTGGTCGCGGACAAGAACGCGCCCCCCCCGGTGGACAGCACGCAAGGTGCGCCGCGCAGCAACCGCTGCAACACCTCGGTTTCGCGCGCCCGGAAAAACGCCTCGCCATCGCGCTCGAATATCTCGGCAATCGAGCGGTCCGCCGCCCGCACGATCTCTTCATCCGAATCAAGCAACGGCACGTCGAGAAGCCGCGCAACTGCCGCCCCCACCGCCGATTTGCCCGCCCCCATCATGCCAACCATCACCACGGTCTTGTTCAGCCGCTGCATTTGCGTCCCGTTCCCGTCCCCTGTGCCGGTCCTTTGTGCCGGTCCCCTGTGGCCAAAGCCGCTGCCCCGTCCGGCGGGCTGCCGCCTTAGTTGTCGCTTTCTTCCTTGAATGGCGTGAACTCGGCGCAAATGCCATATACAATCTTGATTGCGCGGCGCATCGGTTGCCGCGCGCGATCCAATAATCCGCCCCTAATCCGCCCCGGAGCAAACCGGTGGCACAGTGCGAAGGCAAAGCAGCATGGCGCGTCTCATCAAATTGATGTTTGTATTGGCGATTGCCGGTTTTATTGGATTGACCGGCTATGCCTATCTGGCTGATCTTTCACCCCAGATCCAAGACGTGAAACAACCGGTCACCCTGAATGTCGATTAGACCAGCCTTGATCCGTGCGGCTTTGGGCGCTTTGTGTCTGATGCCGCAATCGGGCCGGGCCGATTCCCCGCTTTCGGCAATCGACTGGCTGTCGCAGTCGCTGACAACGCCGGTGCTGGCGCCAAAACCCGCCCAGCCTGCGGTGGCACCGGGGGGGGCGCTGCCGCAGGATGTCTCGGTCTCGGTGCTGGGGGGGCCCTCGCCCGATGCCAGCGGCCTGCTTGCCCCCGGCGTCACCGGTTTTCCCCGCGCGCTGTGGGGCATGGGCCGGACCGCCGATATTGCCGGCGCCATCCGCACCACGCGCACCGATGCGCTGCCGGCCCTGCAAGGCCTGCTGCTGACCCTGTTGCTGGCCGAGGCCGACGCGCCGGTGGACAGCAATGCCGATGGTCTCCTGCTGACGGCGCGGGTGGACAAACTGCTTGAAATCGGCGCGCTGGAACAGGCCAGCGCTCTGTTGAACGCCGCAGGCACCCTCACCTCGCCCGATATTTTCCGCCGCAGTTTCGATGTCGCCTTGCTGACCGGGGATGAAGACCGCGCCTGTGCCACCCTGCGCGCCACCCCCGGCCTTGCCCCCACGCTCACCGCGCGGGTGTTCTGTCTTGCCCGCGCCGGTGACTGGAACGCGGCCAACCTGACGCTGAACACCTCGCAAGCGCTGGGGCAGGTAACGCCCGATGAAAACGCGCTGCTGTCGCGCTTTCTTGATCCGGAACTGGCCGAAGGCGCGGCACCGCCCCCCCCCAGCCCCGTCACCCCCCTGACCTTGCGGATTTATGAGGCAATCGGCGCGCCCCTGTCCACCACCACCCTGCCCATCGCCTTTGCCCACAGTGATCTCGATGATCAGAACGGCTGGAAAGCCCAGATCGAGGCCGCCGAACGGCTGGTGCGCGCCGGTGCCATCGCGCCGAACCTGCTGCTTGGCCTTTACACCCAGCGCCCGCCCGCAGCCTCAGGGGGGGTCTGGGACAGGGTCGATGCGTTTCAGCGCTTTGATGCGGCACTGCTGAAAAGTGATCCGGTGGCGGTGGCGCAGTCCCTGCCGGTGGCCTATGCGCAGATGGCCGCGATGGAACTGGAAGTGCCCTTCGCCACACTGTTTGCCGACCGCCTGAATGCCCTGCCCCTCACTGATGCGGCGGGTGCGCTTGCGTTCGAGATCGGGCTTTTGTCGCCCGGCTATGAAACCATCGCCGCCCGCGCCGATGTCGATCCGCTGAAGCCGCGCGAGCTGTTTCTGGCGGGCCTTGCCAAGGGCGTGGTCAAAGGCCTCACCCCGCCCGACAGCATGGCCCGCGCCATCGCGCCTGCCTTTCTTGCCCCCGCAGCCCCCGAAGATTTTGTCCCCCTGCTGGATCAGCGCCGTCTGGGCGAGGCGATCCTGCAGGCGATGGGGCAGATCAACACCGGCCTGCAAGGCGATATCACCAAGGTCACGGCGGGCCTTGCCCTGTTGCGCCATGTGGGGCTTGAAGATGTGGCGCGGCGCACGGCGCTGGAGTTGATGCTGCTGGAACGGCGGGGTTAGGCCGATGGCAGCACCGGCCCGGATGCAGGCCTGGATATCAGGCTTTCTCGACGCCGCAGCGGCCGAGTTGGACGCCGCCCGCAACACCCAGCTTGCCTATGGCCGCGACCTCTTGGATTTCGCGGGCTGGCTCGGCCACCACACGCGCGATTTTGCCACCACCCGCCGCGAGGATGTCGAAACCTATCTGATCGCCTGCGAGGCACAGGGCCTTGCCAAGGCCACCCGCGCCCGCAGGCTTTCCGCCATCCGCCAGTTGTTCCGCTTTGCCCATGACGAAGGCTGGTGCGCCGAGAATCCCGCCATCCGCATCAAAGGTCCGGGCAGCCAGAAACACCTGCCCGCAACCCTTTCGGTGGCCGAAGTGGAACAGATCCTCAACGCCGCCCCCGCCTTCGGGCGCAGCGCCTCCGACAGGTTGCGCAACCGCGCGCTGGTGGAACTGCTTTATGCCACCGGCATGCGGGTTTCCGAACTGGTGGGCCTGCCGGTGGCCGCCGTGCGCGGCATGCCGCGGATGATCCTCGTCAAAGGCAAGGGCGGCAAAGAGCGGATGGTGCCGCTTTCCACCCCCGCGCGCGACGCGTTGACAGACTGGCTGGCGCGCTGGGACCAGATCGAAGACGCCGCGCGCAAAACCGGCAAACCCGCCTCGCGCCAGCTGTTCCCCGGCACCGGTGCCGACGGCCACCTGACACGCCAGCATTTCTATCTGCTGATCAAGGATATCGCCGGGGCGGGCGGGGTTGATCCGGCCCGCGTCACCCCCCACACCCTGCGCCACGCCTTCGCCACCCATCTGCTGGCGGGCGGTGCCGATCTTCGGGTGATCCAGACCCTGCTGGGCCACGCCGATATCGGCACCACCGAGATTTACACCCATGTGCTGGATGATCACCTCAAAACCCTCGTGCTGACCAAACACCCCCTCGCCCGCAAGACATGACACCCTTGCATCACCGCCCCACCGCCCGCATAACCTGAATTCCCTCCGCGCGCGCCGCCCGGCGCATCAGCCATTGATGGACCCTATGGACACCGCTCTGCTCGACTCCGCTTTCTGGTTTACTGCCCTTGGCATTGCAATCCTTCTGGCGATCTCGGCGTTCTTCTCCGCCTCCGAAACCGCCCTGACAGCCGCCTCGCGCGGCAAGCTGAAAGCCCAGGCCGACAAAGGCTCCGAGGGGGCTGCCACGGCCCTGAAAATCACCGAAGACAGCGAACGGATGATCGGCGCGCTGCTGCTTGGCAACAACGTGGCTAACATTCTGTCCGCAGCCCTCGCCACAGCCCTTCTGACCCGGATGTTCGGTGACAGCGGCGTTGCCATCGCCACCGGTGTGATGACCGCTCTGGTTCTGGTGTTTGGCGAGGTGTTGCCAAAAACGCTGGCGATCACCTACCCGGAATCCGCGGCCACCAAAGTGGCCCCTCTGGTGCGCTTGCTGATCCTGTTGTTTTCGCCTGTGGTTACGGTGGTGCGGGCTTTGGTGCGGGGCATTCTGCGCCTGTTCGGCGTCCGCGCCGATCCGAACAGCAAATTCCTCGCCCTGCGCGAAGAAATTCTCGGCGCCATCACCCTTGGCCATTCCGAAGGCGCCGTCGAAAAGGAACACCGCGACCGCCTTCTGGGTGCCTTTGATCTCTCAGACCGCACCGTGGACGAAATCATGCGCCATCGCCGCCAGATCGAGATGATCGACGCCGATCTGCCCCCCGATCAGATCATCACCCAGGTGCTCGCCTCGCCCCATTCGCGCATGCCGCTGTTTCGCGGCGATGACGAGAATATCCTTGGCGTGCTGCATGCAAAAGATCTGCTGCGCGAAGTCAACCGGCTGGTGCGCGGGGCCGATGGCAAAGGCGGCGGCTCGATTGCCGGGCTCGATGTGGTCAAGGTGGCGATGAAGCCCTATTTCATCCCCGATACCACCTCGCTCGATGAACAGATGCGCGAATTTCTCAAACGCCACACCCATTTCGCGCTGGTGGTCGATGAATATGGCAGCCTGCAGGGCCTGATCACCCTCGAAGACATCCTCGAAGAGATCGTCGGCGACATCACCGACGAATTTGACGTAATCGAGCGGGATTCCGGCCTGAAACGCACCGAGACCGGCGATTATCTGGTGGACGGCGCCATGACGATCCGCGATCTGAACCGCGCCACCGACTGGAGCCTGCCCGATGACGAAGCCAACACCGTGGCAGGCCTGGTGATCCACGAAGCACAGATGATCCCCAACGAAGGCCAGACCTTCAGCTTTCACGGCTTCCGCTTTGAGGTGGCACAGCGCCGCGAGAACCGCCTGACCAAACTCAAGGTGCGGCCGCTGCACGAGTAACCCCGCGCGCCCTCACGCCGCCAGCAACACCCGCGCCTCATGCGATTTCAGCGTGACCCGCGCCGCGTCGAACTGCGCAAAGCCGCCGTCGCAGGCCAGTTGCGGGAACAGCTTGACCAACTCCTCGCGCTGGTCGTCGTCCATCCCCGCCAAGGTGCGATCCCCCGGCTGAAAGCTTTCGCTCCAGGCACCATTGGCCCGGATAACCTCGTGCTGATCAAACATGATGTGCAGATAACGCACCTCCGCCACCGCCACCGCCGACACCCCCGGCAGGCCCAGCAGATGCACCGCCCGCACCAGAACCTCGTCGCTGCCAAACAGCAACTCGGCCCGTGGCCCGGTGATCAGCATCCGGTGCTGGCGCGACACCAGCATGTCACGATCAGGCTGGTTCAGGCCAAGCGCGCCCTGCCGGATCAGCACCGGCTGCAACTTCGGGTCTTTGCGCAAAGACGCCGCCCCAAGCCGCTTTGATCCGATCCAGCGGATCGGCTGCAACCCATGGTCGCGCGTCTGAACCAGATCGCCCACCTGCATCGCCTCGACCAGCGCCGCTCCCTTGGCCGTGTCAATCAAAGTGCCCGGCGTAAAGCACGAGATGATGGTTTCGATGTTCATGAAGGTCAGCGTGCCGATGACGACGCCGTTGATATCCAGAAACTCGATATAGCCGTTCTCGGGGTTCTGCGCGCTGCGCACGATATGGTGCCGCCCCAGCCCCGACAGATCAATCACATCGGTTTCCGTGCCGCTTTCCGCCCCGTCAATGACATCGCCGATGCCACCATAGAACGTGTCCGACCCGTCACCACCACTCAGAAAGTCGGCACCGGTGCCACCCACCAGCGAATCTTCGCCGTCACCGCCATAAAGGCTGTCCGCACCATCGCCACCCAAAAGGCTGTCACTGCCAAGGCCCCCCAGCAGCGTATCGTTGCCGGTGCCACCGTCCAACAGATCGTTGTCCGCGCCGCCATCCAGACTGTCAGCGCCATCGCCGCCGAGCAACTGGTCCTCGCCGCTGCCACCTGTCAGGCTGTCATTGCCAAGGCCGCCCAACAGCGTGTCGTGGCCAGTGCCGCCGTCCAGCAGATCATTATCCGCCCCGCCATCCAGACTGTCCGCGCCATCGCCACCGAAAAGCTGGTCGGTGCCGCTGCCGCCCGCCAGACTGTCATCGCCCAAACCGCCCAACAGCGTGTCATTGCCAATGCCGCCGTCCAGCAGATCATTATCCGCCCCGCCGTCCAGACTGTCGTTGCCATCGCCACCAAACAGCTGATCCGCGCCACTGCCACCCGTCAGCCCATCATCGCCAAGGCCCCCCAGCAACGTATCATTGCCGATGCCGCCATCCAGCAG
>JANNAV010000364.1:0-3448 GCA_031384695.1 Paracoccaceae bacterium
GCGGTGGTGCGCGAGACCAAAGCCGTGCTGATGGTGGGCTTCAACCGCCGGTTCGATCCGCATTTCATGGCCGTGAAGGCCGAGATTACCAAAGGCACCCTTGGTGCGGTCGAGATGGTCACTATCACCTCGCGCGATCCCGGCGCCCCGCCGCTTGATTACATCGCCCGCTCCGGCGGCATCTTCCGCGATATGACGATCCATGATTTCGACATGGCCCGCTTCCTTCTGGGCGAGGAGGTAGCCGAGGTTTCCGCCATGGCCGCCGTCCTCACCGATCCTGCCATCGGCCGCGCGGGCGATTTCGATTCCGTGCAGGTGATGCTGAAAACCGCTACGGGCAAACAGGCGATGATCTCGAACTCGCGCCGCGCCACCTACGGCTATGACCAGCGCATCGAGGTGCATGGTGCTCTGGGGGCGGCCACAGCCGAGAACCAACGCCCGGTGATGATTGAGGTGGCAACCGCCGCAGGCTACACCCGCCCACCGCTGCATGATTTCTTCATGACCCGCTATACCGAGGCCTACGCCGCCGAAATCGCCGCCTTCATCGCGGTGCTGGGCGGCAAAGGCACCGCCTCGCCTTCCGGAGAAGACGGCCTCGCGGCGCTGGCTCTGGCAGAGGCCGCGCTGAAATCCGTCGCCGAAAAGCGCACGGTGCTGGTCTCCGAAGTGATGGTCTGACCACCTGCCCAACCGGCGCTCCGCCTGTTGGGCTTCGGCGCGGGCGAAACCTCTTCATAATGGTTTGCCCGCGTCAAAGCCCCCCCGTGACGCCGCCCAACACACCTGCTAAACCCCGCGCCAAACCCCCGCGCAAAGGCCCGCCATGACCGCCACCCTGATGATCCAAGGCGCAGGCTCCAATGTCGGCAAATCCCTGCTGGTGGCAGGGCTTGCGCGCGTCTTTACCCGTCAGGGCCTGCGCGTCCGCCCATTCAAGCCGCAAAACATGTCCAACAATGCAGCCGTCACCCCGGATGGCGGCGAGATCGGCCGCGCTCAGGCGCTTCAGGCCCGCGCCTGCGGTGTTGCGCCTTCGATCCACATGAACCCGGTGCTGCTGAAACCCGAATCTGAAACCGGCGCGCAGGTGATCGTGCAGGGCCACAAACTCACCACCCTGCGCGCCCGCGATTACGCCGCCCTGAAACCCACACTGATGGCTCCGGTGCTCGACAGCTTCGGTCGCCTGAAAACCGAGGCCGATCTGATCCTGATCGAGGGCGCAGGCAGCCCCGCCGAGGTCAACCTGCGCGCAGGCGATATCGCCAACATGGGTTTTGCCCGCGCCGCAGGCGTGCCGGTGGTGCTGGTCGGTGATATTGATCGCGGTGGGGTGATCGCCCAGCTTGTCGGCACCCAATCGGTGATCGACGCTGATGATGCCGCGATGATCCGCGGCTTTCTGATCAACAAGTTCCGCGGCGACCCCCGCCTTTTCGATGATGGCTATGATTTCATCAAATCCCGCACCCGCTGGCCCGGTTTTGGCGTGATCCCGTGGTTTGCCGAGGCCCACCGCCTGCCCGCCGAAGATGCGGCCGATCTGCGCGGCACCCGGGGTTCCGGCCGGTTCCTGATCGCCGTGCCGCAGCTTTCCCGCATCGCCAACTTTGACGATCTCGACCCTTTGGCGCAGGAACCCGGCGTTACCCTGCGGATGATCCCTCCCGGCATACCCCTGCCTGCCGAGGCTGACCTCATCATCCTGCCCGGCTCCAAAGCCACCATCGCCGATCTTGCCCACTTCCGCGCCCAAGGCTGGGATATCGACCTTGCCGCGGCCCTCAGGCGCGGCGCGCGGGTACTGGGGCTTTGTGGCGGCTATCAGATGCTGGGCCGAAGCATCGCCGACCCGGAGGGAATCGAGGGCAGGGCAGGGGCCACCCCCGGCCTTGGCTTCCTTGATATCCACACCGTGATGCAGGCGGAAAAGCGGGTACAACTGACCACCGCCCGCCACCTTGCCACCGGCCAGATGGTACAAGGCTACGAGATCCACATCGGCCAAAGCACCGGCCCCGATTGCGCCCGCCCGATGTTCGAAGTTGACGGAAACCCCGAAGGCGCCATCTCCGCCAGTGGTCAGGTATCGGGCAGCTATTTGCACGGCATGTTCGCCGCTGATGCTTTCCGCAGCACCTTTCTGACAAACCTTGGCGCCACAGCAGGCAACGCCAGCTATGAGGCCACGGTCGAAAAAACGCTCAACGCCCTCGCCGACCACCTGCAGGCCCATGTCGATTGCGCAGGCCTGCTAAACCTTGCAAAAACAGGTCCCTAGAGTATCCGTCTTGATCAAGCCCCTTTTGGCTGCCAAAGTCGATCAGCTTTGACCAGTGTGTTTGCCAGTTCGATGAGTTTTCGCATCAGGGCGGTGATGGCGACTTTGGCGGGTTTTCCGGCGTTTTGGAGGGCTTGATACTTCGCCTTGAGGTCCGGGTTGAAGCGCATCGCGACGAGAGCGGGCATGTAGAGCGCATCGCGTAGGTGTTTGCGTCCACCTTGGATGAATGCCTTTCCGTTCCATTGCCCGGACTGTCGGATCATAGGTGCCAGACCGGCGAGACTGGCCACCTGTTTGCGATCCATAGTTCCGATCTCGGGCATTTCGATCAGCACGGCGGCAGCGGTGATGGCCCCGATGCCGGGTATTGAACACAGGATTTGGTGGGCGCGGGCTGTGGTCTGTTCCGCAGCAATGCAGGCCCGGATTTCACCGTCAAGGTCGTGGATTTGCCGGGCGATCTGGGTCAGGCGGGCGGTGCTATGGCGTTTGTTGATGGCAACCGTCTGGGTCTTGAGCCGGTTAAGCAGGCGCGTGCGATCTGTGATCAGGGCCGTCCGTGCCACCTGCATCTCCTTGAGATCACGCATATTTTGTGACATTGGCGCGGATGGCTCCAGATCGAACGCCGCCCCCATCTGTGCCAGCATCTTTGCATCCACCGCATCGGTCTTGACGCGCGAACCTCTGGATTGGGCGAACCGGCGGGCTTGCAGCGGGTTCACTTTGACCAGCGGATAGCGGGACGCAAACCGCATCTCGAAAGCCGCGTGATAGGGCCCCGTCGCCTCATAGACGATGCGCGCAAGAGCATCTTTGGGCAACCAGGCCGCAAACGCGCGGAACCCCGTCGCATCATTCCTGAACCGCGCCGCCCGGCCATCGCCGAGGCAATGAACATCCAGATAGTCTTTCGAAACATCAACACCGATGGTATCGTTTGTCATCTTCCTCTTGTCCTATGCTTGTCATCCGTGCCGATAACACGGGTATCCGTTCAGGCCCTTGGGAAGACGGTGGTTGATCCAACTCTAAAACGATCCGTTCACGACCAAGCCAGTGACGATCCAACCACCGTCACCGTCCGGCAAGTTCAAGGTGCCGGACGGTGCCTCCTTTGTCGCATGGGAGGCTGGAATAGTCATAAGACAAGCA
>JANNAV010000164.1:0-8478 GCA_031384695.1 Paracoccaceae bacterium
ACAAGACACCCGCGAACTGTTCAAGCACATCTGGCGCGGCACCGAGATCGACGCCAAACCCGGCCTCACCGTGGTCGAGATCATGGATGCGGTCTACCGGGGCGAGATCAAAGGCATGTATGTGATGGGCGAAAACCCCGCCATGTCCGACCCCGATGTCGAACACGCCCGCTCGGCGCTGGCCAAACTGAAACATCTGGTGATCCAGGACGTGTTCCTTACTGAGACCGCCAACTACGCCGACGTGATCCTGCCCTCCTCGGCCTTCCCCGAAAAGTCCGGCACCGTCACCAACACCAACCGTCAGGTGCAGATGGGCCGCAAGGCGGTGGATGCGCCGGGCGAGGCGCGCGAAGACTGGCGCATCATCGTCGATCTGGCCAACCGCATCGGGCTGGATTGGGATTACGACAGCCCGCGCGAGGTGTTTGCCGAAATGAAGATGTCGATGCGGTCCCTGCATCACATCACCTGGGAACGGCTGGAAAACGAAGGTGCCGTCACCTACCCCAGCCTCAGCCTGACCGATCCCGGCCAATCGGTGGTGTTCGGCGATGGCTTCCCGCGCCGTGCGGGCCGCGCGATGTTCACCCCCGCCCGCGTCACTGCGCCTGCCGAGGTGCCAGACCGCGATTACCCCTTCATCCTGATCACCGGCCGCGCGCTGGAACACTGGCACACCGGCTCCATGACCCGCCGCGCCTCGGTGCTGGATCAGCTTGAACCCGAGGCGTTCGTGGCGATCCACCCCGCCACCCTGCGCCGCCTCGGCGTGGCCCCCGGCGATCCGGTGCGCATGACCACAAGGCGCGGCACCCTCACCGTCAACACCCGCGCCGACCGCGCGGTGGCCGAAGACTGCGCCTTCATGCCCTTCGCCTTTGTCGAGGCCGCCGCCAACATCCTCACCAACCCGCAACTCGATCCTTACGGCAAAATCCCCGAATTCAAATTCTCCGCCGTAAAAATCGACCGCCTCGACCAATCCACCCTGGCCGCCGAGTAACCCCACCCCGCCAGCCCGGCCTCAATGCCGGGCAGCCCCCAGCTTCTTTACTGCTCAAATATCCCACGGGGGTGTGGGGGTGTGAAACCCCCGCTTCTGTCGATGGGTGCGGGCGCGCGAGTCTGCCGCGCTTTGGCGCTACCTGCCCATATCCCCCCGCGCCACCCGCCGCAACGAAACGCCCAACACCGCCAGAAACCGCGCGAAAAACGCCTGCGTTCCCAACTCCGGCACCGCCGCCGCATCACCCAACCCCGCCAGCCGCGCATAAAGTGCCAACCGCGCGGGCGAAACATATTCCACCGCCAGCCCCCCCGCCTGCCGCAGCGCGTACCAGTCGGCAATCACTTCGCCCAGCGGCAGATCGTCCAAAGCCTCCCCCCCTTCCGCCCCCATCAAAGCCCGCAAATCCGCCACCCGCGCGCCCAGCGCCCACTCGGCCACCCCGGGCGGCCAGTCGCGCTGCATCCGGTGCTCCCGCGTCCGCAACCGCAACTGACCCTGCAAAAACCCGCCATAGCGCTCCGCCGCCAGATCAACGCCATAAACCGCCGCCAGATCAGGATCGAGCGGCATCGCCCCCAGCGACACCGTCTCCACCACGCCCCCCGCCGCCGCAATACAAAACCCCGGCGGAAAACTCACCAAAGACGGCACCGCCGATTGCCGCAAGCCCGCCGCCGCCGCCGCGCCGTTCACATGCAGATGGCCGGTAAAGATATGCTCAACCCCTGCAGCCTTCAGCGCCACCGCCACCTCGGGCAAGGGCCGGCGCTGCCCCACTTCGGTCACGCCAAACAGCGCCGCCTCACTCCCCTCCACGTCCTCATGCGGGTCCAGCACCGGGTAATGCGAAAACACCAGCAGCGTCTTTCGCCCCAGCCTTGCCCGCGCGCAGACATCCGCGATCCACGCGATCAGATGCGGCTTCACCCGCAGCACCGCGTTCCAGCCCGCCGCACTCGGATCGACAAACGCCCGTTTGCGCGCCGGGTCCGCCCGGCCATTGCGCGGCTCGAACACATTGGCGTCGATCATCAACAGCCACAGCCCCGGCTCGGGCTCCACCAGATAAGATGCGTCAATCACCCGCTGCACCACGCGCCCATCCGGCGAACAGGCATCAAACGCGCGGGCGGCAAACCCGTCCGCCACCCCGTCCGCCACCCCGTCCGCCGCCCCGAACGGCGTTTCCCAATGCACATATCCGGGCTGCCGGCACAGCCCGAACGCCGCCATCGCCTGCAACGCCTCGGCAGCACCTGCGCAATACATCTGCGGCGTCACCACCGCGCCGGGTACAGCCTCAGCCATTGAGGGGTCGCTCGTCACCAGAACCGCCGCACCATCCCGCGCCATCACCCGCATCGACTGATGCTTGCCGTGGGTTGCATAAAGGTCATGGTTGCCCGGAATGGCATAAAACGCCAGCCGCCCCGCATAGCGGCCCAACATCGCCGCCAACCCCGCCGTCGCCGCCCGCTGCCCGTCATCGGTATAATCGCCCAACAGCACCACATGGCGAATGCCGCGCGCCATCACCATTTCCAGCGCCGCCGCCAGCACAGACGCGCTCTCATTGTAAGCCCGCGCGCCTGCCCGTGTGTCCTGCCATGGCCGTGGAAAAACCGGCCGCCCCCGCCACATAACCGCGTCGAACGCCGCACCCACCCCGAAATCACACGTCATATCATAGACATGCGCATCGGCAATCACCGCCACGCGCAATGGCTCAGCCACGTTTGCAGTAAAGGCCATAATGCGAATCCCGCGCCTCGGGCGGCAGTTCCGCTGGCTCCAGCGCCGGATGGCTCATCTGCAAACCGCTGGCCAGATAACCACCCGGTGCCAGCAACCCCGCGGCAAGCCCCGGCAACCACTGCAGCGTCACCGCGTCCTTGTCATCATAGCCGGTGCCGATATCGGCATGCACCAAAGCCGCCCCGCGCCCCACAAACGCCTGCGCCGATTGCGCGATATCGCCCAGCACCACATCTGCCTCGGGCGGGATCGAGGGGCCGTGTGCCGCCACCGCGCGGTCAAAGGCGATGATCCGCCGGTCGGGAAACCGCGCGCAAAGATGGCTGTAGGTGCGCCCGTTGCCAAGGCCCAGCTCCAGAACTTCGCCCTCAGGCGGCAGCATCCCCGGCTCAGCCAGCAGGTTCAGGATGGCACGCTGCGCCAGAATGCGCGAAATGAACGAATCAAGGCGGGTTCTGGGGCGGTCCATCGGCTCTCCGGGTTGCGGCGTCATGCCTTCACGATATGCGCGCCCGCAATGTTGCGGCGCGCGAAAACATTGCGGGTGTCGATGATCAGCGGCGCCCAAAGTGCAAGGCTGGCATAATCCACCGCATCGTGATCGGTCGATATCAGCACCGCATCAAAGCCGCGCACCACGGCCTCATCCAGCGGCACCGACGCCCGCCCCATCAGCGCACCGTAAGCCCGCGTGCGCGGAATCTCGGCCACAAACGGGTCGTGATAGGCGGCAACGCCACCCCGCTCCTCGATCAACTCGATCAGCTTCAGCGACGGGCTTTCGCGGATATCGGGCACGTTCTTCTTGTAGGCCAGCCCTATCACCAGCACGCGGGCGCGGCTTAACGCCAGCCCGCGCCTGCGGTCCAGCGCCTCGGCCAGCCGCCCCACCACATGGCGCGGCATGCCGGAATTGATCTCGCCCGCAAGCTCGATGAACCGCGTCGTCAGATCATATTCGCGCGATTTCCACGTGAGGTAGAACGGATCAATCGGAATGCAGTGGCCGCCAAGGCCCGGGCCGGGGTAAAACGCCATATAGCCGAACGGCTTGGTACGCGCCGCCTCCACCACCTCCCAGATATCGACGCCCATCGCCTCGTAGATCACCTTCAACTCGTTGACCAAGGCGATGTTCACCGCGCGAAACACATTCTCCGTCAGCTTCACCGCCTCGGCCGTCGCGGTTGAGGATACCGGCACCACGGTTTTCACCACCGCGCCGTAAAATGCCGCCATCAGCCCCCCCGCCTCGGGCCCATCACCCGCGATCACCTTGGGAATGCTTGACGTGTCAAACGCCCGGTTGCCCGGGTCTTCGCGCTCGGGGCTGAAACCCAGATAGAAATCCCGCCCCGAACGCAGGCCCGTCTCCTCCAGAATGGTCCTGACCGGCCCATCTGTGGTGCCCGGATAGGTCGTCGATTCCAGCACGATCAACTGCCCCGCCCGCAAGGTCCGCGCGATATCGCGGCAGGTTTGCGTGACATAGGAAAGATCAGGCTCGCGGTGGCGGGTCAGCGGCGTCGGCACGCAGATCACGATCACATCGCACCCCCCAAGCCCCGCGAAATCCCTGGTGGCAGTAAACCGCTCCGCCGCACATTCAGCGGCCAGAACCGCCTGCGGCACCGCCTCGATATAGCTTTGCCGCGCCCCGATCGCGGTGATCTTGGCCGGGTCGGTGTCAAACCCCAGCACCCGAAATCCCGCCCGCGCCACCGTCATCGCCAGCGGCAGGCCGACATAGCCAAGCCCGATCACGCCCACGCGCGCGGCACGCTTAGCCAGCAGATCGAGCAAGACGGCATGGGCGGGCTGGGGGGTGTTCATCGCGTCTCCGCACGGCAATCCAAGGGCTTACCCCGTAGATGCGGGCAATCGCAGTCTCTGTCAAGGCGCGCAGGGACAGGCTCGCGCCCGGCGCAGATTTGCGTCGCAATCGGCGTGCTTTGCCCCTAAACTCCGGCCAAAGCCCGCCTCCGGGCACCCGAAAGCTGACCGATCTTGCGTCCAATCCCCGCACGCCACCGCGCACCCCACCCCTTGCGATGAACATCGCCTTTTACGCCCCCCTGAAATCGCCCAACCACCCCACCCCCTCGGGTGACAGGCTGATGTCGCGGCTGATCATGCAGGCGCTGGGGATGGCGGGGCACAAGGTGACGCTCGCCTCCGAGATGCGGGCTTTCCTCGGCAATTCCGACGATAGCGCAGGCCACGCCGCCCTCACCACCCTTGCCGCAACCGAGCGCAGCCGCATCGCCGAAAACTGGCACCGCGATGGCCCGCCCGACCTGTGGTTCTGCTATCACCCCTATTACAAATCACCCGATCTGCTCGGCCCGCCTCTCGCCGCCGCCTTCAACCTGCCGCTTGTCACCGCCGAGGCGTCCTATTCCGCGCGGCGCAACATCGGCGTCTGGGCGGGGATGCAGGCGCAGGTGTTGCAGATGGTGGACGCCGCCGCCCTCAACATCTGCATGACCGCGCGCGATCTGGCAGGCCTGCAACAGGCCGCCCCCGCAGGCCAGTTCGCCCGCCTGCCGCCCTTTATCGACACCGCCGCCTTCACCGCAGGCATAGCCACCCCCAACCACCTGATCACCGTCGCCATGATGCGCCCCGGCGACAAGCTGCACAGCTATGCGATGCTCGCCGCCAGCCTTGCCCTGCTGCCCGATCTGCCATGGAGCCTGTCGATCATCGGCGACGGTCCCGCCCGCGCCGCCGTCGAAGGGCTGTTCGCAGGCTTTGCGCCGCACCGCCTGCGGTGGCACGGCCTCGTCGAGCCTGTGGGCATTGCGGCTTTGCTGCCCCATGCCGCGCTTTATGTCTGGCCGGGCTGCGGCGAGGCTTATGGGCTGGCCTATCTTGAGGCGCAGGCGGCGGGGCTGCCGGTGGTCGCCTGCCGCACCGCAGGCGTGCCCGAGGTGGTGGCCCACGGGCTGACCGGCCTGCTGACCCCCGAGGGCGACGTTGCCGCCTATGCCGAAGCCATCGCAGCCCTGCTGCGCGATCCCGCCCGCCGCGCCGCACTGGCACAAAACGCGCGGGCAAAAACCCTGCAGGATCATGCCCTTGGGCCTGCCGCCTTGACTTTGGAGCATATCCTGAAAACAGCCATCGCGGGGCGGCCATGACGCCGCACCCCATGGATACCCTGCGCCGCGCCCTCGATCTGTGCCGTCAACCCGCCAGGTTCTGGCTGCGCGATGATGATGCAACGGCCCCCACCCCCGCCCTCGATCAGCTGCTGAACCTCACCCGCCGGCATCATATCCCCTGCACCCTCGCCGTCATTCCCGCGTTCAGTGGCGAGGCTTTGGCCGCAACCCTGCGCCCTCATACCCATATCAGCGTGGCGGTGCACGGCTGGTCGCATCACTCACATGCTGGCCCCGCCGAGAAAAACTGCGAGCTCGGCCCCCACCGCCCGCCCGCCACCGTTCTGGCCGAACTTGCACGCGGCTTTGCCCATCTGAAAGCCCTGCACGGGCCGCAGTTTACCCCGGTTCTGGTGCCACCCTGGAACCGGATCGACGCCGGATTGCTGCCCGGCCTGCGCGCCTTGGGCTTCACCGCCCTGTCGGTGTTCGGCCCCGAATCCCCCAGCCCGATCCGCCAGATCAACACCCATGTCGATCTGATCGACTGGCGCGGCACCCGCCACACCAAACCCGCAGCACAGCTGGTGGCCGAAATCATCGCCCGCCTGCCCCACGGCCCGATGGGGTTTCTCACCCACCATCTGGTGCATGATACGGCAGGCTGGGATTTTCTGGCCCAACTGTTCACCGCCACCGCCGATCATCCGGGTTGTCAATGGCAGCCACTGACAGCCCTTATCGCGCCCGAAAACCAAGCCTCACCATGATTTCCACGCGACCAACAGCCCCGTCGCCGCCGCTTGCCCCCGCGCAGCCTCCACCGCCGCAAAGGCCGCCCCGCGCGGCAGGCTTGCCACCACCATCGCCGCATCCGCCAACACCACCGCCCCCCCGCGTGCGATCAGCGTAAAGATCAGCGGCCCGGTCGACCACCAGGCCGGCACATCCGGCATCAGGGCCAACACCTGCGGCAACACCGCGTTCAACCGGTTGAGCACCGGATGGCCAGGCGGCGCCATGATCAGCGAATTGGCCAGCAACAGCCCGCCCATGCCGGTTTGCCGCGGCACATCCTCGGCCATCGCCCCCAACCCTCGCATCGGCAGCAGATCGTGAAAGCTGATGTCGTCGCGCGCCGGATACCAGTCGCAATCAAGATATATCCCGCCCTCCGCCGCCAGCACCCGGTAGCGCGCCACATCCACGGCGCCGGGATAATCGCCCCGCGCCAGCATCCCCGCGTAGACAGGGTCATCCCCCAACCCGATCGCCAGCAGATCATCCTCGCGCCACAACCGGTATTCATAGCCCTGCGCCCGCGCATGCGCGCGCCACGCCGCAACCCCCGGCGGCACCTCCAGCCCGCCTATCCATATCTGATGCAGCACACGCGGCACCGGCGCGCGGTTGGCCGCCGCAATCGTGCGCCGCTCGGCCAGATCAAACCGCGCGAACCGCGCCAATACCTCCGGCGGCGGCACCAGATGATACTGCAACCCCACCCGGCGCACCGCATCGCCGTCGCGCTTGGCCTCTTTCAGCATCGCGGCCTGCAACCGCCGTGGCAGGCCCAGCGCGGTCAACTGGCCCAACTCGCCCACCGCAGGATCAGCGGCGATCACCGCAAGCGCCGCCCGTGCCGCCCCCGCATCCCCCGCCGCGCGCAACACCGCCACCTCAGCCAAAACCGCCGTCAACCGCTGCTTTTCAGACATCGCACCCGCCTTTCCGGCCTTGAACCCTGCAACCCGCCTTCCCGCAAGCTGCCGAACAACACGATATGCATGGATATGATAGCATTTGCCCCCCGCAATGATCGTAGACAAAAAAAATCCGCTGCGTTAGCGTCAACCCGGTGGCGGGAACCCGCCCAAATGCTGGCCTGCGAGGTCCGGACGAACAGAAGGGACCACGCGGAATGAGCCTTGATGCGGATCTGTTGCGGATCGAAAATCTGCGGGTCTCGTTTCCGATGGTGCGCGGCGGCATTGATGCGGTGCGCGGTGCCAACCTGCGGGTGCGGCCTGGCAAGGTCACCGCACTGGTGGGCGAAAGCGGCTCCGGCAAATCGGTGATCAGCCAGGCCATCATGGGCCTGCAACCGCAGATAGCACAAGTCAGCGGCAAAGTGCTGTTCAACGATCCGCTCACCCCCGGCCATACCACCGACATGCTGGCCCTGCCACGCGATGGCCGCCAGATGCGCGCCATCCGGGGTGGCCGCATGGGCATGATCTTTCAGGAACCGATGACCTCGTTTTCGCCGCTCCACACCGTCGGCAACCAGATATCCGAGGCGCTGCGCATCCATTCCGGCACGACCAAACGCGAACAGCGCGCCGCCTGCGAGGATATGCTGGGGCAGGTAGGCTTTTCAAACCCCGCCCGCGTCTTCGACATGTATCCGTTCGAACTTTCGGGCGGCATGCGCCAGCGCGCGATGATCGCCATGGCGCTGATCTGCGGCCCTGCCCTGCTGATCGCCGACGAGCCGACCACGGCGCTCGATGTCACCATTCAGGCGCAGATTCTGAAACTGATGCGCGACATGCAGCAGCGTCTCAACATGGCGATCCTGCTCATCACCCATGATCTGGGCGT
>JANNAV010000039.1:0-15302 GCA_031384695.1 Paracoccaceae bacterium
GACATCCGGCCCGGCAAACTCGTCCCAGCTTTTGGACCGGGCAAACCCGGTGTCATAACCTTCGCGCTGCAACAAACGGATCGCAAAAGGGTTTGGCTGCCCGTTGGGCCGTGAGCCCGCCGAAAACGCCTTGAAACGCCCCTCTCCGAGCCGGTTCAGAATGGCTTCGGCCAGAATGGAACGCGCGGAATTTCCGGTACACAAAAACAATACGTGCAGAGGCGTGATTTCCATGGCGCAGTTCCCTTGCGATAGCTTGCCCGCTCGGTAACGCCCTGATGCAACAGGTTTGTGACAGCCTTACACCGCAAGCGCCGTGGTCTTGACCACCGTGCGCAGCGCGAACGAGGTTTGCATTTGCCGGACACCCGGCAGGCGCGACAGGAATTGCCGGTGGATGCGGGCGAAATCTTCGGTGTCTTCGGCCATGATCTTCAAGAGATAGTCCGCCGTCCCTGCCATCAGATGGCATTCCAGCAGGTCGGGCACCTTGGCCACCTCGCGCTCGAACGCGTCCAGCACATCATCGGCCTGGCCTTGCAGCGTGATTTCGACAAACACCGTCGTTGGCCGCCCCATCCGCCGCGCGTCCAGCAGGGCCACGTAACCGGCGATAAAGCCGTCCTCCTCCAGCCGCTGAACCCGCCTGTGGCAGGCCGAGGGCGACAAGTTCACCCGGTCAGACAATTCGGCATTTGTGATGCGGCCTTCCTTCTGCAAGGCTGCCAGAATGCGCCGGTCTGTCGCGTCAATATCCGAAGGCATGGTGATATCTCCGGCTAGCTTGCGGTTTCTTCGAATATTCTACCAAAAATTCAGTTGTGTGCCATGCAAATGTCAAAGCATCGGCAGCGATTCTGCGCCACCCTTGGGGGTAAGGAAGGTTTTCTTCCAACAGGAGAGCGCAGATGAAAATTGGTTGCCCAAAAGAGATCAAACCGCAGGAATTCCGCGTTGGCATGACCCCGAATGCCGCGCGTGAGGCGGTGAACCATGGCCACAGCGTGTTGATTGAGACCTATGCCGGTGTCGGCTCGGGTTTCAGCGATGCCGATTACCTGGCGGCTGGCGCGCAGATCATCACCACGGCGGAGGAAGTGTTCGCCAGCGCCGAAATGATCGTCAAAGTGAAAGAGCCGCAGGCGGTGGAGCGCAAGCGTCTGCGCGCGGGGCAGATTCTGTTCACCTATCTGCACCTTGCCCCCGATGCGGCGCAAACCGCCGTTTTGCTGGCCAGCGGTGTGACCGCCATCGCCTATGAAACCGTCTCCGATGATCGCGGTGGCTTGCCGTTGCTGGCGCCGATGTCGGAAGTGGCGGGGCGCCTTGCGCCGCAGGTTGGGGCGTGGACCTTGCAGAAGGCCAATGGCGGCCGCGGTGTGCTGATGGGCGGCGTTCCGGGCGTGCTGCCGGCCCGCGTGCTGGTGATCGGTGGCGGGGTTGTTGGTACGCATGCGGCCAAGATCAGCGCCGGGATGGGTGCGGATGTGACGGTGCTTGACCGGTCGGTCAACCGGCTGCGCTATCTGGACGACGTGTTCGGCGGCACTTTCAAATGCGGCTATGCCGATGCCGCCACCACGATCGAGCTTGCGCGCCAGGCCGATATGATCATCGGGGCGGTGCTGATCCCCGGGGCTGCGGCGCCTAAACTGATCAGCCGCGCCCAGCTGTCGGAACTGAAACCCGGTGCGGCTTTGGTGGATGTGGCGATTGATCAGGGCGGTTGTTTTGAGACCAGCCGCGCCACCACGCATCAGGATCCGATCTACGAGGTTGATGGCATCATGCACTACTGCGTGGCCAACATGCCGGGTGCTGTTGCCCGCACCTCGACGCTGGCACTTGGCAATGCCACCATGCCGTTCATGCTTGCCCTGGCCGACAAAGGCTGGAAGAAAGCCTGCACTGATGACAGGCATCTGCTGGCGGGGCTGAACACCCATGCGGGCAAGCTGACCTATGCGGCGGTGGGGGTGGCGCTTGGCCTGCCGACCATCACGGGTGCCGAGGCGCTGGCGCTTTAAGGCCAGCCCATTGCCCCCAGGCGATCAGGAAGGCCAGCGCCAGAAAGATAGTCCATTGCCCCAAATGCCAGACCGTGCCCAGCATGGTCTGGCCATAACAGATGAAAAGCCCGGCAAAGCCGATCTGGATCGCCAGCAAAAGGGCGGCAAGGCCGCGTTCGGGGTGCCGCGAAAGCCACAGCAGCGCTGCGGTTTGCAGCACAAGCATCACCGTTACAAAGTGCCATAGCACCGCTGATATCGCGCGCAGTGGCAGATCGAGGGATGAAGTCTGGATCGGTTCGTGAAACTCCGCGCCGCCGCCGATGACGTGCAGTGCGGTGGTTGCGGCCATCAGGGCTGCGGCGGCAAGCGTGGGGTATCGCATCTTTGCACCTGTATCCTGTCCCATACGTTACCGTATGGATCACGGATCATTGCCCGCCGCAATACGGTAGCGTATGGTGATGCATGGGCAAACTGACGCAGCGCCTTGGGCGCGAGGATTGGATTCTGGCGGGGTTTCGGGCCTTGGCGGCGGCCGGTGTCGGGGCGTTGCGCGTTGAGGCCATCGCACGTGATCTGGGGGCGACCAAGGGATCGTTCTACTGGCACTTCACCGACCCTGCGGATTGGCGTGCGGCGATGCTGAGCTATTGGGAGGAGGTGGCTTACCGCCAGATCCTGACAATGCTTGATCCGTTGCCCGAAGGCTTGCCACGGCTGCGTGCGCTGGTCAGGATTGCGACCGATCTGGAGCACGATCCTGCGCATGGTGGTGCAGCAGCGGAGCCTGCATTGCGCGAATGGGCGCGGTTTTCGCCTGATGTTGCGGTTATCTTGCAACGGGTTGATGCCGGGCGCATGGCATTTGTGGCCGGGTGTTTCGGGCAGGCAGGCGCGAATGCGCAGGTTGCAGCCCAAAAGGCGCGCTTGTTTTATGCGGCATTGATCGGGCTGGGGGCCCTTGACGGCACCCCCGAAGGCAACTCCGAGTGCCTGTTGCGGCTGGTAGATGCGCTGTAGGATGGGGCGACCGGCAGGAATGCTTGGCGGTCAGACCGGGATTAGAGAGCGTGTTGCGTACAATCGGGTTCACCCGATTGTACACAACACGCAACATTCCCAAGCTGATCTTGTCTTGGATTTTCTTCAATCTGAATCAGATTGAAGAAAATCCGCTCTAAAGCTGCAAAACCGGGATCAGCGAGGCCGCCAGCAGCGCGGCCATCGTCCAGTTGAAGGCGCGCAGGCGGGTGGGGTTGGTGAGCCAGCGGCGCAGCTGCTGCCCCATCCACGCCCAGACCGAAACCGAGGGCAGGTTGGTACAGGCAAAGACGATGGCGACGATGGCGCAGGCGACAAGGCTGGTGTTGGCGGCATAGTTGGTGATGGCAAAGATCGCCATATACCAGGCCTTGGGGTTGACCCATTGGAAGGCGGCGGCTTGCAGGAATGTCATTGGCGTGCCAGCGGCGCGGCCCTCGGACGGGGCGGCGGCGGTGGCCACCTTAAAGGCAAGCCAGAGCATATAGAGGATCGAGACGATTTTCAGCGCGGTTTTGGTGGCGGGGAAGGTGGTGAACAGGCCCGCGATGCCAAGGCCCACCAGAAACACCATCAGCGCGTGACCAAGGCTGATGCCGAACATATGCGGGATTGTGCGGCGGAAGCCGAAATTGGCGCCCGCGGCCATCAGCATCAGGTTGTTCGGCCCCGGGGTGATCGAGGTGACGAAAGCAAAGGTGATCAAGGCTGCCAGCAGGTCATGGGTCATGGCGGCAGTATTGCAGCGCCTGCCCGGTCAGGGGTTGCGTTCCGGCGGGATTTGCCGCTATTTTCGCAATCAATGGTGAAGATTGATGATATAAACGCGCGGATATTGCGGGAACTGTGCCGTGATGGGCGGCTGGCAAACCTTGATCTGGCGGCAAGGGTCGGGCTGTCGCCCTCGGCTTGTCTGCGCCGGGTGCAGGAGTTGGAACGCACAGGGGTCATCAAGGGATACCGGGCGGTGCTGGACCCGCTCAAGCTGGGAACCGGCTTTGTGGCCTATGTGACAGTGGGGCTGAACAGCCACACCAAAGGCGCGCAAGAGGCATTCGAGCGCGCGGTGTCGCGCGCGGCGGAAGTGCGCGAATGCCACAACATCACCGGCACGGTGGAATATCTGCTGCGGGTGGAGGCGGCGGATCTTGCGGCCTACAAGCACTGGCACACCGATGTGCTGGGGGTGCTGCCGCAGGTGCAGGCGATCACCACCTTTGTGGTGATGGGCAGTGCCAAGGACGATAGGGCGTAAGCAATCAGCGGGCGGCTTTTTCGGCGAGGCCGGAACGGTGTTCGCGGCGGTCAAGTTCGGCCAGCACATCGGCGAGGGGCACATCGCGGGCGGCAAGCATGACCAGAAGATGGTAGAGCACGTCGGCAGCCTCCAGCGTCAGTTGCGCGCGGTCGCCTTTGACGGCTTCGATGATCGCCTCAACCGCTTCTTCGCCGAATTTCGCAGCGCAGCTCTCAGGGCCGCTGGCGAGGAGTTTGGCGGTCCAGGAATTGGCGGGATTGGCGGATTTGCGCGCCTCGATGGTGGCGGCAAGGCGGGTGAGGGTGGTCATTGAAGCCTCATCGGGATGCCGGCTGCGGCCATATGGGCCTTGGCCTCGGGGATGGTAAAAGTGCCGAAATGGAAGATCGAGGCCGCCAGCACGGCGGAGGCGCCGCCGAGGATGACGCCGTCAACCAGATGATCCAGCGTGCCAACGCCGCCCGAGGCGATCACCGGCACCGGCACCGCATCGGCGATGGCACGGGTGAGGGGCAGGTTGAAGCCCTGACGGGTGCCGTCGCGGTCCATCGAAGTGAGCAGGATCTCGCCCGCACCTTTGGCGGCCACGGTGCGGGCAAACTCCACCGCATCAATGCCAGTGGCGCGGCGGCCGCCGTGGGTGAAAATCTCCCATTTGCCGGGGCTGACGGTTTTGGCGTCGATTGCCACCACGATGCATTGCGCGCCAAAGCGCATGGCGGCCTCGGCCACCACATCGGGGCAGGCCACGGCGGCGGAGTTGAAGCTGACCTTGTCCGCGCCCGCCAGCAGCAGTTTGCGCACATCATGGTGACTGCGCACGCCGCCCCCCACCGTGAGGGGCATAAAGCAGGCCTCGGCGGTGCGGGTGACCAGATCAAACATCGTGGCGCGGTTGTCTTCTGTGGCCATGATATCGAGAAAGCACAGCTCGTCCGCGCCCGCCGCGTCATAGGCGCGGGCGGCGGCGACGGGATCGCCCGCGTCGATCAGGTTGGCGAAATTGACGCCTTTGACGACGCGGCCATCGGCGACATCAAGGCAGGGGATGATACGGGTTTTCAGCATGGGGGTTTGTAGCGCTTTGAGAGGGGCCAGAAAAGGGGGGCTCAGGCGGTTCTGAGGGCTTTGAGGGCCTCGGGCAGGGAAATTGCCCCGTCATAAAGCGCGCGGCCCGAGATGGCGCCGCTGATGCAGCCGGTATCGCGCAGGGCAATCAGATCAGCGAGCGAGGCCACGCCACCGGAGGCGATGACGGGGATGGTGACGGCGCGGGCGAGGGCGGCGGTGGCTTCGATATTGGGGCCGCCCATGGCGCCGTCGCGGTCGATGTCGGTGTAGATCAGGGCGGCGACGCCTGCGTCTTCAAAGGAGCGGGCAAGGTCGGTGGCGAGGATATCGGTCTCATTGGCCCAGCCTTTGGTGGCGACGCGGCCTTGGCGGGCGTCGATACCGACGGCGATCTGGCCGGGAAAGGCGCAGGCCGCGTCTTTGACGAGGCCGGGGTTTTCCACCGCGACTGTGCCGAGGATGACGCGGGCAAGCCCCGCCTCCAGCCACATCGCTATGGTGGCCATATCGCGGATGCCGCCGCCAAGCTGGGCGGGAACGCTGATGGCGCCAAGGATCGCGCGGACCGCCGCCGCATTGACAGGGCTGCCCGCGAAGGCGCCGTTCAGATCGACGAGGTGCAGCCATTCACAGCCTTGGCTCTCAAAGGCGAGGGCTTGCGCTGCGGGATCAAGGCCGAACACGGTGGCAGCCGTCATGTCGCCGCGCAGCAGGCGGACGCAGGCGCCGTCCTTGAGATCGATTGCGGGGTAGAGGATCATCGGGCGGTTCCTTCTTTTCAGGCGTCATACGCAGGGCTGCGGCGAATGCCAAGGGGGCGGAGTTTGGCGTTGGACCCAACGTCACGCTTGATTGGCGGGGCGAATGTGGGAAAGACTGGCGACAACCTTGAGGGAGGAACAGGTGATGAAGACAGTTCTGTGGGCGGCGGCGATGGTGTTTGCGGCGGGCACGGCTTTTGCCGGTGATCCGGTGGAGGGGGTTTGGCAGACCAAGCCCGATGACAATGGCAATTACGGCTATATCAAGGTGCAGCCTTGCGGGACGGCGTTTTGTGGCACGCTGATCAAGTCTTTCGACAAGGCCGGTGCGCCGCTTGATAGCGACAACATCGGCAAGAAGATCATCTGGGATATGGTGGCTTATGGCGACGGAGTTTATGACGATGGCAAGGTCTGGAGCCCGGACCGTGACAAGACCTACAGTTCGGATATGAAGCTGACCGGCAACAGCCTTGCGGTGCGGGGCTGCGTGTTGGGGATCTGCCGCGATGGCGGCACCTGGAAGCGGGTGAAGTAAGCCGCAGGATCCGGGTCGCGGCAAGGCGGCGGCCCGGATAGCTTTGCCCTTTGCGGAGGGTGTGGCGGATGAATTTCAAAGATTGGCTGTTGCTGATGGTCCTGTCCCTGTTGTGGGGCGGGTCTTTCTTTTTTGTCGAGGTGGCGCTGGAAGGCTTGCCGGTTCTGAGCATCGTTTTCGGGCGGGTGGCGCTGGGGGCGGCGATATTGGCGCTGGTGTTGCGGGGGTCTGGCACGGCGATGCCGCGCGGCTGGGCGGTGTGGCGGGCCTTGGCGGTGATGGGGTTTTTGAACAATGCGGTGCCGTTCACGCTGTTCGTGTTGGCGCAGGGGCAGATCAGCGGCGCGCTGGCGGCGATTTTGAACGCGACGACGCCGCTGTTCACCATGGTAGTGGCGCATCTGGTCACAAGGGACGAGCGGATCAGCGGCGGCAAGGCGCTGGGGCTGGCCTTGGGGTTTGCGGGTGTGGTGGTGATGCTGGCGGGGGCGGGGGTTGGGGGTGCGCTGGCGGCAAAGCTGGCATGCCTTGCGGCGGCGTTTTCCTATGCCTGTGCAGCGGTTTGGGGGCGGCGGTTTCGCAGCCTTGGGGTGGCACCGTTGCAGACGGCGTTCGGGCAGGTGACGGCGTCAAGCCTGATGCTGACGCCGTTGTGGCTCTGGGTGGACCGGCCTTGGGCGATGGAGGTGCCGGGGCTGCGGGTGGTTCTGGCGGTGGTAGGGATCGCGGCTTTGTCAACCGCGCTGGCCTATGTGATCTATTTCCGGCTGCTGGCTTCGGTGGGGGCGGTGAACCTGCTGCTGGTGACGTTTCTGATCCCGGTGAGTGCTGTGGGGTTGGGGGTGGTGCTGCTGGGCGAGCGGTTGGAGGCTGGGCATCTGGCGGGGTTTGGCTTGGTGGCTTTGGGGTTGGTGGCGGTGGACGGGCGCGTCAGCCGAACACTGACCAGCCGGTTGCGCGGGTGAGGGCCTCGATGGCCGCTGTGCCCAGTTTGGAATTGCCTTGCGCGTTCAGGCCGGGGGACCAGACGGAGATTGCGGCGCGGCCCGGTGCTATGGCGAGGATGCCGCCGCCGACGCCGGATTTGCCGGGCAATCCAACGCGGTAGGCGAATTCTCCCGAGCCGTCATAATGGCCGCAGGTCATCATCAGCGCGTTGATGCGCCGCACGCGGGCGGGCGACACGAGGCGCGGGCAGCCCGGCGCGTTCACCAGGAACAGCCCGGCGCGGGCAAGCTGCGAACACGACATTTCAACCGCGCATTGGTGCACATAGGTGCCGATGGTCAGTGCTGTGGGGTTCCGCATGTTGCCCATCGCGGCCATGAATTCGGCCAGCGCCATGTTGCGGTGCGCCGTGGCCTGTTCGGAGCGGGCGACGGCGGCGTTGATGTGGATATCATCTTCACCCGCCGCCGTGCGGATGAAGCGCAGCAGTTCGGCAAGGATGGCGCGGGGTTGCTGGCCTTCGAGGATCGCATCGGTGACGGCGATGGCACCAGCGTTGACGAAGGGGTTGCGCGGGATGCCGGCCTCGTGTTCCAGTTGCAGGATCGAGTTGAAGGCAAGGCCCGAAGGCTCGCGGCCCACCCGGTTCCAAAGCTGATCGCCAAGGCGGCCCAAGGCGATGGCGAGGGTGAAGACCTTGGAGATTGACTGGATCGAGAAGGGGGTTTCGGCGTCGCCGGTCTGGTAAAGTTCGCCGCCCGGCAGGGCTATGGCCATGCCGAACCGGGCGGGGCTGATGCGGGCAAGTTCGGGGATGTAGCTGGCAACCTCGCCCCGGTCTGTGGCGTCGCGCATGGTCTGGCCGATGCGGGCGAGGATGGCGGCAAGATCCACCCTAAGGTTTCCAGTTGAGGAAGTTGGCGATCAGGCGCAGGCCGGTTTTTTGCGATTTCTCGGGGTGAAACTGGGTGCCCACCATGGTGCCGCGCCCGATGATGGCGGTGATATCCTGACCATATTCAACATGGGCCAGACGTTCCGCCGGGCTATCAGCGCGGAACTGGAAGGAGTGGACGAAATAGGCGTGATCGCCGGTGGTGATGCCTTGCAGGACGGGGTGGGGGTGGTCGATGATCAGGTCATTCCAGCCCATATGGGGGATTTTTTGCGCGGGTGCGGTGGGGGTGATGCGGATCACCTCGCCTTTGATCCAGTTGAAACCACGGGTGTCGCTGTATTCGCGGCCCCAGGTGGCCATCATCTGCATGCCGACGCAGATGCCGAGGAAGGGGCGGGCGCGGGTTGTGACGGCCTCCTCTATGACCTCGAACAGGCCGCCGTAGCTGCCCAAGGCGGCGCGGCAGGCGGGGAAAGCGCCGTCGCCGGGCAGCACGATGCGGTCGGCGCGGGCGACATCCTCGGGGCGGGAGGAGACGAGGATCTGGCCGGCGTTGGTTTCCAACGCCATGCGCTGAAAAGCTTTTTCGGCGGAATGCAGGTTGCCGCTGTCGTAATCGACCAGAACCGTGAGCATGTGCGGCCCCTTACAAAGCGCCCTTGGTGGAGGGGAGGGCGGTGCCTGCGCGGGGATCGGGTTCAACCGCCTGACGCAGGGCGCGGGCGAGGGATTTGAAGGCGGCCTCGGCGATGTGGTGGCTGTTGATGCCGTGTATGAGGTCTATGTGCAGGGTGATGCCGCCGTGGGTGGCCAGCGCTTGAAAGAACTCGCGCACCAGTTCGGTATCGAAAGTGCCGATCCTGGCGGTGGGGAAGGTGAGGTTCCACACGAGGTAGGGGCGGGCGGAAAGATCGAGCGCGCAGGCGACCTGCGCGTCATCCATCGCAAGGTTGCACTGGCCATAGCGGCGGATGCCGCGCTTGTCGCCCAGCGCGCGGGCGAGGGCCTGACCCAAAGCGATGCCGCAATCCTCGACCGTGTGGTGATCGTCGATGTGCAGATCGCCGGTGGCGGAAAGGGTGATGTCGATCAGGGAGTGGCGGGCGAGTTGATCGAGCATGTGATCGAAAAAGCCGACGCCGGTTTGGATGCTGGCGGTGCCGGTGCCATCAAGATTGAGGGCGGCCGCGATGGCGGTTTCATTGGTTTTGCGGGTGATCTCGGCGCTGCGCATCATCGGCCCTACCTTGGGATTTGAGGGCCTTATAGGGGTTGCGGCGGGGCTTGGGAAGCGGGATCAGGCCCATGGCTGATCCGGGTCTGGCAGGGGGATGGCGGCGAGCAACTCGCGGGTATAGGCGGCGGCGGGGGCGGCGAAAAGTTGGGCGGTGGGGGCGTCTTCGACGATATGGCCCTGATGCAGCACGAGGATGCGGCTGGTCAGGCGGCGGATCACGCTGAGGTCATGCGAGATGAAGGCGAGGGTGAGGCCGAGGGTTTTGACGAGGGTTTCCAGCAAGGCGAGGATTTGCGCCTGCGACGACACATCAAGGCCCGAGGTGATCTCATCCGCCAGAATGAACTCGGGTTTCAGGGCGATGGCGCGGGCGATGCCGACGCGCTGGCGCTGGCCGCCGGAGAGTTCGTGCGGATAGCGGCGGGCATAGGTTTGGGGCAGGCCGACGTGATCGAGCGCAGCGAGGGCGGCCTTGGCGGGGTTGGGGTGGCCGTGCAGGTGCAGGGGGCTGGCGATGATCTGGCCGGTGGTGTGGCGCGGATTGAGCGACGACATCGGATCTTGAAAGATCATCTGAAAGCGGTGACGCAGGGGCCGCAGGGTGGTTTGGCTGGCGTGGGTGATGTCCTGGCCATCGAAGTGGATGCTGCCGCCGGTGGGTTCCAGCAGGCGGACGAGCGCGCGGCCAAGGGTGGATTTGCCCGAGCCGGAACCGCCGACGATGCCGATGATCTCGGCCTTGGCGATGGTGAAGGTGAGGCCTTGCAGGATGGGAATGCGGGGGGCGGCACCCAGCAGCGGTTTGCGGGTGAGATCGGGCAACGAGAGCCGCAGGTTTTTCACGGTGTAAAGATCAGGCATCGGACCACGCCTTGTCGGCGGCGGCAATTTCCGCCGTCATCCCTGCGAGGACTGCGGCGGGCACCGGGGTAAGCGCGCCGAGGGGGTCGGTGTATTTCGGGGTGGCTGCAAGCAGGGCGCGGGAATAGGGGTGGGCGGGTGCGCGGAAGAAATCCGGGGTGCCGGCGTTTTCCACGATGAGGCCCGCATACAGCACCGACAGATTCTGGCAGACCTTGGAAACCACGCCCAGATCATGGGTGACAAACAGCAGGGCGGTGTTGTGGCGGGCCTGCATAGTGGCGATCAGTTTCAGGATTTGCTTTTGCACCGTGACATCAAGGGCGGTGGTGGGCTCGTCCGCCACGATCAGTTTGGGCTCAGCCGCGAAGGCCGAGGCGATCAGGATGCGCTGGCGCATGCCGCCTGAGAGTTCGTGCGGATAGGCGCGCAACACGCGGGGCGCATCGTCGATCTGCACTTCATTCAGCAAGGCGCGGGCGCGGGCGTCGGCGTCAGTCCGGCTCCAGTGCAGGATATCAACCAGCCGGTCGGTGATCTGAGGGCCGATGCGGCGCGAGGGGTTGAGGGCGGTGAGCGGGTCTTGCGGGATGAGGGCGCAGGTGGCGCCGATCAGGGTGCGGCGTCGGGTGGGGGGCAGCGCAAGCAGATCGGTGCCGCCAAGGGTGATGCTGCCTGCGATGATCTCCACCGCATGGGGCAGGATACCGAGAATGGCGCGGCCGATCATGGATTTACCGGCGCCGCTTTCGCCGACGAGGCCGCGCACTTCGCCCGCCGCCACATCCAGCGAAACCGCGCGCAGCAGGCGGTGCGGCGTGCCTTTGACGCGCAGGGACAGGTTGCGGATGGCGAGATAGCTCATCTCAGCACCGGATCGTAGCGGTTTTTCAAGCCCTCGCCCAGTTGCGAGAAGGCAAGCACGGTCAGGAACAGGGTGATCAGCGGGAACACCAGCACCCACCACGCCTGATGCACCGAAGCGCGGCCTTCCGAGATCATGCCGCCCCAGGTGGGATCATCGGTGGAGATCGACAGGTTGACGAACGACAGGATCGCCTCGACGATCACGGCGATGCCCATCTCCAGCGTCAGCAGCACGAGGATGGTGGGCAGGACGTTGGGCAGGATCTCGGTCAGCATGATGCCAAAGCGGCCGCGCCCGGCCACTTGGGCCGAGGCCACGTAATCCATCGCCCCTTGCGTCATCGCCTCGGCACGGATGACGCGGGCGAAGCGGGTCCAATCAATCACCACGATGGCGATGATGATCGAGATCAGGCCGGGGCCGAGGACGGCGACCAGCAGGATCGAAAACAGGACCGGCGGGAAGGCCATCCAGATATCGATGAAGCGCGAGATCAGGGTATCGGCCCAGCCGCGCAGATATCCGGCCAAAAGGCCAAGGGTGGCGCCGATCAGGCAGGTGAGGGTTCCGGCGATCAGCGCCACGGTGAGGGCGACGCGGGTGCCATAAAGGATGCGCGAGAGGACATCGCGGCCAAGGCTGTCGGTGCCGAGGTAGTAGCCGGGCTCGGCCCCGGTGATCCAGAAGGGGGGGAGGCGGCCAAGGAACAGGTCTTGCGCGAGGGGGTCTTTGGGGGCGATCCATGGGGCAAGCATGGCCGCGAGGCCCAGCAGGACCAACCAGCCGGCTGCCAGGACGAGGCGGCGGGTCGGCCGGCTTTGGGGAAGGGTGCGGGCATCAAGCATGGCGCAGGCGGGGGTTCAGGGTGGCATAGGCGAGGTCGACAGTCAGGTTGACGGCGGTAAAAAGCGCGGCAAACAGCAAAACGATGCCCTGGATCAGCGGCAGATCGCGGTTGATCACGGCGTCTATCGCCATGTTGCCAAGGCCTTCGTAGGAAAACAGCCGCTCGATGATCACGGTGCCGCCGATCAGGAAGGTGAATTGCACGCCGACAAGGGTGAGGGTGGGCAGCACGGCGTTGGGCAGCGCCTCGCGCAGGATCACATGGGTTTCGCTGTAGCCCTTGGTGCGGGCGAGGGTGACGTAATCGAGGTGCATGGTTTCCTTGAGGCTTTGTTTCAGCAGTTGCCCGATGATGGCGGCGAGGGGGATGGCCAGCGCAAGGGCGGGCATCAGCATGTGACTGGTGATATCAAGCCAGAGGTCGAACCGCAGGCGGAGGACGGATTCCGTGAGGTAGAAGTTGGTGGTAAAAGGCAGATCGAGGGCGGGCGAGACGCGGCCCGAGATGTGGAACAGCGGGATAAGCACCCCGAACAACAGCATCAGGATCAGGCCCCAGAGGAAATCGGGCACTGATAATGCCATGCCGTTGGCCACATCAATCGCGCCCTCGGTGCCGGTGCCGCGCCTGGCGGTGCCGGTGAGTGCGGTGGCACCGCCGATCAGGATGGCGATCAGCAGGGCCATGACGGAAAGTTCGAGGGTCGCGGGCAGGCGGCCCAGCACGAGGGCCAGCACCGGTTGGCGGGTGGTGATCGAAGTGCCGAAATCGCCTTGCACGACACCCGCGCCCCAGATCAGGAATTGCTGGGGGATGGATTTATCAAGCCCGTAGCGGGCGGTGAGGGCCACGATGTCGGCGTCGGTGGCGCCGGGGGGCAGCATCATCGCTATCGGGTTGCCGGGGACGACGCGGATCACCACGAACACGATCACCGCGACGCCCAGCAGGGTGATCGCGGTGGTGATCAGGCGGAGAGCAAGGGTGCGGAGGATACGCATCTGGGGGCTGGGGCCGCCCTTCCGGGTGGCCCTTTTGTTTCAGGCGCGGGTCATCAGATGCGGCAGCAGCGCACCCGAGGCATGCGGCGTCACGATCACGCCCGGCGCAGCAAGGATCGGCTGCACATATTGCAATAACGGAATAACCAGCGCGTTTTCAGCTACATAGGCGTCAACAGCCTTCCAGCCCGCGATCCGCGTGGCCTCGTCTTTCTCGCCCCAGAGGGGGCCGATCATGTTGATCAGATCCTCGCCATCCCAGACCGAATGCGGCGAGGGGCCGAACATCGCAAAGCCGGTGGAGGTGGTGGGGTCGCCCACCGAATTGCCCCAGTTGTAAAAGGCTGCCGGGGCGAGTTGGTCGGCGGCGCGGAGTTCGTAATGCTTGGCGATCTCGTACACCTCGATCTCGGCCTCGATGCCCACCTTGCGCCACAGGCCGACGATGGCCTGGATCATCTCGTAATCCTTGGGCTTGAAGCCCTTGGTGGTCTGGATCTTGAATTTCACCGGGTTATCAACGGAATAGCCCGAGGCCGCCAGCAACTCTATCGCCTTGGCCTCGTCATATGGCACAGTGATGGCGGCATCATAAGCGTCGTATTCAGGGGTTTCCAGCGTATCAATCGGCACGCCGTAGCCCGACAGCAGCCGGGCGATGATGGTTTTCTTGTCGATGGCGTGGGCGGCGGCCTTGCGCACGTTGGGGTCTTTCATCACCTCGATATCGTTGAGGAAAATCATGCCGATATCCGAGATCGGGGTGGCGGTGCCGGTGAGGGTGGCCTTGAGGCGGTCAAACTCCTCATAGGGCACCTCAAGGGTGACGTGCGAATTGCCGGATTCCACTTCTGCCACGCGGGCGGCGGCGTCGGTGACGAACTTGATGGTGACGGTTTCAAAGGCGGGTTTGCCGCCCCAGTAACTGGCGTTGGCCTTGAGGCGGACGAAGGCGTTACGCTCGAATTTATCAACCATATAGGGGCCGGTGCCGATGGGGGCGGCCTCAAACCCTTCGGCCCCGACCTTTTCGTAATAGGCTTTCGGCAGCACGTAACCGGTGAGAAAATACATCCATTTGAAGATGGTGGGATCGAAGGATTTCACATCGGCGGTGATCTTGTTGCCGTCGACGACAAAGTTTGCAAGGCTGCCCCAAACGAACTGGATCGGGTTGCCGGTGTCGGGGTTGCCGGCACGCTCCAGCGACCATGCGACGTCATCGGCGGTGAAGGGGCTGCCGTCGTGCCAGGTCACACCTTCGCGGACGGTCATCATGATTTTGGTCTTATCGTCGTTCCAGCCCCATTCGGTCAGCAGGCCGGGGGCGGGTTTCAGATCGGGCTGTTGCAGGATGAACTGGTCGAAGACCGACTGGTAAAGCCCTTGAATCGTTGGGTTAACCGCCGATGGGCCAACGGTGGGATCCCAGCTTGGCAAGGACACGTTATAGGCGATCACCAGCTCGTCAATTGCGGCAATCGCGGGGATGCCGGTGACGGTGAGTGCGGCGGTGGCAGCGGAGAGTTGCAGAAGGCTGCGGCGGTTGAGGTTCATTTTGTTTTCCCTGTTGTTGATCAGTTGCCTGCGAGTTTGCGTGCCAGAAGATAGCCCGGCCCAGCCCCGGTGCCTGCGCCGGGCCAGACCGCGGCGCCGGTGAGGTGGAGGTTCGGGATCGGGGTGGAGCCGTCCGCGTGGCCGCGGGCGGGGCGGAAAAGAAAGTGCTGCGACAGGTGATGCGAGCCGCAAAGCTGATCACCGCCAACGAGGTTGGGGTTTTCCTGCGCGAGTTCGGAGGGCGGCACGATGCGCTGGCCCAGGATTTTGGCGCGGGTGCCGGGGGCGTAGGATTCGAGGATATCGAGGGCGCGGTTCGCGAAGGGTGCGGCTGCTTCGGCCCAGTCGGTGGCGGTGATCTCGGCTTTGGCGTCGCCCAGAATGATGCCGGGGGCCATGCGGAC
>JANNAV010000056.1:0-2434 GCA_031384695.1 Paracoccaceae bacterium
GAGATCAAGCATTTACAGCGTAGCCTTGGCACCACGATGATCTATGTGACGCATGATCAGCTGGAAGCGCTGTCGATGGCCGATATGATCGCGGTGATGCATGACGGCGAATTACAGCAATGGGGCACACCCAGCGAGATCTTCAACCGCCCCGTCAACGCCTGGGTTGCGGGCTTTGTCGGTGAGCCTGCGATGAATTTCCTGTCCGGGGAATTGCGCACCGAAGGTGGTCAGGTGGTTCTGACCCACCCAAATTTCAGCATTCCCCTGTTGCCGCCGCAAGTGGCGCTGATCAATGGCGCGGCAAATCGCGAAGTGCGGATGGGCGTGCGTCCCGACGCGCTCAGCATTTCAACCACGCGCCCCGATGGCCCGGTGATTGAGGGGAAAATCTTTGTGACCGAGTTGTTGGGCGGCGATATGCTGGTGGATGTGCAGCTTGCCGATGCTCGGATCAGGGTGAAAACCAGCACCGAATTTGCGGGCGTGGCCGATGACGCCTGCTACATGACGGTCAACCGTGACAAATGGCATCTGTTTGATATCGACGATGGCCATGCTTATTTCTAATGCCACAACACTCTATAATCTGGCACTTGATGCGTTCATGACCAGTCATGGCGCTGAAGACGTGCCGGGCATTTATCATGCCGTACGCAAACTGGCGTATTTCTCCAGTGGCGAGCGTTCGCCCGAGGCGGTGATGCGCACTGGGCGCGGTGCTTGCACCGCCAAACACATCCTGTTGCGCGATCTGTTGCGCAGGCGCGGCGAAGTGGCCGAGGTCGTCTTGGTTTCGGGCGATTTTGCCGACGGCATTCCCCAGGCCGCGTCGATGCCAGCCCGCTTGCGCGCCATGATCCGCGATGCCGGGGTTGCAGATTTTCACTGCTATGTCGTCTGGCAAAACGCCGGAGAGGCGGTTCGGCTGGATGCGACATGGCCCAACGCGCTGCTACCTTACGAGTTTCCGGTGAATACCGGATGGGCGGGTTCTGGCGATACGGTGCTGGCGATCAGCCCCAATGCGGCCACGCAGCGGGCCGAAGATGTGATCACCGCCAAGTCGCAGCTGCTGCTGGGCTTGAGCGTCGATCAGGCCGCCAGACGCCTGCGGTTCCTGAAACTGCTGTCGGACTGGATTGCGGCTATTTCCTGAGGGGGGGGACGAGATATGACCACGACACGCGCCTTTGTCGGGATTGATGCCGGAACCACCGGCTGCATGGTGATCGTGTTCGACGAGGCCGGCAATGCGGTTGGGCAAGGCTACCGCGAATACGACTGCACTTCGCCCCAGCCCGGCTGGATCGAGCAGGACATGGATGCCGTCTGGCACGGCATTTGTGCGGCTACCAAACAGGCCGTGGCCAATGCCAACCTGCCACCCGAGGCCTATCATTCGGTCGGCCTTTCCAGTCAGCGCGGCACCTTTGGCCTGCTGGATGAAAACCGCCGCCCCCTGATGAATTCACTGGTGTGGAACTGTGGCCGTGCGCTGAAAAGCGTCGAGGCGATTGCGGCGAAATTCACGCCTGAGGAACATCAGAAACACACTGGCATGCAGATCAGCCCGCTGTGGTCGGCGGCCAAGATCATATGGCTGCGCGAAAACCAACCCGACCTGTTCGATGCTGCGCGTTGGTTCGTCAACGGGCAGGAATACTTCCTGTGGCGCATGGGGGCCGAGGATTGGGCGACCGATCCCGCATCCCTTACCCTGAACGGTATGATGGATATTGCCAAACTGGATTGGTCCGACCGCATCCTTGATATCTGCGGCATCGGGCGTGACCGCCTGCCCCCGGTCAGCACGCCTGCCACCATGGCCGGGCGGTTGTCACGCGCGGCGGCTCATGAAACCGGTCTGCCCGAAGGCATGATCCTGTGCCGGGGTGCCGGTGATCAACAATGTGCGGCTATTGGGGCGGGCGTGATCCGGCAAGGCATGGCCGAATTTACCGTCGGCACTTCGGGCGTGATGGTGGCCCATCTTGACAGCGTGGCGCGGATCAAGGGCAACAAGCTGTGGTGGGGCGGGCACGGTGTGCCGGGGGCCTGGGATATCGAGGGCGGCGCGTTTTCGCTCGGGGCCAGTTTGCGCTGGTGGCGCGATCAGTTGGGCCGCAACGAGCTGGACGAAAGTGCACTTACCAAGCGCAGCGTCTATTCAGTGATGGTCGATCAGGCGGGGCGGTCCAAACCCGGGGCCAATGGCGCGCTGTTCCACAGCTTTATGGCCAGTCAAGTCACCCCCTATTACGACGCGGTGGCGCGGGGCGCGTTCCTGGGCCTTGGCCTTTATCACGAACGCCACGATCTGATCCGCGCCCTGCTGGAAGGCTGCGCGCATGAAATGAAGATGGTCGTCGACAGTTTTCAATCCGATATCGACGGCGGCATCACCGATTTCCGGCTGACCGGCGGCGGCACC
>JANNAV010000062.1:0-40641 GCA_031384695.1 Paracoccaceae bacterium
GAGATCAAGAACTCCATCATCGACGAAGGTGCCAAAATCGGCCATCTCACCTATCTGGGCGATACGCATCTGGGCGAATTTGCCAATATCGGCGCGGGCACCGTCACCTGCAACTACGACGGCGTGATGAAACACCGCACCACCATCGGCCCCCGCGCCTTTATCGGCTCGGCCACCATGCTGATCGCCCCCGTCACCGTCGGCGCGCGGGCGATGACCGCCTCAGGCTCGGTCATCACCGAAGATGTGCCCGCCGAAGCCCTCGCCGTCGCCCGCGCGCGCCAGATCACCAAACCCGGCCTCGCCACCCGCCTGATAGACAGGCTGCGCACCATCAAAGCCGCGAAAGGAAAAGTTTAATGTGTGGTATCGTCGGCGTTCTGGGCAATAATGAAGTGGCCCCCCTGCTGGTCGAGGCGCTGAAACGCCTTGAATATCGCGGCTACGATTCCGCAGGCATCGCCACCGTCAACCGGGGCCGCCTGGACCGCCGCCGCGCGGTGGGCAAGCTGGTGAACCTTTCGGACCTGCTGGTGCACAACCCGCTGGCGGGGAAGTCCGGCATCGGCCAAACCCGCTGGGCCACCCACGGTGCCGTCACCCAGACCAACGCCCACCCGCATGCCTGCGGCCGCGTCATGGTCACGCATAACGGCATCATCGAAAACTTCCGCGCCCTGCGCGAACGCCTTGCCGCCGCGGGCCTGCATCATGCGACCGATACCGATAGTGAAACCGCCGCCATGCTGGTGGAACTGCACCTCGCCACCGGCCTGACGCCCCTTGAAGCAGTCCAGGCCGCCGTCGCCGAACTCCACGGCGCCTTCGCGCTGCTGTTCCTGTTTGACGGCGACGAGAATCTGATGATCGGTGCCCGCAAAGGCGCGCCCCTCGCCGTGGGCTATGGCACGGGCGAGATGTTTGTCGGCTCCGACGCCATAGCCCTTGCCCCGATGACCGACCGCATCGCCTATCTGGAGGAAGGCGACGTGGTGCGCGTGACGCGCCAAGGCGCTGATATCTATGACGCAAATGGCCGCTTGGCCAACCGCGAGATCACCCGCATCCAGCTTGATCAGACCCGCATCGAAAAGGCCGGCTACAAACATTTCATGGCCAAAGAGATCGCCGAACAGCCGGTGGTCATCGCCAACACCCTGCAACGCTATGTGCAGGGCGCCACGCTCACCCTGCCCGCCGAGGTGGATTTCACCGGCGTGGACCGCATCACCCTTGTCGCCTGCGGCACCGCCTCCTATGCCTGCCACGTCGCCAAATACTGGTTCGAACAGCTTGCGGGCCTGCCCTGCGACATCGACATCGCCTCGGAATTCCGCTACCGCGAGCCGCCGCTGTCGCCGCAAAGCTGGGCCCTGTTTGTCAGCCAGTCGGGCGAGACCGCCGATACCCTCGCGGCCCTGCGCTACACCCGCGACAAGGTGGCGAAAATCGTGGCGGTGGTCAACGTGCCCACCTCGTCCATCGCGCGCGAGGCCGATCTGGCCCTGCCGATCATGGCGGGGGTCGAGGTGGGGGTCGCCTCCACCAAGGCCTTCACCTGCCAGTTGACCACCCTCGCCCTGCTGGCGCTGAAAGCCGCGCAAGACCGGGGCCGCCTGACCCCCGAAGCCCTTGCTCTACACCTTGCAAGCCTCGCCGCCCTGCCCGGCCTGATGAACCACTGCCTCAGCCTCTCAACCGAGATCGCCCGCATCGCCGATGATCTGGCCGAAGCCCAGGACGTGCTGTTCCTCGGTCGCGGTGCCATGTTCCCCCTCGCCCTCGAAGGGGCGCTGAAACTCAAGGAAATCAGCTATATCCACGCCGAAGGCTATGCCTCGGGCGAACTCAAACACGGCCCCATCGCCCTCATCGACAACCGCGTGCCGGTGATCGTGCTCGCCCCCCGCGACGCCCTGTTCGAGAAATCCGTCTCCAACATGCAAGAGGTGATGGCCCGCCATGGCCGCGTTCTGCTGATCTCGGACGCCAAAGGCGTGGCCGAGGCGGGCATGGGCTGCTGGCGCACCCTGACCATGCCCGAGACAGCCCCCCTGTTTGCCCCGATCCTCTACGCCATCCCCGCCCAACTGCTGGCCTACCACACGGCAATCGCCAAAGGCACCGATGTGGACCAACCCCGCAACCTCGCAAAATCCGTCACGGTGGAATGAATGAGCAAACAATTCAACAGGCTGTCCCTCGCCCATACCGCCTTCATCGCGGCGCAAAAGCTGTATTTCGTGGCCACCGCCGCCGCAACCGGCCGGGTGAACAATTCGCCGAAAGGCTCCGACAGCCTGCGCGTCCTTGGCCCGAACCAGATCCTGTGGCGCAACTCCACCGGCTCGGGCAACGAGACCGCAGGCCACCTGCTGCTCGATCCGCGGATGACCCTGATGTGGTGCTCGTTTGATGCGCAACCGCTGATCCTGCGCTGCTACGGCACCGCCCGCACCATCCACGTCGGTGAACCCGGCTGGCAGGAAGGCAACGCCACCTTTCCCCCAGATATCGCCGCCCGCCAACTCTATGAGATGACCATCGACCTTGTGCAAACCTCCTGCGGCTACGGCGTGCCGCGCATGGGGTATGAGGCCGAACGCACCGACGCCGACACATGGGCCGCCGGCAAAGGCCCCGACGGCATCAAGGCCTATTGGGACGAAAAGAACCGCACCACCCTTGATGGCTTTCCCACCGGCATCGAGGCCAATCTGTGACCCCGGATGACGCCCTCGCCCAACTGACGGCCCTCGGTAACCCCGAAAAGGCCGCCGAGGCCGCCACCTACCACAAAACCGCCCGCCCCTACCTCGGCATTCCGGTGCCCGACATCACCGCCCTTGCCACCACATGGCGCACCACCACCGACGTCGATCAACGCACCGCCCTCGCCGCCCGTCTCTGGGCCAGCGACATCCACGAGGCCCGCATCGCCGCCGCCAAACTGCTCACGCAGGCCCGCCTCCACCCCGACGCCGCTGCATGGGCGCTGATCTGTGAATGGGTGCCCCAGTTCGACGCCTGGGCCATCGCCGATCACGCCTGCATCGCCGCCCAGAAACGCCTCACCGCCGACCCGTCCCGCATCGATGACGTGGAAGGCTGGACCATCTCGCCCCTGATGTGGCAACGCCGCGCGGCGCTGGTGGCCACCCTGCCCTTCACCAAGCAAAACCACCCCAAACCGCAGGAACTTGCCATCCGCGACCGCGTGCTCGGCTGGTGCGCGCTTTACGCCGACGACCGCGACTGGTTCATCCAGAAAGCCATCGCAGGGTGGCTGCGCGACCTCTCCAAACACGACGCCCCCCGCGCCGCCGCCTTCCTCGCCGACCACGGCGACCGCCTGAAGAAATTCGCCCGGCTGGAGGCCGCGAAATACCTTTAAGACGGGATAAATTTGCGCCGCCTTTCCCCATTTCTTGCCCGATTTGATTTCAATCAAATTGGGCGCGCCTGCCTGCCGCTCGGCAGGCGCGTAAATGCACCAGCCCAGCCAGGCGCGCCCAATTTGCCCAATCCACCCGATCGCGGATAACCCCTTGCCCTACGGCGTCCCGCCTTCAGGCAACGAACCGGAAAACTCTCCCCCGGAGAGTTTTCTTTCCGGTCCGGGCGCAGATCCCGCCAGCCCTGCGCCACGCTTGCACCGAAACCGCAATGCCCGCCGCCATCCCCTCTCCCCTTTTTGCGCAACCTCGCCTATAGAGAGAGGCAATCCGACCAGCGCCCCACCACCCAAACGCCCCCGGAAAGGCAAGGCCGATGCCCGAACGCAGCGAAAGTGACAGCCGGAAACTCCTGCGCCGCCTGCGCGATGTGCTGGCGTCCAAGGGCAAAGGCCAGGAACGGCTGGACCTTATCCCCCACCTGATCGCCGATTCGATGGGCACCGAGGTTTGCTCGATCTACCTCTTCCGCGATGCCGAAACGCTGGAACTCTGCGCCACCGAAGGTCTGAAACAGGACGCTGTCCACCAGACCCGCCTGCGCCTGGGTGAGGGCCTCGTGGGCCGCGTCGCCCGCACCGGCCAGCCCGTCAACACCGCCGATGCGCCGGGCGAAAAGGGCTTCCGCTTCATGCCCGAAACCGGCGAAGAGCTGTTCTCCTCCTTCCTCGGTGTGCCCATTCAGCGGGTAGGCGAAAAGCTGGGCGTGGTGGTGGTGCAATCCAAAGCCGCCCGCGCCTATTCGGATGACGAGATCTATGCCCTCGAAGTGGTCGCCATGGTGCTGGCCGAAATGGCCGAACTCGGGGCTTTCGCGGGCGAAGGCTCGGCGATGGGGGCGCTGCACAAACAGCCGGTGCTGTTTCGCGGCGGCACCGGGCAGGAGGGGGCCGCCGAAGGCCGCGTCTGGCTGCACGAACCGCGCGTCGTCGTCACCAACCCGGTGGCCGACGATCCCCTGACCGAGATCGACCGCATCCGCGCCGCGGTGGGCGAGTTGCGGGTATCGGTCGATGATCTTCTGGCCGCCGAAAGCCTTGATAAAGATCAGAAAGCCGTGCTTGAGGCCTACCGCATGTTCGCCCATTCGCGCGGCTGGCTGCGCCGGATGGAAGAGGATATCCAGCGCGGCCTTTCCGCCGAGGCCGCCGTAGAGAAAGAACAATCCGCCGCCCGCAACCGCCTTGAACAGGTGCCCGACGCCTACCTGCGCGAACGCCTGCACGATCTGGATGATCTGTCGAACCGCCTTTTGCGCATCCTCACCGGCCAGGGCCTTGATACCGGCGCCGAGATGCCGGAAAACCCGGTGCTGGTCGCGCGCAACATCGGCCCGGCCGAACTGCTTGAATATGGCCGCAAACTGCGCGGTGTGGTGCTGGAGGAAGGCTCGGTCGGCTCCCACGCCGCCATCGTCGCCCGCGCGCTGGCCATCCCGCTGGTCATTCAGGCCAAACGCATCACCTCCGAGGCGCTGAACGGCGATGCCATTCTGGTGGACGGCGATCAGGGCCTCGTGCACCTGCGCCCCGAAGACACCATCGCCCGTTCGTTCCGCGACAAGATCGCCATGCAGGCCGAGGCGCAGAAACGCTATGCCAGCCTGCGCGATCTGCCCGCCACCAGCCGCGACGGCACCCGCATCACCCTGCTGATGAACGCGGGCCTGATGGCCGATCTGCCCAGCCTCGCAGGCTCGGGTGCCGAGGGTGTGGGTCTGTTTCGCACCGAACTGCAATTCCTCATCCGCAACAAGATGCCCCGCCGGGATGAGCTGGCCCAGCTTTACACCCGGGTGATTGATGCCGCCAAAGGCCGCCCGGTGGCCTTTCGCACCCTCGATATCGGCTCCGACAAGGTGCTGACCTACATGAAGCCGCAAGACGAGCCGAACCCCGCGATGGGCTGGCGCGCCATCCGGGTGGGGCTGGACAAGCCCGGCGTGCTCAGGATGCAGTTGCAAGCCCTGATCCGCGCCGCGCGCGGGCAACCCCTCAGCGTGATGTTCCCTTTCATCGCTGAATTTGAAGAGTTTTCCGAGGCCCGCGCCCATATGTTCCGCGAGTTGCACCGCGAGAAAAGCATCGGCCATCCGATCCCTTCAAAGGTCGAGATCGGTGCGATGCTGGAAACCCCCAGCCTCGCCTACGCCCCCGATGCCTTCTTCCAGCTCACCGATTTCATTTCCATCGGCGGCAATGACCTGAAGCAGTTCTTCTTCGCCGCCGACCGCGAAAACGAGCGCGTGCGCAAACGCTACGACACCCTCAACGTGACCTTCCTCACCTTCCTCGAACACATCGTCGCCCGCTGTACGGCCTCAAACACCCGGCTGTCGTTTTGCGGCGAAGACGCGGGCCGCCCGGTCGAGGCGCTGGCCTTCGCCGCCATCGGCCTCAGAACCCTCTCGATGCGCCCCGCCTCCATCGGCCCGGTCAAGGCCCTGTTGCGCCGCGTCAACCTCGCCGAGGCCGCCCAGATCATCAACGCCGCCCGCACCGCCGGCGACAACACCGCCCGCCCCCGCCTGATGGAATGGCTCTCGCGCCAAAGCGAATAGCCAGGCAAGCGCCCCCGCCCCCACGCTCCGAGATCCCCCGTTCTTTACTGCCCAAATATCCCACGGGGGCGCGGGGGTGTGAAACCCCCGCTCTTGGACAGCGGGCGCGGGGGTGTGAAACCCCCGCTCTTGGCCACGGGCTGAGTTTTGCCAGAAACACGCCCCTTCCCTCCCTGTTTCCCTTGTCGGATTTGACTTACATCAAAACATCCCGCCCAAAACACCCGGCACCAAAGCCCCTCACCCCCGGCGCCCGCCGATCTTCGCGGTTTCCGCAGCCTTGGCAAACTCCGCCAGCACCACCTCCGCCCCGTGCCGCTCGGCCAGCCGCAACAGCGCAAAGCGGATCCGCGCCACTTCGCGATAATAGTTCAGATAGGCCGCATTCAACCCCGCCCCGGTGATCGCCCCCAACACCGGCACCGCCTGCGCCATCAGCTTTTGCCCCATCGCTGCCGCCAGCCTTGGCGCCACCACCGCGATGATTTTCTGCGCCGCAGGCCCGGTCATCGTCAGACGCGCCGACAGGAACGCCGTGTTCACCCCGTCATCGCCACCCAGCGGCGAGCCCGCCGCGAACACCTCCAGACAAGCCGCCCGCGTCGCCATCTCGGCCGGATCATAGCCCGCAGCCACTGCTTCGCGGCGGATTGCGTGCAGCATCACGGTGATGGTCACCGGCAACTCGGCAATCGACCCCAAAAGCCCGCCCGCCCCGCCCAAAGCACCGGTGGCCACCGCGGCCAGCATCGCCCCCCGGGGCCCAACGTCGGGGGCAAAACGGCCGAAGCCCGCCACCCTATGCGCCGCCGTCAGGGCGGCCAGCGTCACCCGCTCCACCTCGCGGCGCACCCCGCCCGGCAGCGCCGCCATCTGCGCCTCAACCCCGCCGCCAAGCCGGTTCACCAAAGCCATCACCGGCCCGTTGGCCCGCTTGTAGGCCCGCGCCAAAGCCGCGATTTCAGCGTCAGGCGGCAAGGTGTTCAAGACGGGCAACTGGGCGGGCAACTGGGCGGGCAACTGGCTCATCCCCGCAACATGGGGGCAGACCCGGCCCGACACAAGCCTTTCCCGCCCCACCAAAGTCAACCGGCGCGCCCCGCACCCAAAACCCCCCGCACCGCAAAACCCCTCACCCCCCCGCACCCCCCGTCGCCCGCGAAACCTGCCCCACAACCCCCGCCCAGGCGCCGCGCTTCAACTCCAGCCCCAGCACCCGGTCGGGGTTGGTCGGCGGCGGCATCTCCACCGCCTCCAGCCGCCGAAACCCGAACCGCCCGTAATAGGGCGCATCCCCCACCAGCATCACCCGCTCCCAGCCCAGACGCCGCGCCTCCGCCAGACTCTCGTGGATCAGCAGCCCGCCCAACCCCTCGCCCTGCCGCGTCGGATGCACCGCCACCGGCCCCAGCAACAGCACATCCTGCCCCCCCACCTCAGCCGGCCAATAGCGGATCACAGCGGCCAAACTGCCATCATCATCGCGCAACGTCAGACACAAGGCCGCCACCGTCGCCACCCCCTCGCGCAACCGATAGCTGGAAAGCGCCGTCCGCCCCGGCGAAAAGCAAAGGTCATAAAGCGCCTCCACCTCCCACCAGTCCGCCTCGGCCTCTTCTTCCAACTGATACATCGCACCCTTCCGGAATCATCTGGAAACGCGCCTAACATGGCGATACTGCAACAGCAAACCCCATCCCGCCCCTGCACCGGAGCCCGCATGTTCTACCGCCCCGCCGATGGCCACGGCCTGCCGCACAACCCGTTCAACGCGCTGGTTACGCCGCGCCCCATCGGCTGGATCTCCACCCGCGGGGCGCTTGGTGACAACCTCGCGCCCTACTCCTTCTTCAACGCGGTGGCCTACACCCCGCCGCAAGTCATGTTCGCCTCCACCGGCGTCAAACACAGCCTGTCCAACCTGCGCCGCACCCGCGTCTTCGCCGTCAACCTCGTGGCCGAGGCCGCGCTGCAGCAGATGTCCGACACCTCCCGCAGCTTTCCCGCCGGCACCGACGAGTTTACCGCCGCAGGCGTGGCCAAAGCCGAATGCACCACCATAAATTGCCCCCGCGCGGCCAGGGCCCCCGCCACCCTCGAATGCGAGGTCACAAGGATCATCCGCCTGCGCGGCACCGACAACTTCGCGGTGTTCGGCGAGGTGACCGGCATCCACATCGACAACGCCTGCCTGAAAGACGGCCAGTTCGACCCCCGCACGTACCACCCTGTCGCCCGCATGGGCTACCGCGACTACACCATCGTCCGCCATGTGTTCGAACTGAAACGCCCCGACGACAAATAGCACCCATCGCCACCGCCAAAGCGCATGGCGGGGTACACCCCGCCCTACAGGTCCAGCGCGCCTTGTGCCGCCCGGTCAACCTCGCGCGCCGCCCGCTTGAAGCCATCATCCCGCCGCGCGGGCAGTTGCACCGCCCGGTCGCGCAGCACCATCGCCTGCGCAATCGTCACGATCTGCATGCGCGGCACCGGCGCGAAACCGGCAAGCTCATATTGCCCCGCCCCCGCCGCCTCGGTAAGCATCGGCTTGCTGGGCTCGGTCAGTGTCAGAAACACCCCGATCCCCGCCCCCTCGCGCTCCATCACCCCGCGCAGATCGCGGATCATCGCCACCCCCACGTTATCGCCTGCCTTCACGCTGACAATCCCGCGCCCCTCGTGCTTGGCGCCAAAGTAAAGGTTGCCATCAATCCCCTTGTCCGCGCCCTTTTTGGAAAGGTTGCCCGGCTGTGCATTGATCAGGCTCAGCGCCCATTTCTCGAATTCGAAATAGTAATTCTTGTCCCCGCGCCCGCGCGCCGCCATGTTGCGCGCGCCCTCAAGGTCTTGCGGCACCCCGTGGGTCACAAACTCCACCCCTTCAAACGCATCGCGCAGCCGCTTTTCAATCAACCCCACCGCCAGATGCGTCACATCAATGCCAATCCACGCCCGCCCCAGTTTCTGCGCCGCATGCACCGTGGTGCCACAGCCGCAGAACGGATCGAGCACGGTGTCGCCGGGGTTGCTGGAGGCATTGAGGATCCGCTCCAGCAGCGCCACCGGTTTCTGGGTGGGATAGCCGAGGCGTTCTGCCGCCTGCGAAGACAAAGGGCCAATATCCGAAATCACATCCTGAACCGGTGCGCCGCGATCATTCTCAAGATAGCGTTTGAACTGCGGAACCTTGCCCTTGGGCGGCCAGTAGATCAGGCCGATCTCATCCAGCCGCTCAAGCTTGCCTTGCGGCGACAAAGTATCAAAATCGCCATTGATGCCGGCCCTCCTGATCGACCCGGTAGGGATCGCCCAATGTCTGCCCGACAAGGTTGGATCATAGTCCCGCCAGGGTTTGCCAGAATCGCCCTTCCGAACCCCGGCCCCTGTCAGGTCACCGATCCGAAACCGCCCCTTGTCATCGGCAAACCGGTAAAACCGGTCCAGATACTTTTCGTCATAAGACTCGAACGCCCCATTCCACCGGATGGCGTCACTTTTCGCGTAATACAACAGCGTGTCATGCACCGGTCCCCACCGCTTGGCACTGTTATGGCTTGATGTGCGCCGCCAGATGATCTCGTTGCGATAGCCACTCGCCCCAAAAACCGCATCCAGCAATATCTTCAGATAATGGCTCGCCGTCGGGTCGCAGTGCAGATATAGGCTCCCCGTCGGCTTCAACACCCGGTGCAACTCCACCAATCGCACCGCCATCATAGCCAGATAGGCCATCATGTCGTTATCCCCAAGAAAACTCCGCATCGCCCGCAGCATCGTGCTGGCCGCCGCATTCCCCCCCCGCATCACATCGCCGAACGCCGCCTCGGCAGAATCGTTCCAATGCCAGCTATCATCAAACGCCTCGATCTGCGCGGCAGACCCACTGCCCGAAGGCCCCTTGAACAGCACGTTATAGCTGGCGTTGGAATTGAACGGCGGGTCCAGATAGATCAGGTCCACGCTCGCATCCCCGATGCTGTCGCGCAGCACCACCAGATTGTCGCCATAGTATAGATGGTTCATCCCGATCCCGCCCCCGATCCCGTCTCCGTAGGTCGGGGTGTACCCCGACTTTCCGCCCGCACCACTTTGTGCAGCAGTCCTGAACCCAAGGTTAACGCCCGCCAAATCCCCCCGCAATGCCCGATCACCAACCCCACCCTGCAACCCTGACGTGAAACGCACGGCCAACCCCGTCGCGGCCTTCCAAAACAGTCGCCCAGAACCCCGCTTTGTGCTACGAATCCCCATCCTCAACCCCATTTCAAGCGAGATTTCCATGCCCAGCGTTACCTTTGCCCCCGGCGTCAACAGCTCCCCCACCGCCTTTTACAACGCCATAGACGTGCTCACCTCAACCGCCGTCGTCACCTCCTTCACCACCACCCATATCTTCCTCACCCAGGGCCTCGTCACCTTCGACATCATCGGCACCGGCTTTACCTTCGGGCTGGTGGGCGGCCAACCGGCGATCACCGGCGGCACCATGAACGGCGTCGATTTCCGCCTCAGCGGCGCCTTGCAGATGAGCGTCACCAACCTCGGCCTCAGTGCGGTTGCCGTGCAGGCCGCCATCAATGCCGACAATTCCGGCGCCAACAATGCCGCGATCGAGAACCTGTTCCTGCCCCTCGGCTGGACCTATACCGGCAACAACGCCGCCGACGTTTTCCTCGCTTCCGCCGTCTCCAGCGATGGCGTCCCGCTCAACCTGTCGGGCAATGATGTGATGAACAGCGGCGGCGGCGATGACGATATCTTCCTCGGCAACGGCAATGATACCGCCAATGGTGGCACCGGCAACGACCGCTTCGACGGCGGCCTTGGCAGCGATCTGCTGTACGGCGGCAAAGGCAGCGACACCCTGCTCGGCGGCGGCGAGAAAGACTTTCTGCGCGGCGGGGCCGACGCCGACAGCCTTGACGGCGGCCGGGGCAGCGACCGCCTGCTTGGCGGCACCGGCAACGACACGCTGGCGGGCGGCCCCGGCGGCGGCGTTGACACCTTCATGTTCACCTCCGGCGACGGCGCGGACCGGATCAACGATTTCACCCTCGCCTCCGACAGGATCGACCTTGCAGCAGGCCTGTCCCACTCCTTCACCGCCTCGGGCAGCGATTCCATCCTGCATTACGGCCCCGGCGCCGATCAGATCCTGCTGATCGGCATCGACATCTCGCAAACCGCCTCGGTCACCATCATCTGACCCGCGATCCTGTCTGATATCAGGACGGCGCCAAGCAAATTCAGTGGCTTGTGCGCCGTCCGCGTGCTACCCCTGCGGCTGATTACGCCAACAGGAGCCCGCCGTGCCATCCGTCACCTTTACCTCGTTTCCCAACACCGCGCCCGGTTTTTTCTTCGACGCCTTCGATAAACTGGCCACCGCCACCATCACCGGCTGGGGCCCCAGCATCATTTTCTCCGCCAGCGGCACCACCGCTTACGGCATCAGGGGCAGCGGCTTTACCTTCGCGCTGGTCGATGGCCTGCGCCTGATGACCGGCGGCACCCTGACCAGCATCGAGGTGTTCTCGGGCGGCAGCACCGCCATGACCCTCACCGGCCTGAACATCGCCGCCACTACCCTGCAAAGCGCCATGACCAGCGATGCCACCGGCACCGATAACGCCGCCGTTGAACACCTGTTCCTCCCCCTCGGCTGGGCCTATTCCGGCAAATCCGGCCGCGATCAGGTGCTGGCAAGCGACCTCTCGCAAGACGGCACCCCCTTCAATCTCGCGGGCAATGACAGCGTCGCCACCGGCGACGGCAACGACGATTTCTTCCTCGGCTCGGGCAATGATACCGGCTTTGGCGGCAACGGCAGCGACCGGCTGGACGGTGGGCGCGGCAAAGACAGCCTCAGCGGTGACAACGGCAACGACACCCTGCTTGGCGGCTCCAGCGCCGACGCCCTCTTTGGCGGCACTGGCCGCGACAGTCTGGACGGCGGAACCGAAAGCGACCGGCTGACCGGCGGCCGTGGTGACGATATCCTGACCGGCGGTGACGGCGGCGGCATCGACACCTTCATCTTCGCCCTGCGCGACGGTGCGGATCAGATCACCGATTTCAACCTCGCCGTTGACCGGATCAACCTCGCCCCCGGCACAACCCACAGCTTCACCTCTTCGGGCGCCAACGCCATCCTGCACTACGGCACCACCGGCGATCAGATCCTGCTGATCGGCATCGACATCTCGCAAACCGCCGCCATCACCATCATCTGAGGTGCCCCGGTCACAGGGCCTGCGGCGGCAGGATCACCGATTTTGCCGCCAGATCACCGCCGCGCCACAGATAAAGCGCCAGCATCGGCTCCGCCCCGGCCCGCATCGCATGTGGCACCCAAGGCGCGTGCGAAATCACCGAACCGGGCGGCGCGGGCGCAAAACTGCCGCCGCCCTGCTGCCATTCGGCGGTGCCCGAAAGCGGCAGGTACACCTCTTCGGCCTGATGCGCATGCGCCGGATACATCACCCCCGGCGCCAGCAACAGCACCCCGCAAGCCAGCGCCACCGACGGCACCGGCCCGCGCAACCCGATGAACTCGCTCCAGCCATAGCCGCGCAGGAACGCCGCCCCGAAATCCGCCACCCCATAGGTCTGCCGCCACGCCAACTCCTCAGCCGCCACCACCGCCGCCACCAACGGATCGCGCCTGTCCAGCCGCCCCAACCAATCACACACCGGCAAACCCGCCGCCGCACAATCCCTGCGCACCCGCCCCTCCGGCCACTCCGCCAGATAGGGCCGCGCTTCCGCCACTCCCGCCAACAGCCGCCGCACCTCCGCCAGAACCACCTCGATCATCGCCCGCCCCGCCGTTTCGCCAGCCATACCAGATCAACGCCGCCAGCATATCACCTTCAACCCTATTTTGCCCCCTTTCCGCCCGCCTCCGCCCCCCCTACACTCGGCCCCGCAAACCAGCGAGGCAGCATGCAAACCATGATCGGCGTGATCGGCGGCTCCGGCGTCTACCAGATCGAAGGGCTGGAGGGCGCAAGCTGGGTCAAGGCCCATTCCCCCTGGGGCAAACCCTCCGACGAAGTGCTGGTGGGCCGCCTCAACGGCACCGCGATGGCCTTCCTGCCGCGCCATGGCCGGGGGCATGTCCACAGCCCCACCTCGGTGCCCTACCGCGCCAACATCGACGCGCTGAAACGCCTCGGCTGCACCGATCTGGTGGCGGTCTCCGCCGTGGGGTCTTTGCGCGCAGATTTCGCGCCGGGTGATTTTGTCATTGTAGATCAATACATTGACCGAACCTTTGGGCGTGAGAAATCCTTCTTCGGCCCCGGCTGCGTGGCCCATGTCAGCCTCGCCCACCCCACTTGCACCCGCCTCAACGCCGCCTGTGCCGAAGCCGCCCGCGACGCGGGTATCACCGTGCATCAGGGTGCCACCTACCTCGCGATGGAAGGCCCGCAGTTCTCAACCCTTGCCGAATCCCGCCTCTACCGCAGCTGGGGCGCCGACGTCATCGGCATGACCGGCCAACCCGAGGCCAAACTCGCCCGCGAGGCGGAACTGTGCTACGCTTCCGTCGCCATGGTCACCGATTACGACTGCTGGCACGAGGGGCATGGCGCGGTCGATGTATCGCAGGTCATTCAAACCCTTACCGCCAACGCAGGCCAGGCCCGCGCCCTGATCACCCGCCTCCCCGCCCTGCTCGGCACCCCCCGCACGCCCTGCCCGCACGGCTGCGATACCGCCCTCACCCATGCCCTGATGACCGCCCCCGACAAACGCGATCCTGCCCTTTTGGCGAAACTCGACACGGTCGCTGGCCGCGTCTTAAATAGTTGATCTCATGAAGAAAACTGTCAAAGACTACATCCGCACCATCGTCGATTTCCCGCATGAGGGCATCCTCTTCCGCGATGTCACCACCCTGTTCGCCGATGCGCGCGGCTTCCGGATGGCGATAGATCAGTTGCTAACCCCTTACGCAGGCTTGCGAATCGACAAAGTGGCCGGGCTCGAGGCGCGCGGCTTCATCCTCGGCGGCGCCGTCGCACACCAACTTTCCACCGGCTTCGTGCCGATCCGCAAAAAGGGCAAACTCCCCGGCCAGACCATCAGCCAGGCCTATCAGCTTGAATACGGCGAGGCGGTGGTCGAGGTGCACAACGATGCGATGCAGCCGGGCGAAAAGATCCTGCTGGTCGATGATCTGCTGGCCACCGGCGGCACCGCCGAGGCCGGGATCAAACTGATAGAACGCCTTGGTGCCGAAGTGATTGGCTGCGCTTTTGTCGTTGATCTGCCGATGCTTGGCGGCCGCCGCAAGCTTGAAGCTTTGGGAATGGACGTGCACGCCTTGTGCGAATTTGAAGGCATCTGATCGCAGTTTACCATTTCTTAAGCAGAATCACTCTATCCCTGATCGGGTCAGGGTTACCCACCCTGATTGGGCGCTGCTTGCAAACACGTGACCCAACCCACCCCAGCGTCCCCGTCGGGTTCTCCCGGCGGGGCGTTTCTTCTCCGCCTTACCCCCCGCGCAACACCGCTCCCGGATTCATGATCCCCAAAGGGTCCAGCGCCGCCTTGATCGCCCGCATCGCCGCCAGCTTGGCCGGATCGCCATAGCGTTCCAGATCCGCCACCTTCAACCGCCCGATCCCATGCTCCGCCGACACCGATCCCCCCAGCGCCGCCACCAGATCATGCACGCAGTATTTCACCGCATCCCGCTGATTTTCATGGTTTTTCCGGTCACCTCCGCGAACCGGGAACACGTTGTAATGCAAATTCCCATCACCCAGATGGCCAAAGCAATTGATCCGCCAGTCGCCCAAAGCGGCCAGCGCCACCCCCGCCCGCGCGATAAATTCCGGCACCGCCCCCAGCGGCAACGCGATATCATGGCTGGAAACCGCGCCGATCCGCCGGTTCGCCTCCGGGATCGCCTCGCGCAGCCGCCACAACCCCGCCCGCTGCGCTTCCGAGGCCGCAACCACCCCGTCGCCCACCAGCCCCGCCGCCATCGCCGCCTCCAGCACCCCCGCCATCGCCGCTTCCGCGCCGCCAAACCCGCCCGGCATGCCGATCTCGATCAGCACCATCCACTCCGGCACCGGATCAAACGGCGCGCGCACCTCAGGCATCACCTCGGCCAGAAAATCGAACCCCATCCGGTGGATCAGCTCAAACGCCGAAATCATCCCCGAAACCTGCCCCCCGGCCAGCGTCAACAGCGCCAGCGCCGCCGCCGGGTCCGGCACCACCAACAGCGCCGTCGCCACAGATGCAGGCACCGGATAAAGCCGCAAACTCGCCGCCGTGATCACCCCCAAAGTGCCCTCGGCGCCGATCAACAAGTGCCGCAGATCATAGCCGGTGTTGTCTTTGCGCAACCTTTTCAACCCGTTGAACACCGACCCATCCGGCAACACCGCCTCAACCCCAAGGCAAAGGTCGCGCGCATTGCCATAGCGCAGCACGTTCAGGCCGCCTGCGTTGGTCGATAAAACCCCACCAATCCGCGCCGTTCCCTCCGAGGCCAGCGACAGCGGAAACAGCCGGTCGATCGCCGCCGCCGTATCTTGCGCCGAAGCCACAATCATCCCCGCCTCAACCACCAGCACATTCTCGTCGGCATATGCCCCGCGCACCGCCGCCATCCGCTCCAGCGACAGCACCAGCGGCGCGGGCCCCTCCGGCATGATCTGCCCGCCGACCAGCCCGGTGCCGCCGCCCCAGGGCACCACGCCCACCCGGCCCGCCGCCGCCACCTTGATGATCCGCGCCACCTCGGCAGTATTGCGCGGCTTGGCCACCGCCCCCGCCTGCCCCCGCCAGCGCCCGCGCGGCTCCTGCAAATACCCGGGCTCGGGGGCGTGCAAAGTGCCCTCGGGCAAGGCTACCGCCAACCCGGCCAGAAACGCCGCATCCGCCGGGTTCAGCATGTCACCCCCCATCGCCGCCCATCGCCGCCCACCTCAGCCCGCATCGGTGCGCCCACGCCTGTCACCACGCAAATTGGCGTAAAGCACATGGGTGCGCCACCGCCCGTTGATCTGCAAATAGCTTTGCGCCACACCCTCGTATTTGAAGCCCGATTTCTCCAGCACCCCGCGCGACGGCGCATTCTCCGGCAGACAGGCCGATTCGATCCGGCTCAGGTCCATCGCGTTGAAGGCGTGATGCACCATCGCCGTCACCGCCTCGCGCATGAAGCCCTGCCGCACGAACGGCGCGCCGATCCAATAGCCAAGCGTGCCCGCCTGCACCGGCCCGCGCCGGATATTGTCCAGCGTGATCGCCCCCAGCAGTTGCTGATCGGTTCTTCTGATCAACAACAGCGGCAGCGCCGTGCCCTGCGCCTCGGCCCGTCCAGCCCAGTAAACCCGGTTGGTAAAGGCCCGCCGCGCCAGATGATCATGCGCCCAGACCGGCTCCCACGGCATCAGATGTGCGGCCGACACATCGCGCAGCGCCGCCCAGGCCCGCCAGTCGGCATGCTGCGGCAACCGCAAGGTCAGCCGCCCGGTCTCGATCTTTGGCCTGCGGCGAAACGGCATCATCCGGCGGCAAGCCTCTCGCGGATCGCCTCCAGCCCGGGTGCCGCCTTCACCGGGCCATAAAGCGCAAGCGCGGAACCCGCCCCCATCATCGCCTCGCCGTAACGCCGCACATCTGCGGTGCTGACCGCATCAATCCGCGCCACCGCCTCGTCCACCTCCGGCACCCGGCCATAAATCGCCAGCAGCCGCGCAATCCGCTCGGCCCGGCTCGACGGGCTTTCCAGCCCCATCAGCATCCCCGCCTTGATCTGCGCCCGCGCCCGCGCCACCTCGGCCTCGGCCATATCGCCCGCCGCCCGCTTCAATTCGTCAACCGTCAGGCTGGTCAGCTCGCCAATCTCCTCCGCCGAGGTTCCGGCATAGATGGTGATCTGGCCTGCATCCTCATAAGCGCCGCTTTGGGCGAAAATCGAATAGCAGAGCCCCCGCTCCTCGCGGATTTTCTGGAACAGGCGGCTCGACATGCCGCCCCCCATCGCCATCGCGTAAACCTGCGCGGTGTAGACATCCGGGTGCCGGTAGCCCGGCGCATCAAAGGCCATGGCGAAATGCACCTGCTCCAGATCCTTCACCTCGCGCCGCTCGGCCCCGATGAACCGCGCGGGCTGAAAGCTGGTCGCGGGCTTCGGCTTCATCGCACCAAAAATTGCCTCGGCCTGTGCGACGATGGCGTCGTGATCCACCCCACCGGCGGCGGCCAGTATCATCGCACCCGGCCCGTAATGCTCGGCCACAAAGCCCTTCAGATCGGCGCGGGTAAAGCTGGACACCCGCTCTTCCGGCCCCAGAATGGTGCGGCCAAACGCCTGATCGGGGTAGGATGCCTCCTGCAGCCAATCGAAAATGATATCATCGGGGGTATCAAGCGCCTGTCCGATCTCTTGCAAGATCACATGCCGCTCCACCTCGATCTCTTTCTTGTCGAACGCCGGGTTCAGCACGATATCGCCGATCACATCCAGCGCGAGGCCCACATCCGCATTCAGCACCCGCGCATAATACGCCGTCATCTCGCGTGAGGTATAGGCGTTGATATAGCCGCCAACATCCTCAATTTCCTCGGCAATCTGCAAAGGCGTGCGCCGCTTGGTGCCCTTGAAGGCCATATGCTCCAGAAAATGCGCGATACCGTTCTGCGCCGGTTTTTCGTGCCGCCCCCCCGCCATCACCCAAACCCCGGCGCTGGCCGATTTCAAACCCGGCATATGTTCGGTCACAACGCGAAAGCCATTGGCAAGCGTGGTCAGGCGGTGGGTCAACGGGCGATCCTCTCGATGATCAGGGCTTGCAATGCCTTAAGGTCATTCGGCATCCGTGTCACGCGCTCTGGCCGCGTATAAAGATCGCCCATCCGCGCGGGCAAGGCGGGGCGCACTCCCGTCGCGGCCTCCACCGCATCCGGGAATTTCGCCGGGTGCGCCGTGGCCAGGGTGATCATCGGCTCCGCCCCCGGATGTTCCTCCGCCACCTTCACCCCCACCGCCGTATGCGGGCAAAGCACCTCGCCGGTGGTGGCCAGCAGCCGCGCCATGGTGGCCCGCGTCTCAGCCTCCGAACACCGCCCCGAGGCAAAAGTTTCCCGCAGCATCTGCCACGCGCCTTGCGACACGGTAAAGCCGCCCGCCTGCATTTCGGCCATCAGGCCCGTAATCGCCGCCCCATCGCGCCCGTAAGCATCAAACAGCGCCCGCTCGAAATTCGATGACATCTGAATGTCCATCGAAGGCGAGATCGACGCCACCACCCCCTCGGCCTTCGACACGCCGGTGGCAATGGTGCGGTGCAGGATATCGTTCTGATTGGTGGCGATCACCAGCCGCGCAATCGGCAACCCCATCTTGCGCGCGATGTAACCAGCGAATATATCACCGAAATTCCCGGTTGGCACGGTGAAAGAAACCGCCCGCGCAGGCGCCCCCAGCGCCACCGCCCCATAGAAATAATACACCACCTGCGCCAGCACCCGCGCCCAGTTGATCGAGTTCACTCCCGCCAGCCGCACCCCGTCGCGAAAGACGAAATCGTTGAACATGTCCTTCACGCGCGCCTGTGCCGCATCAAAATCGCCGTCCATTGCGATGGCATGCACATTCGCCTCCACCGGCGTGGTCATCTGCCGGCGCTGCACCTCAGACACCCTGCCATGCGGATAAAGGATGAACAGATCAACATTGGAAAGCCCGCGAAACGCCTCCATCGCCGCAGAGCCAGTATCACCCGAGGTCGCCCCCACGATGGTGATCCGCTCGCCCGTCCGCGCCAAAGCCGCCTGCATCATCTGGCCGATCAACTGCATGGCAAAGTCTTTGAACGCCAAAGTCGGCCCGTGAAACAACTCCAACAGGAAATGATTGGCCCCCAACTGCACCAAAGGTGCCCGCGCCGCATGGCCAAACCCGGCATAGGCCAAAGCTACCAAGCCGCGAAATTCGTCCTCGCCAAAGGTATCGCCCAGAAACGGCCGCATCACCCGGAACGCCACTTCTTCATAAGGCAGCCCCGCCAGCGCCGCGATATCGGCCTCAGCCATCACCGGCACCGCTTCGGGCACATAAAGCCCGCCGTCGCGCGCCAGCCCCGTCATCATCGCCGCCTGAAAACTCAAGACCGGAGCATTGCCCCGCGTCGACACATAGCGCATTTCCGCGTCCCTCAAACCGTTTGCCGCCTGATACGCCAGACCAGCGCCACTGTCATCACCGCCCAGACAAGTGCCAGCAAAAACCACGTAACCGCATAGCCCTGATGATCATTGGGGATCGAGGCCGTATCCACCGGCATCGCCTCGATCCCGTCACCGGTATCCTCGCGCGCCACAATAATCACCGCTTCGGTGCTCATCTTGGCCGCCATCGCCGCCGCATCCCGCGCAAACCAAAGGCCGGTTTTCGGGTCCGGCGGCGGGGTGTATTGATTGCTGTCGCGCGGCCACATCAGATTGCCAAGGAATTCGGCCTCCGTGACAACCAACGCCTTGTGCTTCTCATCATCCGGCAAAAACCCGCGATCAATCAGCAGGCGCCGGTGATCTGCAGTTTCCAGCACCGAAATCACCTGCACCCCGGCCCCGATCATCGATTTGCCCGACAGCACATACAGCACCTCGCCGGTAAAGCGCCCTTCCACCGTCACCGGGCGATAGCGGTCAGTCGCAGGGTCGGGCATCACCGGCACCGGCACCGCAGGGGTGCTGATGCCTGCGGTGATCTCGTCCAACTGGGCGCGCTTTTCATACATCCGCTGAACCTGCCAGATGCCAAGGCTGCACAGAAACCCGACACCCCACACCCCAAGCAACAACGCAAAGATCAAGCGCAGCTTCATCGGCAGCTTCCACAATGAAAAACGCGGGCCAAACCTGACCCGCGCCCTGATTTTTGGTTCACAGCCTCACTGGCCCCAGACGTAGACGGCGGCAAACAGGAACAGCCACACCACGTCCACAAAGTGCCAGTACCAGGCTGCCGCCTCAAAGCCGATATGCTGCTCGGGGGTGAAATGGCCCTTGTAAACCCGGATCAGGCAGACCGTCAGAAAGATGGTGCCGATCAGCACATGAAAGCCGTGAAACCCAGTCGCCATGAAGAACGACGCACCATAGATATTGCCGGCATAGCCAAAGGCCGCATGGCTGTACTCATAGGCCTGAAACCCGGTGAACAGCGCGCCGAGTAGAATCGCCAGGATCAGCCCGGTCTTAATATCCTGCCGGTTGTTGTTGTCATGCACCAGCGCATGGTGCGCCCATGTCGCCGCACAGCCGGAACTCAGCAAGATCAGCGTGTTGATCAGCGGCAGGTGCCAGGGATCGAAGGTGGCGATGCCTTCGGGCGGCCAGACACCGTCCAGAATAGGGCTCATCGGCCCCATCGGATACATCGCGTGCTTGAAGAAGGTCCAGAACCAGGCGGCAAAGAACATCACCTCCGACATGATGAACATGATGAAGCCGTACCGCAGCCCGATCCGCACCACCGGCGTGTGATCGCCGGTCTGCGCCTCGTGGATCACCTCGGACCACCATGCAAACATCACGTAAAGCACGCCCGCAAACCCGATCAACCCCAGCCACGGCCCCGAGCCGTGCATCCACAGCACCGCGCCGAAGAACATGATGAACCCGCTCAGCGCCCCAAGGAACGGCCAGATCGACGGCGGCAGGATGTGGTAATCGTGGGTCTTGGCATGGGCCATCTGTGGCATCCTCAGGTTTTGTCGGATCAGTTTACCGGCTTTGCAGGGGGCACGGCAAGGGCTGCCTGCTCGCCGGAAAGCGCAGTTTGATGGAAAGTATAGGAAAGCGTGATCGTGCGCACCACTTTGCCCTCGGGATCGGTCACAATTTCAGGGTCCACAAAGAAGGTCAGGGGCATCACCACCCGCTCGCCGGGCTGCAAAATCTGCTCGGTAAAGCAGAAACACTCGATCTTGGTAAAATAGCCGCCCGCCGCGTCCGGGCTGACGTTATAGCTGGCGGTGCCCGCAATCACCCGGTCGGTCGGGTTATAGGCATCATAAAATGCCAGGGCCGTCTCGCCGATCCGCAGCATCATGCTGCGTTGCTGCGGCGCAAACTCCCACGGCATCCCCGCCTCAAGCGAGGCATCGAACCGAATCTCTATAGTCTGATCCAAAATGACATCGGGTGCCACCTCAGCCACCGAAGTGGTGCCGCCAAACCCCGTGGTGCGGCAAAACCAATCATAAAATGGCACCGCGACAAAACTCAGCGACAACATCGTTGCCACCAAAAGCGCCAGCCATGCGGCAGTTTTGCCTTGCGTTGTCATTGGTTCGCCTCCGCCGGGGCCAGTTCCGGGTTCACCTGATGATCATACCCCGCCATCGGATCGCCGCGCGTCACCTTCACCACCGTCAGCGCGAACACCAGCGCGACAAACCCCAACAGCACCACCCCAACCCCCAGATTGCGCGAAAAGCGGCGTCGGTGCATCTCGTGTTCGGGTTTGAACGCCATCTACCAGCCCCCCACCGCAAGCGCGCGCAGCACCGCTTCAACCAGCAACGCCCCGAACAGCGCGAACAGATACAACAGCGAGAACCGGAACACCGCCTTCTCAACCTTGTAACCATCCGCCTCCGCCATCACCTCGTCGCGCCGCCAGATCTGCCATGCCCCGCGCAAAAACTCCGCACTCAGGCCAAGAGCTGCCACCAGATACACCGGCCCGCCAATCGGCGTGAACGCCGTCGCCACCGCCACCGGCGCCAGCAGCACGGTGTAGACCAGAATATGCGCCCGCGTCGATTTCCGCCCATGCGTCACCGTCAGCATCGGCACCCCGGCATTGGCATAATCTTCCTTCATGAACAGCGCCAGCGCCCAGAAATGCGGCGGCGTCCACATGAAGATCAGCGCGAACATCAGACACGCCTCAACCGACACCGATCCCGTCACCGCCGCCCAGCCGATCATCGGCGGAAACGCCCCCGCCGCGCCGCCGATCACAATGTTCTGCGGCGTCAGCCGCTTCAGCCACATCGAATAGACCACAGCGTAAAAGAAGATGGTAAACGCCAAAAGCCCCGCCGCCACCGCATTGGTGGCCAGCCACAACATCACCACCGATATCCCCGAAAGTGCCAAGCCAAGCCCCAGCGCCTCACCCGCCGAAACCCGCCCCGACGGCACCGGACGGCTTTTCGTGCGCCGCATCACCGCATCAATATCGGCGTCCCACCACATGTTCAGCGCGCCCGATGCCCCCGCCCCCAGCGCTATGAACAACACCGCCGCGAACCCCTCCACCGGATGCAAACCGCCCGGCGCCACCAACAGCCCAACCAGCGCGGTGAACACCACCAGCGACATCACCCGCGGCTTCAACAGCTGCAGGTAATCGCCGAACTGCGCCTCATGGGGCTCGTCAAATGTCTGGGTATCGGCCATTGGCCTGCCTTGCTGTTAAGTCTCGCAAAGGCCCCCCGTCGGGGCCCCGCTTGCTGCCTCACACGCCGAAAATCAGTTCTGCGCCAGCACCACATCGCCCGCCTTGGCCGCTTCCAGCCACTTGGCATAGGCCGCTTCCGACACAATCTTCACTACGATGGGCATGTACGAATGATCCTTGCCGCACAGCGCGTTGCACTGACCAAAGTAGATGCCTTCCTTCTCCGCCTTGAACCACAACTGGCCAAGCCGCCCCGGCACCGCCGCATGCTGCACGCCAAACGCGGGCACCAACCAGCCGTGGATCACGTCCGAGCCTGTCACATCCACCACGATGGTCTTGCCCACCGGCAGCACCACGGCGGTATCGGTCGCCAGCAGATAATCGCTGTCGGCATAGCCGTTCGCCGCCAACTCGCTCCGCTCCAGCATGAAGCTGTCAAAGGAAACCCCCTCGTCGGGATACTCATAGCTCCAGAACCACTGGTTCCCCGTTACCTTCAGCGTGATATCCGCCACCGGAATCTCCTGCGACCGGAACAACGCCGGCAGCGAAAACGAGCCTATGAACACCAGAATCACGATTGGCACGATGGTCCATGCAACTTCCAGCGGCGCGTTATGGGTGAAGGTGGCGGGCTTGGGGTTGGCCCGGGCGTTGAACCGGAACGCCGCATAGGCCAGCAGCAACGTCACCAGCAGCACGATCCCCAGCGAGATGATGTTCAGCATATTGTCCAGAAAGATCAGATCGCGCGCGCCCTCGGTAACGGCGGGCTGAAAGCCCATGCCACCGGGGTGCGGCACCCCAACCTTTTCCAGCGCCTGCGCCATCGCGGCACCCGTGGCCACAATCCCAAAGCCAAAAGCCAGAAGGCCGGTTCGTAGGGTCGAAAGACGCATGTTCATTTCCCGTTCTCAGGGGTGGCACCCGCGCCACCTTTCTGGCTCCCGCCGAATGCGCGACAGGCCCCGATATCTCTGCCAGCGGTAAAACCATATCGGGCACCAAACGACAAGCGAAACCGTCGCCTGCAAGGTGCGCTATTTGCGCGCGATTGAACGGATTTCACCGCGCCCCATCAGATACCCGCCCCATCAGATAAACGTCGCAACCTCGCCCACCGCCCCGCGCGCTTCGGCCAAAGCGTCGGCAAGGTCGATGGTCCGGTTGTAAAGCGCGCGGCCCACCAGCGCGCCCGAAATGTGGCTTGCGTATTTCAGCCGCGCCACATCGTCGATGTTGCGCACCGCTCCGCTGGCGATCACCGGCACCTGCGCCAGATCGGCCAGCGACGCCATCATGCTCAGCGACGCCTCGGTGCCTGCGGTATCGGCATCCACATCGGTGATGATGATGGCGGCAAACTCGGTGCCCGAATAGGCCCGGATAAACCCTTCCGGCGTGTAGGCGCTTGAGGTGCGCCAGCCGTCCACCAGCACCTTGCCCTTCCACACATCCACCGTCAGCGCGATCCTGCCCGGATGCCGCTTGACCAGATCCTTCACCATCGCCGGTTCCTGCACCCCTAGCGTGCCCAGCACGATCCGCGCCGCCCCCAGATCAAACCACTCTTCGATCCGCCCGCGCGAGCGGAAGCCACCGCCAAGCTGCACCGGAATGCCCGCCGCCTTGATGATGCGCGCCACCAGATCGCGGTTGGTGTTCAGCCCCTTCACCGCGTCAAGGTCGGTCACATGCATCCACTCCGCACCCAGCTTGGCAAATTCGCGGGCCTTGGCCACCGGATCGACATGCCAGATTTCCGGCTCCTCAATGCGCCCGCGCACCAGGCTCACACAGCGGCCGTTCTGCAATTCTATCGTCGGATAAAGGATCATCGCCGCACTCCCCAAAAGACCGATGCTCACCACCCGGCGCAAATTTTTCGCCGCGCCCTTGCGCCAAGCCTACGCCATTTTATTGCAAAACCAAGCGGCCTTTTCGCGCGCGCCCGTTGGTATTCATGCACAACATCTGCCGCCACCGCAAACTGCACCCCGTAGTTACGCAAACCCGACACCCCGCACGACAGATGACCTACACGGTGTTGGTGTGCCCTTTCACCCCAAACTCTCGCTCAACGGCCGCCTGTCGCGCTTGCGCGTCAACTCGTAAAGCCCCAGCGTGGTCCATCCCGCCAGATTGGCCTCGGCGTCCCCCTTGAAGGTGGCGCGGATCACCTGATCCAGAATCGCGCGGTCTTTCTTCGCCATCGGCGCGAAATCCACCACGATCTGCCCCCCCAATCCGCGCAACCGCAACTGGCGCGGCAAGTCACGGGCGGCGGCGATATTGGCCTTCAAACCCGCTGCAGGTGATGTATCAGGCCCGGTGTTAACATCTATCGCAACCAGCGCCCGGGTAGGCTCGATCATCATGTGCCCGCCCCCCGGCAACTCCACACGGGGGCGCAACAATGCCTCGATAAGATCGGTCACCCCGTGCGCGTCAAAGCCCGCCTCAACCACCTCATCAGGTGCCGGGTCCGCCCAGTCGCGCCATGCCACCTCCTGCGCGCTTGCCCCCTCCACCAACAACTCAGGGCCACCCGCGAGGTCTGCAAGCACCGCCACAGCAAGGCCGCGCATATCTTTAACATCTTGTAATATATTACTTTTTTCTGCATTCACCGCCGCTGACCGCAAGATCAGACCAAGATCATCCGCCGCCCCCGCCATCGCCTCCTGCGCCAGAACTTCCAGTTCCGCCCGCAGATCCTCGTCCCTGATCCGGCGCGAGATGTTCAGCCCCGGCGCGCCCGGAGTCACGATGGCATAGCGCGATTTGAACAGCAGGCGCAGGCTGACGGGTGCCGCCTTGCCCGGCTCGGCAGGCCCGGTAATCTGCACCAGCACCCGCTGCCCCGGTGCGATGCCCGCCGTCTGCCGCAAAAAGCCCGACCCCTCAGGCAGCTTCACGAACAGGCCGCCCTGCCCCTTCATCGGGCGGTCGGCCACCGCGCGGTAAATAGCCCCGGTGATCGGCGCATCATCCGCCGGATCAACCACCAGATCCTCGATCTGCCCATCCACCACCAGCGCCGCCGCCGCGCGCCCCCGGATCACATCCAGATGAATGACACGGCCTATCATGATGTCCTCCAGATCGGATAGCCCGCCGCCTGCAAAAGTGCTGCTGTCTCGGCCAGAGGCAGGCCGACAATGCCGGTGAAACTGCCCGATATCCAAGGAATAAACGCCCCGGCGGCACCTTGAATGGCATAACCACCCGCCTTGCCCTGCCATTCACCGCCGGCCAGATACGCGTTCAACTCCTGATCCGACAGCCGTTTCATCTTCACCGCCGACACGCTTTCCCGCGTCCAAAGCCTTGCGCCACAGCGCACCGCCACCGCCGTGATCACCTGATGCCGGCGCCCCCCCAAGGCCAGCAGAAACGCCGCCGCCTCGCCCGCATCGGCAGGCTTGCCAAGAATGCGCCGCCCCAGCGCAACCGTGGTATCGGCGCACAGGATGATATCGCCGTCCTGCCCGGCCACGGCGCAGGCTTTCTCGCGTGCCAGCCGTGCCGCATAAGCGCGCGGCAACTCGGCCCGCAGCGGCGTCTCGTCAATATCGGGGGGAAGCACCGCGTCGGGGATCAGCCCGAGTTGCGCCAGAAGGTCTTTCCGGCGCGGGCTGGCGGAACCGAGTATCAGCCTCACTTGAAGCGATAGTTGATGCGGCCTTTCGACAGATCGTAAGGCGTCATCTCTACCTGAACCTTGTCGCCTGCCAGCACCCGGATGCGGTTCTTGCGCATCTTGCCCGCCATCACGGCGATCAGTTCGTGACCATTGTCGAGCTCGACCTTGAATGTCGCATTGGGCAGCAGTTCCTTCACGACACCGGGGAATTCGAGAAGCTCTTCTTTGGCCATGGTCACTCCAATGGAATATTGCCCGCGATTTTGGCGCAGGCTTCGGGCGGTGCTATGCGCCGCGTTGCAATGTTTTTCAAGCGGAAAATGCCACCGGGGCCTGGGGCGGACATGGTTGGCCACAAGCCTTCGCGGCCCGATCCATCTTTGGCGCGGCAGGCAATCCGGGTGAGGCAGCACGGCAGGGATTGCGCAAACCGAAACCGGCCGCCAGATTGCCTGCAACCCCCCACCAAAGGAGCCGCCGCGATGTCAGCCTCAACAGACCCGGGTTGGATCTATAACCAGACCGTCAGGATGTTCGCCACCCCCGGCGATCCCCCCTTCGAAGACCCTGCCGAGTTGCAGGCCTACTGGGGCCGTGTCTGGGGAGTGAACACCGATGTGGGGCGCATCCGCGCGATCCTGATGCACCGGCCGGGCGCCGAGATGGCGGTGGTCGATCCTGAAAAGCGGATCGAAAGCATCGGCTCGTTCGGCGATCTGGCGGCGGGCTGGTACTTTCAAAGCGATACCGTGCCGCCGCTGGCCCTGATGCAGGCGCAGCACGATGCGCTGGTGGCCGCACTCACCGCCAAAGGTATCGAGGTGTACCATGTCGACGGTGTGGACAACGGCCGCCTGAAATCCTGCTACACCCGCGATCCGCTGATCATGGTGAACGGTGGTGCCATCATTTGCCGGATGGGCACGCGGGTGCGGCGCGGCGAGGAATTGTCGATCACCCGCACGCTGGCGCGCCTCGGCATCCCGATCCTGCGCACGCTGTCAGGCTCAGCCCTGATGGAAGGTGGCAGCTTTGCCTGGATCAACGCCAAAACCGCCGTTATCGGCTGTGGTATTCGGGTAAACCGCGAAGGTGCGGCCCAGATCGGCGAGGTGCTGGCGCGGCAGGGGGTAGAGTTGATCGTGATCGATCTGACCGGCTATGATATCCACATCGACGCTTCTTTTCTGATGATCGACCGCGATCTGGCGCTGGTCGACCCCACCGGCCTGCCGTTTTCCTTTCTTGAACGTCTGCGCGATCTGGGTGTCCGCACCGTCGAGATCACCCCGGCAGACGACCGCTGGATTTGCAATTCGCTGGCCATCGCACCCGCCGAATTGCTGATGCCGCCCGGTGCGACCAACCGCACGCTGGACGCCCTCGCGGCCTGCGGGGTCAGTTGGACAACCCTGCCCTATCAGGCGATGCAGTTGAACGGCGGCGGCATCCATTGCTCAACCACCCCGCTGATCCGCGACCCTGTTTAGGGGGGATGAACTTTTCTGAACCAGTGCCCTCATTCAGAATTTTTGCCCCGAACCGTCTGAAAAACGCTCCGGGCGAGCGTTTGCTCGTGTTCGTTGGCTATAAGGCAGGACGCCGTTAGCCAAGGGATTGTCCGCTTGTCCGGGCGGTTGGGCAAATCAGGCAGCGCCTGACTGGGGTAAGCGCTCTTTCGCGCCTGCCCCGTGGGAGATGAGCGACAAGAAATCGTCCAGTGGACGATTTCCGCGAAGAACGCCCGCCCCCACCCCCCGCCGCCTACATTACCGCCCCCATCGCCCAGGGCACGAACTCGGCACCACCAAAGCCCAACGCCTCGCTTTTGGTCTGCTCCCCCGAGGCCACGCGCAAAAACAATTCGAATATCTCCGCCGCCTTGGCCTCAAGCGTCACCCCGTCACTGATGATATCGCCACAGTTGATGTCCATATCCTCCGCCATCCGCATATACATCTCGGTATTGGTGGCCAGCTTGATGCAAGGCGTGGGCTTATATCCTGAAACCGACCCCCGCCCGGTGGTAAAGGCGATCAGGTTGGCACCACCGGCAATCTGGCCGGTCACCGAGGTTGGATCATACCCGGGGCTGTCCATATAAACAAAACCGCGCTCGGTCACGGGTTCGGCAAACTTGTACACCTGCGTCAAAGGTGCCGTGCCGCCTTTCGCCACCGCGCCAAGCGACTTTTCCAGAATCGTGGTCAGCCCGCCTTTCTTGTTGCCGGGTGAGGGGTTGTTGTCCATCTCGCCGCCCCAGCGCGCGGTGTACTCCTCCCACCACTGAATGCGTTCCACGATCTTGCGGCCCACATCAGGCGTCACCGCGCGCCGGGTCAACAGGTGCTCGGCGCCATAAATCTCAGGCGTCTCCGACAAGATGGTGGTGCCACCCTGCGCCACCAACAGATCCGAGGCCGCCCCGAGTGCCGGGTTGGCGGTGATGCCGGAATAGCCGTCCGAGCCGCCGCATTGCAAGCCGATCATCAGATGCTCAAGGCCCGATGGCTGGCGCCGCACCAGATTGGCCACCTCCGCCATCTCGCGCAGCACGGCAAGACCGCGATCAACTGTTTTTCGGGTGCCGCCGGTCTGCTGGATGGTCATATAGCGGAAATTGCCGTCCTTGCGCATCCGCCCCGCACCGATCAGATCGGGGATCTGCATCACCTCGCACCCCAGCCCCACCAGCAGTATGCCGCCAAAGTTCGGGTTGCGTGCATAGCCCTGCAACGTGCGGAAAAGCGTGTCATACCCCTCATCGCGCCCCGACATCCCGCAGCCCGTGCCATGCACAATCGGCACCACGCCGTCAATATTGGGAAATCCGTCGAGCAATCCCTGCTTTTCGGCGGTCTCGGCAATAAAACGGGCAACCGAGCCGGAACAGTTCACCGAGGTCAGGATGCCCAGGTAGTTCCGCGTGCCAACACTGCCATCTGCCCGGTGATACCCCATGAACTGCCGCGGCACCCCCGCAGGCGGCAAAGCCCGCAAATCGGCGCAGAACGCATAGTCCAACTCATGCGCGCCCATCCCCAGATTGTGGACATGCACATGCTCGCCCAGCGCAATCGCCCGGCTGGCCGCCCCGATGATCTGGCCATAACGCAGAACGCTGGCACCGGCCGCAATTGGCGCACTGGCAATCTTGTGGCCGCGCGGCACCGCCTGCAACAGCGGCCCGGTCAGCCCCGGCACCTGCGCACCCGCCGCCAGATCCTGCAATGCCACGATCACGTTGTCGCTTGGGTGAAGGCGGATCGTGGCAGCTTGTGCAATTGTCATGGCAGTATCCGCAATATAAGGAATCTGAAACGGCTGAACGGCGCGGCTTGCCACGGCGCCGGGGCCGCTTGACAGGCTCTGCGTCCCGGCTAACATGTTAGTATGCTACCTGTGAAGGATACCCCGCTGCAAGCGCTAATCCCCACCGATGCCCGCTTGAAACCATTGGCTGCCTTTGGCGGGTCACTGGCAAACCGGGTGTACCTGTCGCTCAAACAGGGGATCCTGTCGCTGGTGTTTCAGCCGGGGGAAATCCTGCGCAAATCCGAGATTTGCGATCTGCTCGGGGTATCACGCAGCCCGGTGGCCGAAGCGGTGGCCCGCCTTGCCGCCGAAGGCCTCGTCGATGTCGTCCCGCAGGCGGGCACCTTCGTGGCACGGTTTTCAATGGCGGAAATCCGCGAGGGTGCATTCCTGCGCGAAGCCCTGGAACTAGCCGCCGTCGAGATCGTGGCCCGCGACATATCCGAGCCACAGTTGCTGCAACTGCGCCGCAACCTCCGGGTGCAGGAAGCCCTGCTGGGCGACAATGATTTCGCCGGATTCTACCATCTTGACAGCGAAATGCACCAATTGATCCTGTCCTTCACCGGGTTTCGCAGGCTGGCTGGTCTGGCCGATACTGCATGGGTGCATGTGAACCGCGCGCGCCAATTGATCCTGCCCGCACCCGGCCGGGTCGAGGCGACACTGGTTGAACATTACGCCATCCTTGCAGCCCTTGAGGCCCGCGATCCCGTTGCCGCACGCGATGCCACCTCGGCGCATCTGCGCCAGTTGATCAGGTTTCTTGAACCCCTCGCCACCGACCGCCCCGACCTGTTCTTACCCGGCTGACCGCTTCAAGGATCAGACATGCCCAACCTGCCGAACCGCCCCCGCTATGCTGCCCGGCTGAACGCCTTCAAAACCGGCCGCGCGGGCAAACCGACCGCTGCCGATCTGATCGCGCGCGCCAGCACCGTCGCGGGCATGGATGCGGCCGATCTGAACTACCCCGACCATTTCGCCGATCACAGCCCGGCAGCGCTTGCGGGCGTCCTGTCGGCCCATGGCATGGCGCTGAATGGTCTGGCGATGCGCTATTACACCGATCCGGGCTTTCGCCTCGGGGCCTTCACCAACCCCGATCCCGCCACCCGCCGCGCGGCATTGAACCTCACCCGGCGCGGCCTTGATGCGCTGGCGGAAATGGGCGGCAAAACCATGACGCTGTGGCTTGGGCAGGATGGTGTCGATTATTCGTTTCAGGGCAACTATGCGCGGATGTGGGATGATACCGTCGAGGCCATCCAACAGGTTGCCGATCATAACCCCGAACTCGACATCGCCATCGAATACAAACCGAACGAGCCGCGCGCCTATGCCCTGCTGCCTGATATCGGCACAACCCTGCTGGCCCTGCGCGAGGTCGGGCGTCCGAACACCGGTGTGACCCTCGATTTCGCGCATGTGCTTTATGCCGATGAACTGCCCGCCCATACGGCGGTGCTGATCGCCCGGCATTCGCGCCTGCTGGGGGTGCACCTGAATGACGGCTACGGCAAGCGCGACGACGGGCTGATGGTGGGCTCGGTGCATCCGGTGCAGACGGTCGAATTGTTCGTCGAACTGGCGCGGATGACCTATGACGGCGTGATCTACTTTGACACCTTCCCCGATCACGGCGGGCTTGATCCCTGTGCGGAAGGTGCCACAAACATCATGATGGCGGATCGTTTGCGTGCCATAGCCGGGCGTTTGGTGGACGATGCCGGGCTTGCCGCCGCAATCGCCAGACAAGACGCCACCACCAGCCTGCGCATCGTGGCGGACGCGCTTTATGTCCGCTGAGGCCGATATCCTCGTCGCAGGCTCGCTGCACCTTGATGTGATCGTCCATGCGCCGCACCTGCCAAGGCCGGATCAAACCGTAACGGGCAGCAGTGTCAGCTATGCTTTCGGCGGCAAAGGCGGAAATCAGGCGGTTGCCGCCGCGCGGATGGGGGCTTCGGTGGCTATGGCGGGTGCTGTGGGCCGCGACAACTTTGGTGATACGCTGTTGCAGGCGCTGCGCGAAGACGGAGTCGGGCACGGTGGCGTTCGCCGCATCAGCGGCGCTTCGGGGATGAGTGTGGCCACGATCCTGCCCGACGGCAGCTATGGCGCGGTGATCGTGTCGGGGGCGAACCTGAAGATTGATGCTGCGGTCATCACCTTCCCAAAGGGCTGCAAAGCGCTGATCTTGCAAAATGAAATTCCCACCGCAGCCAATCTGTTGCTCGCCCGGCGCGCGCAAACGCTGGGTATCGCGGTGATCCTGAACGCGGCCCCGGCAAGGCAGATGCCTGCAGAGTTGTTGCACTTGCTCGATCTTCTGGTGGTCAATCGCGGCGAAGCGGCAGATTTGCTGGCCTTGCCGGAGGCAAATCTGAACGCAGCCAAAGCAGCGCAGGCCCTGTGCGGCATGGGGCCAAAGGCCAGCATTGTTACCCTCGGCGGTGACGGTATCGCAGGCCATCACGCAACAGCTTTTGCCGAACCCGCCTTTGCGGTCAGGTCGGTATCCAGCCACGGCGCGGGGGATGCGTTTCTCGGGGCCCTCGTCGCCGCATGGTCAGGCGGCGCAACCCTGCCCGAGGCGTGCCGGTTTGGTCAGGCGGCCGCCGCCCTGCATGTTGCAACCGACGTGGGCCGCCGCAGGCTGATCACCCCCCGCGATGTGTGCACTCTGATGGATCAAAGCCGATAGAACACCCGTGCCAGCCGCCAAACCGGCTCTGGCCGGGCCAAACCGGCGCGTAATTCCCTCACCCCCCCACCGGCGCATCCTCGCGCAACATGCCCTCAGCCTTGAGGTCTGCCCACAGCGCTGCGGGAATAACCGCCGCCGCCGCCTGCACATTCGATGCCATTTCACTCACCCCCTGCCCGCCCGGAATAACCGAAACCACCGCCGGATGCGCCGCTGCAAACTGAAACGCCGCGTCCACCAGCCGGGTTTTGTGCCGCGCACAGATCACCTCGATCTGCCGCACCCGGTCCAGCACCCATTGCGGCGCCGCGTCGTAGTTGTAAAACGCCCCCGGCCGCGCGCCCGTCGCCAGAACACCCGAATTGTAAGGCCCGCCGATCACCACGCCGATGCCCCGGCGCAGCGCCAACGGCAAAAAACTGTCAAGTGCCCCCTGCTCCAGCAAGGTATAGCGCCCGGCAAGCAGAAACAGGTCGAAATCACCCCGCTCGGCCAGCGTCTGGCACGGCTGCCACTCGTTCACGCCCGCGCCAAACGCCTTGATCACCCCCTGATCGCGCAACGCCACAAGCGCGCGGTAACCGCCCGTCATCAACTCGGCAATCCGCACCTCCAGCGCCTCGGCGGTCTTGTGGTTGAAGATGTCAAGATCGTGCGCATAAAGAATATCGACGTGATCCAGACCCAGCCGTTCCAACGAAAACTCCAGCGAGCGCATCACCCCGTCATAGCTGTAGTCGTAAACCTCGCGCCGGTTTGGCACATCAAAGAACTTGCCGACGCAATCGCGCGCCTCGCCCGGCGCGCAGCCGCGCAGCAGACGCCCGATCTTGGTCGACAGCACATAGTCGCCCCGCGGTTTGCCGCGCAGAAAACGGTTCAACCGGGTTTCCGAAAGGCCCAGACCATAAAGCGGCGCGGTATCAAAATAGCGGATCCCTGCGGCCCAGGCGGCGTCCAGCACCGCATCCGCCTCGGCGTCGGAAATGGCGCGGTAAAGATTGCCAATCGGCGCCGCGCCAAAGCCGTGGCCGCTGAACCGCAAACCGCCATTGCCAATCCGGCCCCAAAGCCTTGTCTGCGGTTGCATCGGTGCCCCCAATTTGCCTAACATGCTGGCATGAAATGGGTAGCAATCCGGCAGCCCGCTGGCAATCCCCCGATAACCCGCGCAGCCAACCTAGCAGGAGGCCGAAATGACCAACTTCCAGCGTGTATTCGGCAGCGGCAAGACAGTAATCGCGATGGTCCATCTGGGCGCTTTGCCCGGCGCACCGCTTTATGACGCAGGGGCGGGGCTTGCGGGCCTTCTGGCCGCCGCGCGTGCCGACCTGCGGGCCCTGCAAGCCGCCGGTTTTGATGCCATCCTGTTTGGTAATGAAAATGACCGGCCCTATGAATTCAACGTCGATACCGCCTCGACGGCCACCATGGCCTATCTGATCGGTCAGTTGCGTGCCGAGATCACCCTGCCCTTCGGCGTCAATGTTCTGTGGGATCCGCAAAGCACCATCGCGCTGGCCGCCGCCACCGGTGCGGCCTTCGTGCGCGAGATTTTCACTGGCAGCTATGCATCCGACATGGGCGCATGGACGCCCGATGCGGCGGCGGCGATGCGGTATCGGAACCGTTTGCAGCGTGCCGATCTGGCGATGCTTTACAATGTCAGCGCCGAGTTCGCTGACAGTCTTGATCGCCGGCCCCTGCCCGACCGCGCCCGTTCGGCGGTATTTTCCTCGATCCCCGATGCGGTGCTTGTCTCGGGCCAGATCACCGGCGAGGCGGCAGCCCTCGCCGATCTCGAAGCTGTAAAGCGTGTGCTCGCCGATACGCCGGTGCTGGCTAATACCGGGGTGAAACACAGCACCATCGCGGATGTATTGCGCGTGGCAGACGGGTGCATCGTCGGTTCGGCGTTAAAGGTCGAGGGGCAAACCTGGAATGCCGTCGATCCTGAGCGGGCGGCTGATTTCATGGCGCGTGTCCGCAGCATCCGGGCCAGCACATGAGCCGCCTTGCACAAAACCTGATCGACCTGATGCTGACCCCCGGCCTTTCGGGGCATGAAGCGCGGGTGGCAACGGTGCTGCGCAACCGCCTGCCTGCTGGCTTGGCAACCCGCACCGACAGGCTGGGAAATCTGATCGCCACCGTCCCGGGCAACCCCGATGCGCCTTCGGTGATGCTGTTCACTCATATGGATCAACTGGGTTTTGTGGTGCGCAGGGTCGAGGCGGACGGCTTGATCCGGGTTGAAAGGCTGGGCGGCGTGTCCGAGCGCGCATTGGCCGCGCAGGCCGTGCTGCTTTGCACCCCAAAGGGCGATATTCCGGGCATCATCATGAACAAGGCGCACCACGCCACCGGCCCGGATGAAAAGTACAAGGTCATCACCGCATCCGCTCTGCACATTGATACCGGCCACGGCTCCAAGGCTGCGGTGCATGCCGCGGGTATCCAGATCGGAACCCCGGTCATTCTGCGCCCACAGGCCATCCGGCTGGCGGGCGCGCGCATCGCGGGCACCGCGATTGATGACCGCGCCGGTTGCGCCGTTCTGATCGAAATCGCGCATGCGCTTGCCGCTGGCAATACCGGCCCCACCATCCACCTTGTCTGGACGGTGCAAGAGGAATTCAACTTGCGCGGGGCGGTGGTGGCGGCACAGAACCTGCGCCCTGACATCGCCCTTCAGATCGACCTGATGCTGGCCAGCGATACCCCCGACATGGCTGATCGGGGCGAGATGCGGCTGGGCGGCGGCCCCGGTATCAGCCTTTATTCCTTTCACGGGCGCGGCACGCTGAACGGTGTTATACCGCATCCAGCCCTTGTCGGCCTGTTTGAAGCGGCAGCCGAAAGCGCAGGCATCGCGCTGCAACGCTCGGCGCAGACCGGTATTCTGACGGATCTTTCCTATGTGCAACTTTTGGGCGACGGGGTGGCAGCCCTTGATATCGGTTTTCCGATGCGCCATTCGCACTCGGCGCTGGAATGCTGCGATATAAATGATCTGGCGGCGCTGGTTGCCTTGACGCTTGTCGTCCTCGGGCGCATCACGCCCGAGTTTTCGCTGAGCCGCGAGGTTTGAATGCAGTATTTTCTGGGCGTGGATATCGGCACGTTTTCGTCTAAAGGCGTGCTGACCGATGGCGCAGGCACGATTGTTGCCCAAGCCAGCCGGGCGCATCAGATGATCGTGCCGCAGCCCGGCTGGGCGGAACATTGCCCAGATGAGGATTGGTGGGGTGATTTTGTGTTCATTACCCGCAGTTTGCTGGCGCAAGCAGCCATTGATCCGGCAGATATCGGGGCCATCGCAACTTCGGGTATCGGCCCCTGCATGTTGCCCGTCGATGCGGCAGGTGCGCCTTTGATGAACGGCGTGCTTTACGGTGTGGACACCCGCGCCCATGCCGAAATTGACATTCTTAACCGCGAAATCACCACCGAGGTGATCCTTGCGCGCGGCGGCAATGCTCTGACGTCGCAGTCGGTCGGCCCCAAGATTCTCTGGTTGAAACGCAATCAACCCGAGATTTGGGCACGTACTACCAGGATACACACCTCGACCACCTACCTGACCTATCGCCTGACGGGCGCCACGGTGATCGACCATTATACCGCCGCAAGCTTTTCACCGCTTTATGATATCGTTGCGCAGAAATGGTGCAGCGATCTGGCAGGCATCTGCACGCATGATCAATTGCCACGCCTGCTGTGGTCCACCGAAGTTGCGGGCCATGTCACAGCAGCGGCGGCGGCAGAAACCGGGCTTGCACCCGGAACTCCGGTTACCTGCGGCACGATAGATGCGGCGGCCGAAGCGGTTTCGGTTGGCACACGTGATCCAGGTGACATGATGCTGATGTATGGGTCCACCATCTTTATCATTCAGGTTGTGGCTAAGCGTCTGAGCCATCCCGCACTTTGGCATGCGCCGTGGCTTTTCCCCAACCAGCACGCCGTCATGGCCGGGCTTGCCACCTCGGGAACGCTGACCCATTGGTTTCAAGAGCACCTTGCGCGGGATACCACATTTCAGTCACTTGCGGCCGAGGCGCAGGCCGCACCGCCGGGCGCGCGCAATCTGCTTTGCCTGCCCTACTTTTCGGGCGAGCGCACTCCGTTGCACGATCCGAACGCCAAAGGCGCTTTCTTTGGCCTGAACCTGACCCACCGGCGCGCCGACCTTGCCCGTTCCGTGCTGGAAGGCATCGCCATGGCCACGCGGCAGATAACGGAGACATTCGCGGAAGCGGGTGCCGCCGCAACAAACGTGCTGGCGGTTGGCGGTGGCACGCAGAACCCGCTCTGGCTGCAGACAACCTCGGATATCACGGGGCTGCCGCAATCGGTATGTTCGGTCACCACGGGGGCGGCTTTCGGGGACGCTTTTCTTGCCGCGATTGCAATCGGCACAGCCCGACCTGCTGATATCGCCAGATGGAACCCGTTGGCTGCAACCATCGTGCCCAAGCAGCATGCGGTTTACGACCGGCTTTACCCGCTGTTTCGCCGTCTTTATCTGCAAACCCGCGATATTGCGGCCGAGTTGGGAGCGGTTGAATGAGGTTTGTGGAGACGGCTTAGGTCGAGCTTGCACAGCGCTTGCGCGCGGTTGATCCCGTAGCGGATAAGCAAGCCTGCGAGGTGATTGCGACCGCGAAAAAATCGTGGTTTTCGGCTGTGGCCACACCGGTCATAGCAAAGGAGGCAGATCTATCCCCTTCGGCATTACTTGCCAGCCCCTGCAGCCATTCCCTTGATGATGTACCGCTCAAGCACCACCCCGATCACGATCAGCGGCAGGATGGCCGCGAAACTGAGCGCGGCCATGCTCCACCAACTGATGCCCTGACTGCCGGTCTGGCTGGCCACCATCACCGGCAAGGTATTGGCATGGGTGGAGGTCAGCAGCGCCGCAAAGAAGTATTCGTTCCACGTCAGCACCAGAGAGATGATCAGCGCGGCCACCATGCCCGGCAGCGCTATCGGCAAAACGATGGTAAAGAACGCGCCCCAGATCGACAGGCCATCGACCAGTGCCGCCTCTTCCAGCTCTTTCGGGATGCCCGCGAACTGATCGCGCATGATCCAGATCACGATGGGCAGCACGGTGAGGGTATAGAGCAGGATCAGGCCGATCCGGGTATCAAGCAGCGCCAGCTCGCGGTAGACCACCAGAAACGGCAAGGCCAGAACCACCGGCGGCAGGATCAACTGGCTGAGGAAGAAGAACGAGATATCGGCGTTGCGCATGTAGCCGAATTTGTAGGAAAACCGTGACAGGCCATAGGCTGCCAGACTGCCGAGTATCACGGCCAGCACCGAGGCCGATACCGAGGTGATCAGGGAATTGGCAAAGCGCTTGAGAAACTCATCGCGCACCGTCGATTCCGCACCAATGGTATCCGGTGACAGGCCGAGCGATTTCCAGCCGATCCATTTCGGCGTGAAATCCACCCATGGCACCATGTTGCCCTTCATCACGTCGGGAGCCATCTTGAAGCTGGTGGTGATGGTCCAGTAGATCGGAAAAAGGCAAATCACCGCCCAAAGGAACAAAAGGCCATAGATCGCCAGCTTGCCTGCGATCAACCCGGTTCGGGGCGCACGTTCGGCGGGGCTGTCATGAAAGATTTGCGCGCTCATCCTAATACCCCGGCCGCATCCAGCGATCTGCAACTTTCATCAACAGCGTCATCGCGATGACAATGATCACCAGATAAACCATCGCCAGCATGGTGCCATAGCCGACGTTGGAGCGGTCACGGTATTCGCGGAAGATGAAACTGGTCACCGAATCCGTGGCCCCGCCCGGCCCGCCGGAGGTGACATTGATGATCACATCTGCAAGCTTTAGCTTGAAGATGATGCGGATCAGGATCGTGGTGATCGACACCGGCAGCATCAGCGGGAACGTCACCTCCCAAAAACCGCGCCAGCCATTGGCACCATCGACCTTCGAGGCCTCTTGCAGCTCTTTCGGGATGGCCTGCAAACCTGCGAGGATCATGATCATCATGAAGGGGATGAAGGTCCAGGCATCCATTGCCATGATGGTAAGTTTGGCAACCAAAGGGGTGCCGAAAAACGACGGATCATCCCAGCCAATTGCACGCGCCAACCGGGCGAGGGGGCCGAAACGGATCTCGAGCATGGATTTGCCGATCATCCAGCTGACGGCGACGGGAGACAGCATCAGTGGCATCAGAAACGCCACCCGGAAAAACTTGCGTGCCCGGATATCGGCGTTGAGCAGCAGTGCCAGACCAAAGGCAATGGCGTATTCCACCACGATGGCCAGCGTGTACCAGACCATATTGGTCATGGCATTCCAGTAAAACGGGTCGGTCCACATCTGGCGCAGATTGGCAAAGCCGTTGAATTTGCGCCCCGTAGGCGACGAAAGGTTCCAGTCGGAAAAGGCAATGCCAAGGCCGAAGATCAATGGAAACACCACCATCGAGATCACGAACAGCACCGCAGGCAGCACGAACAGCGTGCGCTTGCCTTGCTCGCCACGGGTCAGAACCTGGCCCCAGCACAGGCAGGTCGCCCATAGCCCATAGGCGTAGAGGGTGGGGCGCCAGTTTGCGAAACCCAATTCGATCAGGCCCGCAACCTGCAGGCTTTGCAACACCGCCACCAGCACCAGTATCCCCGCCGATCCCCAGATGATCAGCCGCCCGAACGCGATCCGCCCCGGCGGGATATTGTCGTTTGTCACGATGTGAAGAAGGTCGCCGTCAGTGCTCACTGGCATTCCCTGATTTTAACAATGGGCTGGCGGGGTATCCGCCAGCCCTTCGATCGGCTCACATGCCCAAAGATGCCTTGTAAAGGGCGATCTGGCTGTCACGACCAATCTGGTCGGTGATCTTCTCCCAGGCGGCGGCGATGGCATCAGCGGTTTCCTGCGCCGATTTGTAAGTGCCGCCGTAGCCCTTGGCCAGTTCATCCTCGGCCACCGAGTAGTACTGGAAGATGCCCGGAATACGTGGTTCGATGGCCGCATTCGGGTGGTTGTAGCTGTCGAGGTTGGAGCCGAGGAAATCCTCGACAAAGGCCCGGTCATAGCCTGCGGCTTCCCACTCTTCATACTGGAAGTGCGAGTTGCGGTAGGGCTGAAAGCCGGACGGATAGGCAGCAGTCCACAAGCTGAGATCCTTGCCGCCAAGATGGGCAGCAGCGGACCATGCGGCTTTGCGCTTTTTCTCATCCGCCGAGACGCGGGAGGTGACATAGACGCCCCAGCCGATATAGGCCATGTTGGGGGCAAAGTTCTCGGTCTCTTCCCAGGCGGCAGTCTGGCTGTTGTAGACGCGCTTGGCACCGGGGTTTACCGAGAAGCCGACGACATCGCCGACAACCGAAGTGTCCGATGTGCGGGCGTTCGAGCCAACATCGCCCCACCAGGTTACGCCCGCGCCGGTTCCGGCGAGGAACTGCGAGAAGGCGGTGGTGCCGGGGTCGGCGTTGATTTGATCAGCCGGATACGCGCCCGCCTTGATCAGATCCATCACGTCCTGAATGGCCTGAACCCAGGCCGGATTGTTGACACGCGGTTTCATCGTGTCGGGATCAAACAGCCATGCCGGGTCGGCCGGATGCTTGGCATAGGCCGCCGCGCGGTCTTCCAGGAAATAGAAGCCAAAACCGCCCCAGCCTTTCTGCGGGTCAAGGAAGCCATAAGCCGGCAGGCCGGTCATCGGATCGGTCTTGCCCATTACGGCAAGGGACATGGCGTTGACGTCTTCCCAATATTTGGGCGCTTCGGCCATGCCGCTGATCGAGCCTTCGCCGAAATAGTCCTTGCGATAGGCGAAGGTGTGGCAGTCGCCGTCGATGGTGATGCGGTAGGTCTTGCCCGCCCAGGTGCCAACCGGCGCCTTGAGATAGTTCACCAGATCATCGGCTTCAATCTGGGTTTTGACCCATTCCGGCATCTCGTCCAGCAAGCCTTTGCTTGCGGTATCGCCTTCGAACGGGGCCCCCATCTCGATGATGTCGAAATCAACCGTGCCGGTGGCAATGGCCTGCTGCAGACGCGGGTTGTAATCGGCCTGTGCAAGGTCGATCCAACTGATCTTGGCCCCGGTATATGTCTCCCATGATTTCAGAAAACCGCGGAACAGAAAGTTGTGCTGGTTCTGGTTGTTCAGGCCCATGAAGGTCAGTTCAACCCCCGCAAACTCGCCTTCGGCGACATTGGACTTGGTGGCCCCCAGGCACATCTCGCCAACCTTTTGCCAATCGGCATCGGTGGGCGATCCGGCACCCACGCCGGGGATCTTCAGGATGTCGGCGCGCAACGACGATTGTGCCGCCGCCGGGCCCGCAGAAAGGCCGCCCAACGCCGCCAGCCCGCCAAGGCTTGCCGCCCCTTGCAGCAGCCTGCGGCGGGTCAGCGCATAGCGCACCGCCTGATTGTAAAGTTCAACTTTCATCGACACCTCCCTAAGGTTTCTCCGCGGTTGCCGCGGTCCGGTC
>JANNAV010000088.1:0-20006 GCA_031384695.1 Paracoccaceae bacterium
TCACCCGATTGTCCGCAACACGCAATATTCCCAAACTGATCTTGTCTTGGATTTCCTTCAATCTGAATCAGATTGAAGGAAATCCGCTCTGCTGCGCGGCGATGCCGTGGTCAGGGGCATGGGTAACACCGGCGCGGGAAAGAATCTGGATGAACCGCGACATCCGGGTTGCGAAAAGCGCAGGCTTTGCCCGCCGCAATTCTGCTTGCCCGGGTTGGTGCGGGTTGATAGCTTTCGCGCCAGCCGGAAGGCGCGCGATTTTACCGGGAGTTGAAACCTTTTGACTGATCCTGTGGTTGCCGCACCGGCGATCACGCTGGTTGGTTCGGTTTACAGCGGCGGCGGGCGGGCCGGCGATTTTGTCTGGATGCTGGGGCAGGCGAGTTATGACCGGGCCTTGTTCATCTTCAACGACAACGAGCCGCAATTTCTGGCGTTTCAAAGCGGGATTCAGCCGGGCAGCGGCAATGGGGTGACGCGGCCCTTTCAGGCGGCCTATCAGCGCACGGCTGGGGTGCCGACCGGGCCGGGCTTTGTCGCGATGACAGCGAATATTCAGGGCCTGTTTGCCGTGGCATTCCTGCATATCAAGGCGCTGCTGGCCACCGGCAAGTACGATACGGTGATCTACAGCGCCGATGCCCATGACCCTGATATGATCGGGATCAGCACCTTCGCGGTTGGCGATGACGTGCGGCGGGCGTTCGTGGCGGGCGTTCGTGGCGGGCCGGCGGGCGCTGGTGCCGCCGGTTGTGGTGCCGCCCGTGGTGGTGCCGCCCGTGGTGCCGCCCGTGGTGCCGCCCGTGGTGCCGGTGGAGACCTGAAGGGCAGGGGCCGGTTCCCGCGCTTGCCTTGCAGGCTTTCCAGCCGGCTGCCGGGCAGTATACATCTGAAAACTATAGATAAAAAACCACCGCGCAGCGCCACTCGCCGCCCGCCGCCCCCGAACATCGCGCTTGACACGTCGCCGCATCTCTCGCCTCATACGGGGGCAGCAAACCGGCGCAGGCATGACCGTGATCCCCTCTTTCGGCGCAGTTCTTTCCAGCCCCCCCCCGATCTTGACGGACACCGAGGCGGCAAGGCTTGCGCGCCTCCACTATGGGCTGGAGGGCAGCCTCAGCCGCCTGACATCGGAGCGTGATCTGAATTTCCGGCTCGTCACACCGGCGCAAGGCAGTTTTACCATGAAGCTGTCCAACCCCGCCGAGCCGCCCCTGACAACCAATTTCCAGACTGCGGCGCTGCTTTATCTGCAGGCCCAAGCCCCCGGTCTGCCGGTGCCCCGGGTGATTGCGGCGCTTGACGGGCGGTTTGAGATTGCGCAGCCAGAGGGTGTGCTGCGGCTGCTGACCTATCTGCCGGGCCTGATGCTGCACAGCCTGCCGCAACGCCCGGCGCGGCGGCAGTCTGTCGCCACAACGGCGGCGCATCTGGCGCGTGGTCTGCAGGGCTTTACCCACCCCGCCGCCGGGCATGTGCTGGAATGGGATATCAAACACGCCCTCACCCTGCGGCCGCTGTTGCCCATCGTCGCCGACCCGGACCGGCGGGCGCAGGCGGCAAGGTTTCTGGACCGGTTTGCGGCGGAAGTGGCACCACGCCTGCCCGAATGCCGCTGGCAGGTGGTGCATAATGATCTGAATCCGCATAACCTGCTGGTCGATCCGGCGGATCAGAACCGGATCAGCGGCATTCTCGATTTCGGCGATATGGTCGAGACACCGCTGATCTGCGATCTGGCGATTGCGGCGGCGTATCAGATTGATCCGGCTGCGGCCGTGCCAAGCCTTGCCGCGATGGCGCGCGCCTACCATGCCGTGCTGCCGCTTGCAGCGCTTGAGGCGCGCCTGCTGCCAGACCTTGTGATCGCCCGCATGATCACCACGCTGCTGATCACGGCGGCCCGCGCCGCGCGCTATCCTGAAAATGCACATTATATCCTGCGCAATCTGGCCACGGCGCTGCAGGGGCTTGACGCCCTTGCAGCCCTGCCCGCCGCCGCCGCCCGCGCCACCATCCTGCAAGCCTGCGACCTGGAGTAAGCCCCCATGACCGCCCCCACCACCACCATGATCAACGCCTATGTTCCCGGCAAGGGCAACCTCGGCCCGGCAGATGCGGCGCTGGTTGCCCGCAGGCAGGTGGTGCTGGGCCCCTGTTACCGGCTGTTTTATGAAACCCCGGTGCATCTGGTGCGGGGCGAGGGGGTGTGGCTTTACGACAAGGACGGCAACGCCTATCTCGATACCTATAACAACGTCGCCAGCGTTGGCCATTGCCACCCGCATGTGGTGGCGGCAACCGCGCGTCAATCGGCAATTTTTTCCAGCCATACCCGGTATTTGCACGATACCGTGCTGGAATATGCCGAAAAGTTGCTGGCCAGTTTTCCGGCAGCACTCGGGCATGTGATGTTCACCTGCACCGGGTCCGAGGCCAATGATCTGGCGTTGCGGATTGCCCGCGCCCATACCGGCGGCAGCGGCTTTATCGTGACGGAAACCGCCTATCACGGGGTCACGCTGGCGGTGTCGGGCCTGTCGCCGTCACTGGGGCCGGGGGTGGATCTGGGCGAACATGTGCGGACCGTGGCCGCGCCCGATCCGCTGCGGATGGCGGGCGATCTTGGTGTGGCTTTCGCGGCGGCGGTGCAGTCGGCGATTGATGATATGCGCAGGCACGGCATCAAACCGGCGGGGCTGATCGTCGATACCGTGTTCTCGTCGGACGGCGTGTTCGTTGATCCGCCGGGGTTCCTGCAAGCCGCCGCCACCACCATCCGCGCCGCCGGTGGCGTGTTCATCGCCGACGAGGTGCAACCTGGCTTCGGGCGCACCGGTGAGGCGATGTGGGGGTTTCAGCGCCATGGTTTGATCCCCGATATGGTCTCGCTGGGCAAGCCGATGGGCAATGGCTATCCCATCGCGGGGCTGGTGATCCGGCCCGAGATTCTGGCCGAATTCGGCGCCCGCGCCCGCTATTTCAACACCTTCGGCGGCAATGCGGTGGCCTGCGCCACCGCGATGGCGGTGCTTGAAGTGATTGAGGCCGAAGGCTTGCAGGAAAACGCCCGCACCACCGGCGCATTGTTCCGCGACGGCCTCGCCGCCCTCGGCAAACTCCACCCCTGCCTCGGCCCGATCCGTGCCGCCGGGCTTTTCCTCGGCGTCGAGATCATCAACGGCGATCCCCTCACCCCGGATGCCCCCCGCGCCGCCCGCCTGGTCAACGCCCTGCGCGATGCCCGCATCCTGATCTCGGCCACCGGCCCGCGCGCCAATGTGCTGAAAATCCGCCCGCCGCTGGTGTTCTCGCCAGAGAATGTCGCCCACTTCCTCGACCGTTTCGAAAAAGTCCTGCAATCCGGTTGATCCCCGCTTTTTTGGCGCAACAGCACCCGTCAAGGCCCCAGAACCGCCCGCTTCACCGCCTCTTTTACATGCGCTGCCATGAAATCGGTGAACAGCCGCACCTTGGGGTCTTTCAGCCGCCGGTGCTGGCTCAGGCTGGAAAGCTGGGTCGGCAGCGCCGGTGTGGCCAGTGCCACCGGCACCAGCGCGCCCGAGCGCAAATGGTCCGCCACCTCGAACACCGGCTTCATCACCACGCCGCGGCCATCCAGCGCCCAGCCGGTCAGCACATCGCCATCATCGCTTTCAAACGGCCCCGCAATCTCGAACCGCCGCACGCCTTCGGAGGTCTTCAGGGCCCATTGAAACTCCTTCGCGCCGGGAAAGCGCAGGTTCAGGCAATCATGCCGGTCCTCGACCAGTGCCGCACCATCCTTTGGCATGCCGCGCCGCGCGATATAGGCGGGTGCGGCGCAAAGAACCCGGGGGCATTCGGCGATCAGTTGCACCTTGAGCGTGGAATCGTCCAGCATGCCAAGGTGGAAGGCCACATCAAGGCCCTCGGCCGTCACGTCGATGACGCGGTCAGACAGGCGCAGGCGCACGTCGATCTGGGCGTAAAGATCCTTGAACACCGGCACATGCGGCGCCACGAACCGCCGCCCCACCCCCAGCGGCGCCGCCACAAAGAGGGTGCCGCGCGGGTTTTGCGTTACATCCATCACCGCCGCTTCGGCATCATCAATCGCATCCAGCACCTTGCGCGCGCCCTCATAAAAGATGCGGCCATTTTCGGTGGGCTGCAGGCTGCGGGTGGTGCGCGAAAACAGCCGCACCCCAAGGTGCTTTTCCAACTCGGATATCCGCGCCGAGGCCACCGCAGGCGAGGTGCGCTGATCGCGCGCCGCCGCCGACATCGAGCCCAGATCGAAAACCCGCACAAACATGCGGATATTGTTCACATAGGACATCTGGCCCCCCAACCAACCGGTCATTATCGCGCAGCGTTTGAAAGTGATCCCGCATTTACCGGATTAACAGAAGAGTGGGCTTCGGTATAGCCTGCCGCCAGGCAATGAGGAGACGCGCTATGTATGATTGGGCGGTGCTGTGGGAATGGGTGGAGATTGCAGTACGCTGGGTGCATGTGATCACCGCCATCGCCTGGATCGGCTCTTCCTTCTACTTTATCGCCCTCGATCTGGGATTGCGCAAAACCCCCAGCCTGCCGCCGCTTGCCTACGGCGAAGAATGGCAGGTGCATGGTGGCGGCTTTTATCACATCAACAAATACCTCGTCGCCCCCGAGCAGATGCCCGATCATCTGACATGGTTCAAATGGGAAAGCTATGCCACGTGGCTTTCCGGTTTTGCCATGCTGATCCTTGTCTACTACCTCGGCTCGGAACTTTATCTGATCGACCCTGCGATTGCCGATCTGACCACCCTTCAGGCGGTGGGTATCTCGCTCGGCTCGCTCGGGTTTGGCTGGATCGCCTATGATCTGATCTGCAAATCCCGCTTTGGCGATGACAACACAAGGCTGATGCTGGGGCTTTACGTGATCCTTGTGGCGATGTCCTGGGGCTATGTGCAGGTGTTCACCGGCCGTGCGGCGCTGCTGCATCTTGGCGCGTTCACCGCCACCATCATGTCGGCCAACGTGTTTTTCATCATCATGCCCAATCAGCGGATCGTGGTGGCTGATCTGCAGGCGGGGCGGGTGCCTGATCCGAAATACGGGGTGATTGCCAAACAGCGCAGCACACATAACAACTATCTCACCCTGCCGGTGATCTTTCTGATGCTGTCGAACCATTACCCGCTGATCTTTGCCACCGCATACAACTGGCTGATCGCCAGTCTGGTGTTTCTGATGGGCGTCACCATCCGCCACTGGTTCAACTCCCGTCACGCCCGGCGCGGCAATCCGCACTGGACATGGGGGCTGACGGGGCTGCTGTTTCTGATCATCGCCTGGTTGTCCACCGCGCCGATGCGGCATGCACCGGAGGAAGCGGCGCTGAAGGGCAGCGCGCTGATCTATGCCAGTGCGGCAGGGTTTGACGATGTGGTGTCCATCGTGCAGGGGCGCTGTGCGATGTGCCACGCCGCCGCGCCCGCCTGGGAGGGCATGTATTGGCCGCCCAAGGGCGTGGTGCTGGAGACCCCGTCGCAGATCGCGCGCGAGGCGCGGCGGATCTTCCTGCAGGCCGGGGCAAGCCACGCCATGCCGCCCGCAAATCTGAGCTATATCGAACCTGCCGAGCGGCAGGCAATCGTGCGCTGGTTTCTGGGAGCGGGGCGGGTGGGGGTGGAGAGTTAGAGCGGATTGCGTACAATCTGGTTCACCCGATTGGACGCAACACGCAACATTCCCAAGCTGATCTTGTCTTGGATTTCCTTCAATCTGATGCAGATTGAAGGCAAACCGCTTTAGGGCCAGAAAATGGTCCGGCGATATCACCAATATGCGTCTGCCCCGGTTGCAGTGACGACGGGGTGTCCGCCGATCCGGCTTTCTTTTCGCCCCGGGGCTTGTATTCGATGCCGAAAAGGCGCATGTGCACGGTGCGAAACGCTATCAGTCGACCCTCTGTGTCCTTCACGGCTTCAGTACTCGATCTTGAGGTGACTAAGCCAAGCCATCGCAAATTCGCGGATGGCACCAAACTAGGAGTACACACGATGGCCAATGGCACCGTGAAATGGTTCAATGCAACCAAGGGTTTCGGCTTTATCGCCCCGGCAAATGGCAACAAGGACGTGTTCGTGCATGTCTCGGCTATGGAGCGCGCAGGCATCCGTCAGTTGGATGACGGTCAGGCTGTGACCTTTGATATCGAAGCCGGCCGTGATGGCCGCGAATCGGCGATCAACCTCGCACTGGCATAAGCTTTCCCGGCCCTTTGGGGTTGGAACAGCAACAGGGGCAGCATCACGCTGCCCCTGTTTTTCATTTGTGACGCTTTGCCACGGCGCAGGGCGCGGGGCGTGGGTGTAGATTTCGGATAGTGTTGTCAAGGATTGCGGATGCCTGCGTTTGAAACCCTGCCCGCCGACACCTGCAAGCCCTGGCTGCCTGCGGCGGATTTTGCCGATGCTTTTGCGATTGATCTGGACTGCGGGCTGGATGCGCCCGAGGCCGCCCGGCGGGGGTTTGCCCGGATGCCGCAGTGGGTTTCGCGGCTGATGGCGTTGCGCAACGCGGTGGTTGCCCCGTTGGGCCTGAAGGCGGCGCAAAACACCGCCGGGGCGGTGCGGTTTGGCATTTTCCCGGTGCTGTCATCGTCGCCCGACCGGGTGGTGCTGGGGTTTGACGACAGGCATCTTGATTTTCGCATTGTGGTGGATGTGGCACCGGCAGATGTAGGCCGCAGGGTGACGATCACCACCTTGGTGGCGCGGCACAATCTGTTTGGGCGGCTGTATCTGGCGGCGGTGATGCCGTTTCACAAGCGGATCGTGCCGGTGGTGCTGGCGCAGATGCGCGGGTGATGCGGGCTGGGTCGCCGCGCGTCACGCCGGTTTTGGCGGTGATGATCAGCGCTTGTTACGCGCGCACGGTGAACGGGCGGTCATAGCGGTATTCCTGCAGGTTCGGCGTGGTGCCGATCCTGTCGATCACCGCGAAAAGCCCTGGTGCGGCAAGCGGTGTCAGCACCCCGTGCCAGGTGTTGCGGTGCAGGTTGATGCCTTGCGCGCCGGTGGTCAGAAACGCGCGCGGGGTGCCCGGGATAGCGCTGGCGGTGGTGCCGAGGTTGGGCGCCACGATCACCAGAAATGGCTGTTCCGACATCGGCAGAAAGGCCTGACTGCCCTCGGGGTGCCGCTCGACCAGGTTGAAGCGGTAAGGCAGGGCGCGCGGGGTGGCCTTGAAAATCGAAATGCCGGGGCGGCCGCCCGCGCCGGTATCAAGGCGCGCGCGGTCGTGGTGGCGCTGGCACAGACCTTCGTTGATCAGCCGGAAGTCGCCGGTGGCGTCCAGCACATCGCCGAAGGGCGCGAAGGCGTCGGCGGTCAGGGGTTCGGCTGTGAGGATTTGCATGCGCGTGCCTTGGTTGGGGGCAGAAGCGGGGGTTTCACACCCCCGCACCCGCTGTAAAGAGCGGGGGTTTCACACCCCCGCACCCCCGTGGGATATTTGTGCAATGAAGAACGGGCGGACGGTTTTGGGGCGCGTTGGTGGTGGCTGGGGGGCGGGAGGCTGGGGGGCGGGGGCTTAGGGGGTGGCGAGGGGGGGGCCGAAGGCGCCGGGGCCGCGCAGTCTGGCGTGGCGGTTGACGTCCTTGTAGAGCAGATAGCGGAACGGGGTGGGACCGGCAGCATAGCAGGCTTGCGGGCAATAGGCGCGCAGCCACATGAAATCACCGGCCTCGACCTCGATCCAGTCCTTGTTGAGTTTGTAGACCGCTTTGCCTTCCAGCACGTAAAGGCCGTGTTCCATCACATGGGTTTCTTCAAACGGGATCACGCCGCCGGGTTGGAAGGTGACGATGTTGACGTGCATGTCATAGCGGGTGTCGGCGGGATCGGTAAAGCGGGTGGTGGCCCAGCGGCCCTGCGTGTCGGGCATGACAATGGGGGGGATGGTCTTTTCGTTGGTGACAAACGCGGGCGGGCCGTCGGTGCCGGCGGCGGGTTCGTAGAGTTTGCGGATCCAGTGGAATTTGGCCGCGGCGTGGCTTTCGGCGCGCAGGGTCCATGCGGTATGGGGCGGGATGTAGGCGTAGCCGCCTGCGTCCAGCTCATACCCTTTGCCGTCGATGGTGAGGGCGACGAGGCCTTCGGTGACGAAAATCACGTGTTCGGCGCCGGATTCCGGGTCGGGCGCATCCGAGCCGCCGCCGGGCTGCACCTCCATCACGTATTGGCTGAAGGTTTCGCAAAACCCTGACATCGGGCGCGCGATCAGCCACAGGCGGGTGTGATCCCAGCCCGGCAGGTACGAGGTGACGATATCGGAAAAGCAGCCTTTGGGGATGAAGGCGTAGGCCGGGGTGAACACTGCGCGCTGGGTCATCAGGGCTGTTTGCGGCGGCAGGCCGCCGGTGGGGGCGTAATAAGTGCTCATGGGAGAATATCCTTCAGGCGGTGTTCTGCGATGCGTTCGACCTGAGCGCAGGCGGTGTAAAACTCGGTTTCTGTGTCATTGGCAATGCGGGTCTGAAAGGCGGCCAGGATGGCGGCTTTGGCATGGTCGCGCACGGCGATGATGAAGGGGAAGCCGTGTTTGGCCATGTATTGGGCGTTGAGGCTTTGGAAGGTCTGGCGTTCGGCCTCGGTCAGGCTGTCGAGCGCGGCTGCGGCCTGTTCGGCGGTGCTCTCGGCGGTGAGGGTTCTGGCCTGCGCCAGTTTGCCCGCAAGATCGGGGTGGGCGTTCAGCACGCCCGCGCGCTCGGGGTGGCCGGCGCTGCGGAAGATTCGGGCGAAGGCGTTATGAAGGCCCGCCGCAGAGTCATGCGCGGGGCCAAGCTCCAGATCGAAGGCGCGGTCGGCGATCCAGGGCGAATGTTCGAAAATGCTGCCAAAGCGGGCAACGAATTCCGCGCGGCCCATCTGCGAAGGGCGCTCGAAGCGTCTGTTCGGGTGGGTTTTTGCCCAATGCCGGGCGATATCCATGCGGCGCGGGAACCAGACCGAATTGTGCGATTTTGCATAGGCGAGGAATCGCTGCAGGCCCGCAATCTTGCCCGGACGGCCGATCAGGCGGCAGTGCAACCCGATGGAGAACATCTTCGCGCGACCCGCTTCGCCCTCGGCATAAAGCGTATCAAAGCTGTCTTTCAGGTATTGGAAAAACTGCTGGCCGTCGGTGTAGCCGGGGGCGGTGGCAAAGCGCATGTCGTTGGCCTCAAGCGTATAGGGGATCACCAGTTGATCGCGCGCGCCAACCTCCAGCCAGTAGGGCAGATCGTCGTCATAAGTGTCTGATATCCAGTCGAATTGCCCGGTTTCTGCCGTCAGGCGCAGGGTGTTGAGCGAGCAGCGCCCGGTGTACCAGCCGCGCGGAGGTTCGCCCACCACTTCGCTGTGCAGGCGGATGGCCTCGGCGATCTGGGCGCGTTCGCTATCTTCGGACATATCGCGGTGATCAACCCATTTCAGCCCGTGCGACGCGATCTCCCATCCCGCCGCCTGCATCGCCGCCACCTGTTCGGGGCTGCGGGCAAGGGCGGTGGCGACGCCGTAAACCGTGACCGGGATATCCATGCCGGTGAACAGGCGGTGCAGGCGCCAAAAGCCCGCGCGGGCGCCGTAATCGTACAGCGATTCCATATTCCAGTGGCGTTGCCCCGGCCATGGGGCGGCACCGGCGATATCCGACAGGAACGCCTCGGACCCACCATCGCCGTGCAGGATGTTGTTTTCGCCGCCCTCTTCATAGTTCAGCACCAGCGAGATGGCGATTTTTGCGCCCCCCGGCCATGCGGCATCGGGCGGGGTGGGGCCGTGGCCTCGGAAATCGCGGGGGTAGCGGTTCATCGCAGGCTCCTTGCCTTTGACGATAGACTATTCGGGTTTGCGCGAAAGGTTTATCAAAAAATCCGCGAAAGACCTTTTCGCGCGCGGCATGGCTTTGGCGCGGCTTTCGCTGTTATGCTGGGGCGAGGCAGCAGGGAGAACAAGCGATGTCGGGTGGCAGGTTGACGACGCATGTTCTGGATACCGCGCGGGGGATGCCTGCGGCCGGGGTGCGGATCATGCTGTACCGGTTGTCGGGGCAAAGCCATCGCAAGATCGGCGAGGCGGTGACCAATGCCGACGGGCGCACCGATGCGCCGATGCTGGCGGCGGCGGCGTTGCAGGTGGGGGCGTATGAGCTGGTGTTTTGCGCCGGGGATTATCTGCGCGGATCGGGGCAGGCGGGTGCGGGGGTGCTGTTTCTGGATGAGATACCGATCCGCTTTGGCGTGGCGGATGCGGGGCTGCACTACCATGTGCCGTTGCTGATTTCGCCCTTTGCCTATTCAACCTATCGCGGCAGTTGAGGCGGTTTGCCATGACAACCCGGTGCGGGTCTTGTAAACCTTGCGGGATGGGTTTGGGATCAGGGGTGGCATGGCGGTGACGTTGAAGGAAGTGGCGGCGCGGGCCGGGGTATCGCGGGCGGCGGTATCGCGGACATTCACGCCGGGGGCTTCGGTATCGGCGCGCATGCGGGCGCGGATCGAAGTGGTTGCGGCGGAAATGGGGTATAGCCCGAACCTGCTGGCGCGCAGCCTGATAACCGGGCAGACGCAGATGATCGGCCTTGTGTCGAACAACTTTCACAACCCGGTGTTTCTGGAGATTTTTGATCAGTTTACCCGTGGCTTGCAGGAGCAGGGGTTGCGGCCCTTGCTGGTGAACCTGTCGGATGAGACGGACCCCGCACGCTCGGTGCAACTGTTGCGGGCCTATTCGGTGGATGGGGTGGTGCTGGCATCTTCCGAACTGCCTGAGGGGTTTGCGGCGGCGTTCTCGCAGGCGGGGCTGCCGGTGGTGCATGCCTTTGGGCGGGCGGGGGTTGGGGCGGTCAACGTGGTGGGGATCGACAATGTGGCGGCGGGGCGGATGGCTGCCGAGACGCTGATAGCGCGGGGCTACCGGCGGATCGGGTTCATGGGCGGGCCGGAGGCGGCCTCGACCACCCAGGACCGGCGGGCGGGGTTTGAGGCGGCGGCGGGGCTGCATCCGGGGGTGCGCGTTTCGGTAAGTTACGCCGGGGCTTACCGGTTCGAGGCGGGGCGGGCCGAAATGGCGCGGTTGCTGGCGGCGGGTGGGAGAGGGGCGGGGGCGGCAGAAGCGTATTTCTGCGGCGATGATGTGCTGTCGATCGGGGCGTTGTCGGCGGCGGCGGCGGCGGGGCTGCGGGTTCCCGAGGATCTGGGCCTGCTGGGCCTGAACGATATGGAGATGGCGGCTTGGGCGAATATCAACCTGACCACCATCCATCAGCCGTTTGGCGCGATCATCCGCGCGTCGGTTGATCTGATGCTGGCGGCCCTGCGCGAGCCTTTGCGCCTGCCCGAGGCACGGGTGCTGCCGTGCCGGATTGTGGAACGCGGCACGTTGCGGGGGCTTTGAGCCTGCCCGGTCTGAGTGGCATCAAATCGGGCAGGTAACCGTTTTGGTCAGCGCAGCAGGGTGGGCCTTGCGTCCACCCAGGTGCCGTTGCCTGCCGCCGAGGCCACGGCGGCGTGGATCGCGGCGATGGAGCGCAGGCCGGCTTCGGCATCCGGATAAAGGCTGATCGCGGGATCGGGCTTGCGGCCATCGCGGGCGGCAAACAGGCTTTCGGCGAGATCACGGTAGATGTTGCCGAAGGCCAGCGGCATGCCCTCGGCATGGCCGACGGTCACGCGCGAGGCGCGGTCGGCTTCGGGCGAGAGGTTCCCCTCGCCGCGCTCGATCACTTGCAGGCGCTGGCCAAGCGGCATGTAGAAAAGCTGGTTCGGCTGTTCCTGCGACCAGCGCAACCCGCCGGTCTCGCCAAACACCTGTAGTGCCAGACCGTGCTGGCGGCCAATGGCCACCGATGATGTCCAGAGGCGGCCGACGGTGCCGCCGTCCATGCGGAAGTTGACCATCGCGTCATCTTCCAGCACCCGGCCCGGCAGGCACGAGGCGAAATCGGCGGACAGGGTATGCACCTCTTGCCCGGTGACAAAGCTGGCCATATGCAGCGCGTGAATGCCGCAATCGGCGAATTGTGCCGACACTCCGGCTTGCGCCGGATCATAGCGCCAGCGGACGCGGGGGTTTTCGGCATCCGCCGCATTGGCGTGGTGGCCATGCGCAAACTCGGCCACCACGAGGCGCACCTTGCCCAGATCGCCGCGCGCCACCATCGCCCGCATATGCCTGACCAGTGCATAGCCTGTGTATCCGTAATTCACCGCACAGATGCGGTTCGCGGCGCGGGCGGTGAGGACAAGATCTTCGGCCTCGGCCTCGGTCACGGTCATCGGCTTTTCGCAGAGCAGGTTGAAACCAGCCTCCAGAAACGCCTTGGAAATCTGGTAATGGGTAGAGTTTGGCGTGGCCACGGTGACAAGGTCCACCCGGTCGGGGCGGTTGCGCTCGCCTTCCAGCATCTCGCGCCAGTCGCCATAAGACCGGTCGGCGGCGAGGCCAAGGCGCTGGCCAAATGCCCGGCCCGCCTGGGGATCATGATCCAGCGCCCCGGCGGCGAAGGTGAAATGTCCGTCAAGGCCAGCCGCGAGGCGGTGGGCCGGGCCGATCTGGCTGCCGTCACCGCCACCGATCATGCCCCAGTTGAGTTTCTGCATGGGTTTCTGCATGGTTTGGGCCTTTCTCAAAAGCCGATGGAGGAAAGATAGGCGCGGTTGGCGCGGGCGTCATCGACGGGCGAGGTGGTGCCTGCGGGGTCGCAATCCTGCTCCACCGTGCACCAGCCGTTGAACCCGGCCTTCAGAAGTTCGGCGCGGACGGATGGGAAATCGACATCACCTTGCCCCAAGTTGCAAAAGATGCCCTCGCCGCAGGCATCATAAAAGCCGGTGCGGTTTGCGATGGCGCGGGCTTTCACAGCCGGATCTATGTCTTTGAAATGCATGTAGGAAATGCGCGACATGTGGCGCTGCATGAAGGCTATCGGATCGAAACCGGCATAGGAGTGGTGGCCGGTATCGAAGCAGATTTTCAGCAGCGCCTCGTCCACTTCCGACAGCAGGCGTTCCAGTTCCGGCTCGAAATCGATGAAGCCAGCGGCATGGGCATGGATGCCGACGGTCAACCCGTGATCGACACCAAGCTGTGCCACGCGGCGGATGCGGTCGGCGAAAGCATTCCATTCGGCGGGCAGCATCTGTTCGGCCTCGGCGGCGCGGCCTGCGGTGGGGGCGCGGCGGGGCGAGATGCTGTCGATCAGAACGAGGTGTTGGGCACCGTGGGCCACAAGCGCCTTGCAGGTGCGCAGGGCGGCGTCCCAAACCTCGTCCCACGCGGCGGGATCGTGGAAGGGGCGAAACACCACGCCGCCGATCAGGGTAAGGTCGTTTTCGGCCAGAGCGGCACCAAGGATGGCCGGGTCTTCGGGCATGAAGCCGATGGGGCCAAGCTCGATCCCCTTGTAGCCAGCGGCGGCGCAATCTGACAGCACGCGGCGCCAGTCGGGATTGCGTGGGTCTTGGGCAAATTCGACACCCCAGGAGCAGGGGGCATTGCCAATACGAATCATAGGGTTAGTCCTTTCACAAATCGACCCAGCCACCTGAGGCATACGAGGTGTGCGCTGCGGCTACGATGCGGTTGACCTCCATCCCGTCGCGGAAGCTGGGCCAGAGGGAGGTGTTTTTCTCGATAGCCAGCAGGAAATCGCGGGCCTCGATGATGATCTGGTCTTGGTAGCCGGTGCCATGGCCCGGGCCCTGACAGAAGGGCAGATAATCGGGGTGTTCGGGGCCGGTGAGGATCTTGCGAAAGCCGCGCTGGTCGGGGGGATCGCTGGCCAAATAGAGCCAAACGGCGTTCTGGTCTTCCTGATCAAAGCGGATAGCACCCTTTGTTCCCGTGATTTCATAAGCATAGCCCATCTTGCGGCCGTGTGCGACGCGGCTGAAAGACAGATGGCCCATGGCACCATTGGCAAAGCGGCACATGAACTGGCCGATATCATCGTTGGCGGTGCGGCCATCGGTGCCGGGGCGGTTGGGATGCACGGTGGCGATATCGGCGCTGAGCCGGGCGATGGGGCCCGCAAGCGCGAGGGCCGCGTTGATCATGTGCGGGGCGAGGTCACCCATGGTGCCATTGGCCGCGCCAAAGTTGCGCCAGGTGGCGGGGGTGGTGGGATCGGCGTCGAAATCTTCGCTATGTTCGCCGCGAAACCAGGTGATCGGCCCGATGGTGCCTGTGGCGATCAGGCGGCGGGCGAATTGCGAGGCCGGGGTGCGGATGTAGTTGAAACCAACCATGTTGACGCAGCCGGAGGTTTCGGCGGCGGCTGTCATTGCCAGACTGTCGGCGAGGGTGGCCCCGAGCGGTTTTTCGCAGAACACCGGTTTGCCCAGCGCGAAGGCCGCTTCGGCGATGGCGCGGTGGGTGTCTTGCGGTGAGGCGATCACGATGGCCTCGACTCGGTCATCACCCACCAGCATGCGCCAGTCGCCGGTGGCGCGGGCAAAGCCGTAAGCGGCGCGGTAGGATTCGGCCGAAGCATCCGAGGTGGCGCAGATCATCTCAAGCCTTGGCCGGAGCGCGGTATTGAACACAGCGCCCACCGAAGCCATGGCCACCGAATGCGCCTTGCCCATATAGCCGCCACCGATGATGCCGATGCCGATGTCGCGCATTTTGGGCCTCCATTCGAAAAGCTTTGCAACCGATTGCAAAATGAGTATCGTGAACCGGGGGACAAGGTCAATTGAAAACCTGATCCGGCGGGAGGATGGGCCAGTGCAACGGTTATGGACGCGGATGCGGTTGAACCACTTTGTGGTTCTGGGGCGGGTGGGGATGGATCTTTACGCTGATCCGCCGGGCACGCGGGTGCAGGATGCGAAAGGGTTTCTCGCGGCAATCGGCGGGTCGGCCGGCAATATCGCGGTGGCTTTGGCACGGCAGGGGGCGCGGGCGGAACTGCTGGCTTGCGTGGCGCAGGACGCGGTGGGGCAGTATTGTCTGGCCGAATTGCGCCGCTACGGGGTGGGTGTGGCGCATGTGCGCAGCGAAGGTGGTGAGGCGCGCAATTCGATGGCGGTGACGGAAACCTGCGCCGAAGCCTGTCAGACGGTGCTTTATCGCAACGGAGCGGCGGATTTCGCGCTTTGCGCGGCGGATGTGGTGGCGGTGGCGTTTGGCGCTGTGGCGGCGCTGGTGGTGACGGGCACCGCACTGGCGCGCGAGCCTTCGCGGGCGGCGACGCTTGCCGCGATGGCGCGGGCGCGGGCTGCGGGGGCGCTGGTGGTGCTGGATGTGGACTACCGGGCCTATAGCTGGGCCGGGGTGGACGAGGCGGCGCAGGTGTGTCTGGATGCCGCCGGGGCCAGCGACATCGTGATTGGTAATGATGATGAATTTGGCCTGATGGCGCGGGATCACGCAAAGGGCAAGGCGTTGGCGCAGAGGCTGGCGGCGCGCGGATTGTTTTGCGTATACAAGCGCGGAGCGGCGGGTGCAGTGACGTTTACCGCCGACTACCAGTTTCAAAGCGGTATCTTCCCGGTGGTGGCGCAAAAACCGATGGGCGCGGGCGACGGGTTCATGGGCGGGCTGTTGGCGGGGCTGGCGCAGGGGCTGGGGCTGGAGGCGGCGGTGCGGCGGGGGGCTGCAACAGCGGCGATCATCGTGGCGGGCGTCGGTTGCGCCCCCGCCTCGCCCGACCGGGCAGAAGTTGATCGTTTCATGGCAAGTTATTGAGGGTTCACCATGCATATCGCACCGTTTGACAACCACAATCAGGCGATCATCGGGGCCGGCCATGCGCTGGTGCCGCTGGTCTATTTCAACATCGTCAAGCTGACGCGCGGGGAGGGTTTTACCTCGGCCGTGCCGGGGTATGAAACCTGCATCGTGCCTGCGACGGGGACGGTGGATGTGGCGGTGGGGGGCGAGGTTTTCGCCGCCATCGGCACGCGGCGGGTGAATGTCTGGGACGGTGAGCCGGAGGGGGTTTATGTGGGCAGCGGGCTGCCAGCGCGGATCACCTGTGTGTCGGAGTCGGCGGAAATATTCGTGGCAGGTGCGCTTTTTGCCGAAGCGCTGCCATCCTTCGCGGTACGGGCGGGCGATATTGATCCGGTGCAGTATGGCTCGGACGAGACCAAAACCCATCGCAAGATCAAGCACATACTGGGGCAGAAGTATCACGGCCGGGTGGGGCGGCTGCTGGTATCGGAGTTGTACACCGTGGGCGCGGGCGGCTGGTCGGGCTTTCCCAGCCACAAGCATGATACCGACCGGTTGCCGTTGGAAACCCGGCACGACGAGGCCTATAATTTCCGCTTCAACCCCCCGCATGGCACCGGATTGCAGATGTTGCAGCGCGAAGAGGGGGTGGCGGGGGATGCCTATCATCTGGTGAATGGATCGACGGTGGCGATTGACCGCGGCTATCATCCCTGCTGCGTTTTGCCGGGCTATGAGATGTATTATTTCACCATTCTGGCCGGGGAAACCCAGCGGTCTTTGGTGCAGTATTTCCAGCCGAGCCATGCCTATCAGATCGAAACCATTCCGGGGATCAAAGACATGATCGCCAAGTTCAAATGACGCTTGTGACGCTGTCGCAAGTGCTGCGGCCTTGTCTGGCGGAAGGCCGGGCGGTGGCGGGGTTTGTGGTGCTGGGCTGGGAGGACGCGCAGGCCTATGTGCGGGCGGGCGAGGCTGCGGGGCGGCCGGTGATCCTGCAGGCGGGGCCGGGGTGCCGGGCGCATACGCCGTTGCCGGTGCTGGGGGCGATGTTCGGGGTGCTGGCGGCGCGGGCCACGGTGCCGGTGGTGGCGCATCTGGATCATGGGGAAAGTTTGGCGGTGTGCGCCGAGGCGATAGAGTGCGGGTTTTCGTCGGTGATGTATGACGGATCGAAACTGCCTTTGGCCGAGAATATCGCGCGCACAGCCGAGATTGTGGCTTTTGCCCATGGGCTTGGGGTGTCGGTGGAGGCCGAGCTGGGCTTTGTGGGCTATGCGGGTGGGGTGCAATCGGCGGGGACGGACCCGCGCGAGGTGGCAGGGTTTGTGGCCGCGACGGGGGTGGATGCGCTGGCGGTATCCGTCGGCAACAGCCATCTGATGCAGGCACCGGGGGGGGCGATTGACCGGGAGTTGCTGCGGGCGATAGAGGCGGCTTGCCCCGGTTTGCCGCTGGTGCTGCATGGCGGGTCGGGGATTGCGGCGGCAGAGCGGCTGGCTTTGGCGCGGGAAACGGCGGTGTGCAAGTTCAACATCGGCACCGAGATGCGGATGGCGTTTGGCGCGGCGCTCAGGGCGACGCTGGCGCAAGACCCGGCGCTGTTTGACCGCAATCAGATATTGGCCGCGACGGTTGCACCGATGGTGGTGGCGGCGCGCGGGGTGATAGCGACGCTGGGGTGAACACCGATTATCGACGGCCCGGCGGTGGTTTGGCCCGAAGCGTGTCCTGCCCTAAAAATGGAACTCCTCCGTAAACAGCCGCTTGCCCAGTGTCATCGCGTCGGCCACATGCACCATCGGGGTGAGATCGACATCGCTTTCGCCTGCGGCCAGAAGCATGGTCATACGGGCGTAGAGGGCGGGGTATTCGGCGTTGGGGCCTGCGGTTTTCACGCCATCGCTGGTTTCAAGTTCCGCGCCGCCGTGGCGCAGGGTCAGGCTGTCTTGGGTGGTTTCCACCGCGATATCCCATGTTTGCGGCCCGGTTTGACGCCAATCGAAATCGGCGGTGACATGGTTGGAAAAGGTCAGGCTGGCCGCGATGGGGGTGTCGCGGTTGGCGGGGAAGGTGAGGGTGGCGGCGGTCAGATGCACCGGCGCGGGCAAGATCTCGGTCAGGATCGACAGCGCGTTGATGCCGGGATCGAACACGCCCATGCCGCCGGGGGCAAACACCCAATCCTGCCCCGGGTGCCATTTGCGGACATCTTCGCGCCAGGTGATACGGGCGCGGGTGATCTGACGGCTGGCAAGCCAGGCCTTTGCCCCGGCCACGCCATGCGCCATGCGGCTGTGCCAGGTGGCATAGAGCGTGAGGCCGTTTGCGGCGGCAAGCGCCTGCAGGGCATGGACTTCGGCCAGCGATTGGCCGGGCGGTTTTTCCAGCATCACATGGCGGCCAGCGCGCAGGGCAGCCTCGGCATAGGCAAAGCGGGGTTGCGGCGGCAGGCACAGCGAGATCACCCCGATATCGGGGCGCTGGGCCAGCATGGTGTTGAAATCGGTAAAGGATTCCACGCCCTCAACCGTGCCCGCGCGCGACACGGTGGCGGCGAGGTGCCAATCGGGGTTGGCGGCAAGGGCGGGGACATGCTGATCGCGGGCGATCTTGCCGATGCCGACGAGAGCGATTTTGGTGGCCATCAATGGCTTTCCTTGCCGACGGCGGCACCACGGCAGCCTTTGAGGAAATCGAGATCGGCCCCGGTATCGGCGCCGGTCACATGGGCGTGGTGCAGGTGGGCATAACCGCTGGCGGGGGGGGTATCGCGGGGGGTCCAAAGGGCGAGGCGGGCGGCAAGTTCGGCGTCGGTTATTTCCAGATGCAGGCGGCGATTCGGCACGTCCAACTCGATGAAATCGCCATTTTGCACCACGGCCAGCGGCCCGCCGGCGGCGGCTTCGGGCGAGGTGTGCAAGACCACAGTGCCATAGGCGGTGCCAGACATGCGGGCGTCCGAGATGCGCAGCATATCGGTGATGCCCTTGCGCAAAACCTTGGGCGGCAGGCCCATGTTGCCCACCTCGGCCATGCCGGGGTAGCCGCGCGGCCCGCAATTCTTCAGCACCAGCACCGAGCCGGCCGTGACCTCCAGCGCGGGAGCGACGATGCGCGCCTAGTAGTCGTCAAGGTTCTCGAACACCACGGCGCGCCCACGGTGCTGCAGCAAGGCCGGCGTGGCGGCCGACGGCTTGAGCACGGCACCGCGCGGTGCCAGGTTGCCGCGCAGGATGCGGATGCCGCCGTCGGCCACCAGCGGCTTGGCCAGCGGGCGGATGACCTCGTCGTTGAGCATCGGCGCGTCCTTGACGTTGTCCCACAGCGTGTGGCCATTGGCGGTCAGCGCATCCGGGTGTGGCAACAGGCCGACCTCGCCAAGGCGGCGCAGCACGGCCGGCAGCCCCCCGGCGTAATAGAACTCCTCCATCAGAAAGCGGCCCGACGGCATCAGATCGACCAGCGTGGGCGTGCCGCGGCCGATGCGCGTCCAGTCGTCGAGTTCGAGCGGCACGCCGATGCGCCCGGCGATGGCCTTCAGGTGGATGACCGCATTGGTCGACCCGCCGATCGCCGCGTTCACGCGGATCGCATTCTCGAAGGCCTGGCGCGTGAGGATCTTTGACAGCCGCAAGTCTTGCAGCACCATGTCCACGATGCGCATGCCCGACAGATGGGCCAAGACATAGCGGCGTGAATCCACCGCCGGGATGGCCGCGTTGTGCGGCAGGCTGGTGCCCAGCGCCTCGGCCATGCAGGCCATCGTCGAGGCCGTGCCCATGGTGTTGCAGGTGCCGGCCGAGCGCGACATGCCGGCCTCGGCCGACAAAAACTCGTGCAGGGTGATGGTGCCCGCCTTGACCTGCTCCGACAGCTGCCATACGGCGGTGCCCGAGCCGATGTCCTTGCCACCGTGCTTGCCGTTGAGCATCGGCCCGCCGGTCACGGTGATGGCCGGCAGGTCGCAACTGGCCGCGCCCATCAGCAGCGCCGGCGTGGTCTTGTCGCAGCCCACCAGCAGCACCACGCCGTCGATCGGATTGCCGCGGATCGACTCCTCGACGTCGATGCTCGCCAGGTTGCGCGTGAACATCGCGGTGGGACGCAGGTTCGACTCGCCGTTGCTGAAGACCGGGAACTCGACCGGAAAACCGCCGGCCTCGAAGACACCGCGCCGCACATGCTCGGCGAGCTTGCGGAAGTGCGCGTTGCAGGGCGTCAGCTCGCTCCAGGTGTTGCAGATGCCGATGATCGGTTTGCCCTGGAATTCGTGGTCAGGGATGCCCTGGTTCT
>JANNAV010000127.1:0-6692 GCA_031384695.1 Paracoccaceae bacterium
CCCGCATAGGCCGTGCCGCCGATCAGGATCAGCTTCGCCTCAAAGTTCAGCGCGATCACCGTTTCGGACCGGCAGCCATGCCTTGCGGGGTCTGCGGCAAAACTGGGACAGTTGATGATCGTGAAGTCGGGGGTGAATTGATTCAAATCGTCCCTATTCGGTCGCCGCAGCAGATGGCGGATGAACAGACCGTGCCAGGCGAGTTCGGTGATGACGCGGACATCCAGCCGATGCGCCGGATCGGCCCCGGCGAACAGATCCTGCACATGGCAGGTCCCGCCCTTCATATGCGCCAGCATGTCCGCGTGGAGGCGGTCAAACGCCTCCGGCTCCATCCCGGCGTTGTTGTCCCACCAGATGTTGCGGTCCACTGACGGGGTGCGTACCACATGCTTGTCCTTGGGGGACCGGCCGGTGAATTTTCCGGTGTTGACCAGCAGGCTGCCGCCCTGCCCCAATTCGCCTTCGCCGGCCTGGATCGCGTGGCCGATCAGGTCATGTTCCAGCAGGTTGTAATAGACATGGGCCAGCCCGGTGATGCCTTGGGCCGTCAGGGTCATCGCGGGATTGACGCGTCCGTGATCCATGTTTTTACTCCTCCAGCGGGTCATGACGCGGACCCTACTACAGTCAGTAACACGCTGGATTCTGACATGAATAGGGCGGTTTTTCCCTGTTAGCGCAACCACTTGCATGTTAGCGCAACCAAGTTGCCCACAGCCCGCGATGGCGGAACCCGGTGCCGGAAAAGCCGCCTTTGGGTGAGGCATTTTAGTCATTGGTTATGACTTTTCTGCCCAGATGGCGACCAGACATCCCATGATTCGCAGATTGGGATTGATTCGCGGACCTGAAAAAGGGAAAAGATTGTGAAAAAGCAGGCAATAAGAAACCACGAGCAGTAAGGGGAAAACCCATGTCCAAGATCGCGTTGGTGGACGACGACAGGAATATCCTGACGTCCGTTTCCATGACTCTCGAAGCCGAAGGGTTCGAGGTTGAAACCTACAATGACGGCCAATCCGCACTGGATGCGTTCACCAAACGTATGCCCGACATGGCGGTCCTCGATATCAAGATGCCGCGCATGGACGGGATGGACCTGTTGCAGCGGCTGCGCCAGAAAACGTCGATGCCGATCATATTCCTGACGTCAAAGGACGATGAGATTGACGAGGTTCTGGGTCTGCGGATGGGTGCCGACGACTATGTGAAAAAGCCCTTTTCGCAGCGGTTGCTGGTCGAACGCATTCGCGCGCTGTTGCGCCGTCAGGACGTGATGTCCGGTGAAGTTGTCGAAGTGACCGAGGAAAACAAGGTCATGAACCGGGGTCAGTTGACAATGGACCCGTTGCGCCATGCCGTGAAATGGAAAGGGCGCGACGTGTCCCTGACCGTGACCGAATTCCTGCTGTTGCAGGCGCTGGCCCAGAGGCCTGGTTTTGTGAAATCACGCGATCAGTTGATGGACGTGGCGTATGACGATCAGGTCTATGTCGATGACCGCACGATTGACAGCCATATCAAGCGGTTGCGCAAGAAGATGCGGGCGGTGGACGATGATTTTTCGGCGATCGAAACGCTTTACGGCATCGGCTATCGCTACAACGAAGAATAACCGCATCGCATGACCGCTGTTCAGCCGATATCCATGAAAACTGCGTCGCCGGCAAAACCGGGGGCGCTGCTGCTGGGCGAAGACTGGGTGTCGCCCGAGGCGGTGGCGGATCCGGGCCTGCGCGGAGGGCGGGGGCGGCGCGGCATCGTGGCGCTGAACCGCTCGCCGCTGGCGCGCAAGATCATCGTGTTCAACCTGATGGCGCTGGTGATCCTGGTGGCCGGGGTTTTGTTCATGAACCCGTTCCGCGACAGTCTGGTGCTGCAACGCGAGCAGGGGCTGGTGACAGAGGCGCAGCTTATCGCCAATGTGGTGGCGGCGGGGCAGGCGGGAAGCGTTTTGCCCGGCACGCTGGACGGGGTGGCCATCGGGCCGGGGCTTGAGGTTTATCTGTTTGATCCGGCGGGGGTTATTGTGGCCTCGGGGCTGGGGCAGGCGCGCGAAAGCGGTGTTGCCGAGCAGGATACCCGGTCCACCATCATCACCGATTTTCTCAATTCGATCTGGAACGGGGTGTCGGGGCTGCTGACCCGCGATGCGCCGCAGGCCACGCGGGTGAATGGCGAAAAGCTGGCGCAGGATCTGTTCGGGCAGGTGATCGGCGCCAAAACCACCGTCAGCACCGGCCGTGGCCCGGATGGCGGGGTGCTGTTTTCCGTGGCAACGCCGGTGACGCGGGCGGGTGCGGTGATCGGCGTGGTGGCGCTGACCTCGGCTGAGGGCGAGATCGACCGGTTGGTGCGGCACGAGCGGGAACAGGTGCTGCAGATGTTCGTGATCGCACTGCTGGTATCAATCGGTCTGTCGCTGGTGCTGGCCTCGACGATTGCCAATCCGCTGTCGGATCTGGCGGCGGCGGCGGAACTGGGGCGCGACCGCGATGCGCGCAAGATGTCACCGGGGCGGGTGCGGATACCGGATCTTGCGGCGCGGCCCGATGAGATTGGCCGCCTGTCGGTGGCGATGCGCGGCATGGTGACGGCGCTTTATGACCGGATTGATGCAAACGAACAGTTTGCAGCCGACGTGAGCCACGAGATCAAGAACCCGCTGGCCTCGTTACGCTCGGCCGTGGGGACGCTGCGGGTGGCCAAACGCGACGATCAGCGCGACCGGCTTTTGGATGTGATCGAGCATGATGTGCGGCGGCTAGACCGGCTGGTCAGCGATATCTCGAACGCGTCGCGGCTGGACAGCGAATTGGTGAAGGAAGAGGAAGAAGACTTCAACCTGCTGAAAACGCTGAGCAACCTGACGGAGTTCCTGGGCGATCAGGCGGCCAAGAAGGGCGTGGAGTTTGTCACGGATTTCCCCGGTGACGCGATTTTCGTGCGGGGCCTCGAAGGACGGCTGGCGCAGGTTTTTGTCAACCTGATCACCAATGCGGTGTCGTTTTGCGAGGACGGCGATGCGGTGCGGGTCTGGGCGCGCAAACGGGAAAACCGGGTGCTGGTGGTGGTGGAGGATACCGGGCCGGGTATTCCCGAACAGGCGCTGCAAAAGGTGTTCAAGCGGTTTTACTCGGAACGGCCGGTCGATGATTTCGGCAATCACTCGGGCCTTGGCCTTGCGATATCCAAGCAGATCGTCGAGGCGCATGGCGGCGTGATCTGGGCCGAAAACATCCGCCCCACCGATGCCGATATCACGTCGGAGCCGCTGGGCGCGCGCTTTGTGGTGGGCTTGCCGGTGTGACCGGGGAGGACATCGCCGGGGCTGCGGGTCCGACCCGGGCGCGTGACCTGCACGCATCCTGCGTTGCGGTCAATGGCAGGGGGGTACTGATCCTTGGGCCATCGGGGTGCGGCAAATCGGGGCTTGCCCTGCAATTGATGGCCTTTGGCGCGGCGCTGGTGGCGGATGACCGCACGGAGGTTTACCGGCTTGGGCCGCAGGTGATGGCGCGCAGCCCGGCGGCCCTTGCCGGTTTGATCGAGGCGCGGGGGGTTGGCATTCTGGAAGCGCCAGCGCTGGCCGAAGTGCCGTTGCTGCTGGTGGCCGATCTGAGCCGCGACGAGACCGAGCGTTTGCCGCCCCTGCGCCAGTTTTCGCTGTTGGGGGTGGCGCTTGATCTTGTTTTCGCGTCGCGCAGCAGCCATTTCCCTGCCGCAGTCCTGTGCTATTTGAGAGGAGGGCGGCGCGGCTGATGGGGCTTTCTTTCGTGCAGGACAAGATCGAACACACCATCGAGCATCATCTGGTGCTGATCACCGGGCCGTCTGGCGCCGGGCGGTCTACGGCCATTCATGCGCTGGAAGACCTTGGCTATGAGGTGATCGACAACCTGCCGCTCAGCCTGGTGCCGCGGCTGATCGACGGGCCGCCGCTGGGCCGGCCCATCGCGCTTGGCCTTGATGTGCGCAACCGGGATTTCAATTCGACAGCGCTGATCGAGTTGATTGACACGCTGACGCGCGATCCACGGGTAAGCCTTGAAGTGCTGTACCTCGATTGCGCCATCTCGGAACTGATCCACCGCTATTCACAAACCCGCAGGCGCCATCCGCTGGCCCCGGCCGAGACGCCGCTGACCGGGATCGAGCGGGAGATTGATCTGCTGGCGCCGATCCGGGCGCGCGCTGACCACCTGATCGACACCACCGAGATGACGCCGCACGATCTGAAAGCCGATATCATCCAATGGTTTGATCGCGGCGGTACCACGCGGATGGCGGTTTCGGTGCAATCCTTCAGCTACAAGCGCGGCATTCCGCGCGGTGTGGACATGATTTTCGACTGCCGCTTTCTGCAAAACCCGCATTGGGTGCCCGAATTGCGCGCCCGTGACGGCCGCGACCCGGAGGTGGTGGCGCATATCGAGCAGGATCCGCGATTCGCCGAGTTCTTCCTCAGGTTGCAAGGGCTGGTGCAAATGCTGCTGCCCGCGCATCTGGACGAGGGCAAGGCGCATCTGTCGATCGGCTTTGGCTGTAGCGGCGGGCAGCACCGTTCGGTCGCGGTTGCCGAAAAACTGGGCAATGTGCTTGCAGCGGCGGGCTGGCCGGTGTCAAAGCGTCATCGGGAACTTGAACGCAAGGCGGTGACGCCTGCCACCGGATCGGGGTTATAGCGCGTGATCGGCATCGTGATCGTGGCACATGGCGGCCTTGCGCGCGAGTATCTTGCGGCGGTGGAGCATGTGGTGGGCCCGCAAGAGGCGGTGCGCGCGATTGCCATCGAAGACATCCATGACCGCGCCGCCAAGCAGATCGAGATTTGTGCGGCAGCAGATGCGGTGGATCAGAACGCGGGCGTGGTGATCGTGACCGATATGTTCGGCGGCTCGCCGTCCAACCTGTCGCTGATGGCCTGCGCGGGGGTGGACCGACGGATTGTTTACGGCGCCAACCTGCCGATGCTGATCAAGCTGGCGAAATCGCGCGATCTGCCGGTGGGCGAGGCGGTGGCGGCGGCGCTGGAAGCCGGGCGGAAATACATCAACAGCTTTGATCTGGGCGGCGGGGCGTGAGGCGATGATCACGCGGAGGTTGATGATTGCCAATGAAAAGGGCCTGCACGCCCGCGCCTCGGCGAAGTTTGTCGAGGTGGTCGAGGCGCATGACGCAACGGCAGAAGTGCGGAAAGATGGCATGACGGTGTCGGGGGATTCCATCATGGGGCTTTTGATGTTGGCAGCTTCGCGCGGAACCTCTATTGATGTGCAAACAAGTGGGCCTCAGGCCGAGGCACTTGCGGATGCACTTGAGGCGCTGGTGGCCAACCTTTTCGGGGAAGGTTTCTGAAGCGCGACTGACCGGGAAGGCCTTCGCTTCGTGACCCAGATGCCAAAAACCACTGGCGTGACGCTTACCACGGACGGCCGCGCGCCCGCCGAACGCAAGTATGACATGCGGCGGTTGTCCTATGCGGGCACCTTCACCAACCCGTTCAAGGCCGGAACCATCCGGGTGATCGAGTGGTTGACGGCGAAGATTCAGCTGCTGCGGTTGATCCGGGATTTTGAGCGGTCGGGGGCGCCGTTCGGGGCGGCGTTCTGGCCGAAAGCGATCCGGCACATGGGCATCCGCATCGACACGCCGCCGGAAGAGATTGCGCGAATCCCCGCGACGGGGCCGGTGGTGGTGGTGGCCAATCATCCCAGCGGGTTGGTGGACGGTATGATCATGGCCGAGATGATCAACCGGGTGCGGTCGGATTTTCGCATTCTGACGCGGTCTTTGCTGACGGGTATTCCCGAGGTGGCCGAGTTCATGATCCCGGTGCCGTTCCCGCATGAGGAAAACGCGCGCGAACTGGGGCTGGAGATGCGCAATCTGACGATGGAGCACCTGCGGCAGGGCGGCGTGATCATTCTGTTTCCGGCGGGCAAAGTGGCCTGTTCGCCCGATTGGTTCGGCACGGCGGTGGAGGCGGAGTGGAATGTTTTCACCCATAAGATGATCCAGCGCAGCGGGGCGACCATCCTGCCGATCCATTTTCCGGGGCAGAACTCGCGGCTGTATCAGATCGCCAACCGGGTGTCGGCGACGCTGCGGCAGGGGCTTTTGCTCTATGAAATCAAGCGGTCACTGTTCAAACCGCAGCGGCCGCATATCGGGATGCCGATCTCGGCGGAGGTGCTGAAAGGCTGGGAAGGCAACCCGCGCGGATTCCTTGCATGGTTGCGCGAGCATACGCTGGGGCTTGGGCGCTAACGGGAGCGTGTTAGCGGGTGGGAACGGGCACCTCGCCGCGATAATCGTAAAATCCGCGTTGGGTTTTGCGGCCAAGCCAACCCGCCTCGACGTATTTCGCCAGCAGCGGGCAGGGGCGGTATTTGGTATCGCCCAGACCGTCATGCAGCACGTTCATGATGGCAAGGCAGGTATCCAGCCCGATGAAATCGGCCAGTTCCAGCGGCCCCATCGGGTGATTCGCACCCAGTTTCAGTGATTCGTCGATGGATTTCACCGAGCCGACGCCTTCGTAAAGGGTATAGACCGCCTCGTTGATCATCGGCATCAGGATGCGGTTGACGATGAAGGCGGGGAAATCTTCGGCGCTGGCGGCGGTTTTGCCAAGGCGGCCCACCACGGCCAGCAGGGTATCATAGGTGGGTTTGTCGGTGGCGATG
>JANNAV010000169.1:0-2161 GCA_031384695.1 Paracoccaceae bacterium
CACGCTGGAGCCGCCAAAAGGCAAGACCCTCGATGATTGGGAACCGCGCCAGCAGACCCTGTTCCGCTCCACCGCCCACGGTGATGATGTGGACCGCCCGGTGCAGAAATCTGATGGCGGCTGGACCTATTTCGCCCCCGACATCGCCTATCATTACGACAAGATCAGCCGTGGCTTTGATCAGCTGATCGACATTCTGGGGGCCGATCACGGCGGCTATGTCAAACGCATGAAGGCGGCGGTGGCGGCGCTTTCGAATGGCCGCGTGCCGCTGGATATCAAGCTGGTGCAGCTGGTCAAGCTGTTCAAGAATGGCGAGCCGTTCAAGATGTCGAAACGCGCGGGCACTTTTGTCACCCTGCGCGATGTGGTGGAACAGGCGGGCGCCGATGTCACCCGCTTCATGATGCTGACCCGCAAGAACGACGTGACGCTTGATTTCGATTTCGACAAGGTGCTGGAGCAATCGAAAGACAATCCGGTGTTTTACGTGCAATACGCCAATGCCAGGATCAATTCGGTGCTGCGCCGCGCGCGTGAGGCGGGGATTGCGGTTGACGATGCCACCCTGATCGCCGCCGACCTGACCCTGATCAGCCACGAGGCCGAACTGGCCATGGCGGCCAAAATCGCCGAATGGCCGCGTCTGGTCGAGATCGCGGCGCGTGGCAACGAGCCGCATCGCATCGCCTTTTACCTCTTTGAGCTGGCCTCGGACTTCCACGGATTGTGGAACCGTGGCAATGACGACACCACATTGCGCTTTGTCCAGGAGGGCAATGCCGCAACAACTGCGGCAAAAATTGCGCTGGCGCGTGCCGTGGGCGTTGTGATTTCGGCGGGTATGGGTATTCTTGGCGTCACGCCGGTGGAGGAAATGCGTTAGTCATAAGGCGCAAACCCCGGTCAGAGCAGATAAAAAGCAGGGGTGGCACGTATCGCCCCCGCAGTGAGGCATGTGAATGGCGGATATGAATTTCGACGAGATCGAGGGCGGTTATGGCGAAAGCCCTGCGGCTCCACGGCGATTTGGCAGACTTTTGCATCTGGCGGGGGCGGCCTGTTCGCTGGCGCTGGTGGTTTCGCTGGGCCTTTGGGGCTATAAACTGGCGGTGCGCGATGTCACCGGCATCCCGGTGATCCGCGCCATGGAGGGGCCGATGCGCATCGCCCCTGACGCGCCGGGCGGCAATATCGTGTCCAATCAGGGCCTGTCGGTGAACGCGGTTGCGGCCAGCGGTATCGCCAGTGCGATGCCGGAATCGCTGGTGCTGGCACCGCGCCCGGTGGAACTGGCGCTTGATGACACGCCGGGCCTGATCAGCCTGACCGAAGGCCCCGCTGCCGCCCCCCTCTCCGAGCTTGCGCCCATCGACGCCCGGCTGGAGGTTGCCCCCACTGCGCTTCCGGTGCCCGAGGCCGATATCGACGCCTCGCAGCGCGATGCGGTGGCGCTTGCCCTTGCCGAAGCGCTGGCGTCGGGTGCCGATCCGCTGACCCCGTTGGAACCCGATCCCACAGGCGGGGTCGAGGTGGCATCGCTGGACCTCGACGGCGGTATCGTGTCGTCGCTGCGCCCGCAGCGCCGCCCCGAAGCGGGCAATGCCGCGACTGCGGCGACCACCGCCACCGCAGCGCCCATCGCAGCCCTTGAAATTGATGCGGCCACGATTGCCATCGGCACAAGGCTGGCCCAGCTTGGCGCTTTTGACGATGCGGGTCTCGCCCGCGCCGAATGGGCCAAACTGCAAGGCCAGTTTGGCGAATTGCTGAACGGCAAAGCGATGATCGTGCAGGCCGCCCAAAGCGGCGGGCGCACATTCTACCGCCTGCGCGCCCATGGCTTTGACGGCGAAGACGACGCCCGCCGCTTCTGTGCCGCCCTGCTGGCCGAAAACGCCTCGTGCATCCCGGTGGCGCAAAGATGATCGGCACCGAGGCTGGCACCGGCACGGGGGCTGCGGTTTTCGGCTGCGCGGGCCCCGGCCTCACCGCCGATGAGGCCGCCTTCTTCCGTGACGCCGATCCCTTCGGCTTTATCCTGTTCGCCCGCAACGTCGAAACCCCCGCGCAACTGCGCCGCCTCACTGCCGATCTGCGGGCCTCGGTGGGCCGCGACGCCATCATCATGGTCGATCAGGAAGGTGGCCGCGTGCAACGC
>JANNAV010000173.1:0-14497 GCA_031384695.1 Paracoccaceae bacterium
AAGCCCTCCGAAACGCCGGAAAACCCGCCAAAGTCGCCATCACCGCCCTGATGCGAAAACTCATCGAACTGGCAAACACACTGGTCAAAGCCGATCGACTTGGGCAGCCAAAAGGGGCTTGATCAAGACGGATACTCTAAACTGCCACCCTGCGGCCCAGCAACCAAGCCCCAAGCCCAAAGCCCGTCACCGCCATGGCTAGACAAGCGCAGTAAACCACCCCCGGCCCGCCCCAGCCCAACATCGCCGCCCCGAGGCTTGGCGCGGCGGCCGAGGCCAGTATCGGCGATATCGCCACCACCCCCGAGATGGTGCCAAACCCCCGCCGCCCCAACCGCTCGGCAATCAGCATCGGGCGCAGTACCGACAACAATCCCGCCCCCGCCCCTTGCAAGGCGGCAAAGCCAAAGATCAACAGCGGTGCCGCTCCCGCCAGCCACAGCAAAACGCCACCACAAACCACCGCACCCAGCGAATAAAGCGTCGCCCGCCCGTTGCTGATCCGCGCCTCGTTCCAGAGCAGCACCAGCCGTCCGAACACCTGCGACGGCCCGATCGAGGCCGCAGCAAAGGTCGCCATACCATGGCTTGCGCCCCTGTCTTCAAACAACAGCAATACATAGGTCAGCAAGATGCCGTGATTCAGCCAGATCAGACCGAACACCAGCGCAATCACCCAGAACTCCGCCCGGCGCATCGCATCGCGCAGCGCTCCCGGTGCCTCGGGCACACGCACCTCGCCCGCCCGCTCCTGCCGCCGCAACTGGCGCACCGCCAGCACATTCACCGGCACAGCGCCGACCATGATCATTGCCGCAAACGCCAGCAATGCCCCCTGCCCGCCAAACATCCGGCCCAGAACATCGCCCAACGGAAAGGCCAACGTACCCGCAAACCCCGCCACCACCGTCACTTTGGTGATGGCTTGCCGAGCATTGCTCCCCAAGCGCCGGGTCAGAAAGGCAAAGCAGGTTTCATACAGACATCCCGCCTGCGCCACCCCAATCACCGCCCAAAGCGCCACCCATTGCCACGGCTGCTGCGCCATCCCCAGCCCGGCCACGGCCAGCGCCGCCAGCACCGGCAACCCCATCAGCATCTCGCCGCCAAAGCCAAAATCCACCAACCGCCCGGTGAACGGTGTCAACACCGCCATCACAAGAAAGGCCACCGTCGGCCCAAGGGCCAGTTCGGCCACGCTCCACCCTGTCGCCGCCTGCAAATCGGGCAACAGGGCTGGAAAAGCATAATAAACCCCGGCGTAGGTCAGGGTCTGGCCCAGCGCCAGCAACCAGACGGCATCCGGTGCTGCGCGCGTCACAACCGGTAAAGTGCCTGAAATTTCGCCTCCAGATAGTCCAGCAGCGGCCCCTCATGCGGTGCAAATCCGCAAGCGTGTTCAATGGTGTCGCGCGGCAGACGCAAGCCGCCATGGCGCTGCAAATTCTCACGCAGCCACCCCGTGGCCCTTGAGGTATCGCCCCCGGCGAGCGCCACCGCCAGCCCCGGCACGTCCGCGCGCAATGCCTGATCCAGGCAGCCGGCATAGACATTGCCCAAGGTGTAGGTCGGGAAATAGCCGAACAGCCCAACCGACCAATGCACGTCTTGCAACATGCCATTGGCAGGCCGGTCTACCGTCACGCCGAAATCGGCGGCAAAACGGTCGTTCCAGGCGGCTTCCAGATCGCCCACCAGCAAGTCGCCGCGCACCAGCGCCCGCTCCAGATCGAACCGCATCATGATATGCAGGTTGTAATGCACCTCGTCCGCATCGGTGCGGATAAAGCCCGAATGCACCCGGTTCACCGCCGCGTAAAACGCATCTGCATCCGGCACGCCGAAATCGTTGAACCGCGCCCGCATCTGGCCGTACATCCAGCCGGTAAACGCCCGCCCGCGCCCGATCTGGTTCTCGTAAATCCGGCTTTGGCTTTCATGCACCCCCATCGAAACACCCGCCCCCAAAGGCGAAAGCCCGTAGGCCGGATCAATGTTCAACTCATAGCTAGAATGGCCAACCTCGTGGATTGTCGAGTAAAAACAGTTGAGTGGCTCGGCCTCTACCACCCGTGTGGTGATCCGGCTGTCGTTGCCGCCACCTGACGAGAACGGATGCACCGCCAGATCCATCCGGCCCCGCGCCCAGTCATAGCCAAAGGCGGTGCCCAGATCATGCGCCATCGCCAGTTGCGCCTCCTTTGGGAAATGCCCCGCCAGACCATGCGGTTGAAACGCAGCCCCCAGCACCGCCGAACGCAACGCCACCAATCGCGGCCGCATCCGCCCGAACATGGCCGAAATACTGGCCGCCGTAGCGCCCGGCTCGTAATCATCAATCAGCGCATCGTACAAATCGCCACCTTGGGCCAGGCAGGCGGCCTCTTGCCGCTTCAGATCAATCACCCGCGCCAATGTCGGCAAAAACGCCGCCACATCATCCGCCGCCCGCGCGCTGGCCCAGACCCCTTGCGCCGTCGATGTCACTCGCGCCAACTCTTCGGCCAAAGCGCCCGGCACCTTGATCATCCGCGCGTAAGACCTTGCAATCTGGCGCAGCTGCGCACGCTCCATGTCATCCACAGGTGCCACCGCTTCCAACCAATCACCGATGCGCGGATCGGTGCGGCGGGCGTGCAACACCGCCTCCATCGCCGCCATCTCTTCGCCGCGCTGCTCAGATGCACCACGTGGCATCATGGTTTCCTGATCCCAGCCCAGCCGCCCCGCGACCATGCCCAGCGCCTCTGTCTGGCGCTGATAGGCCATCAAATCGCGGTACGCCGTGTCGTTCGCGCTCATGCCGTTCCCTCTCGGATAGACCCAACAATCGGATAAGCAGCCAGGTGTCGCGCCCGGATGATCAACACCCACAGCACCACAGCACCGATCTGATGCGTGATCGCCACATGCACCGCCGCGGCCGAAACTGCCGTCGCAATGCCGATGGTCATCTGCACCAGCAGCATTGCCATCACCATATGGAACGCCAGCCTTACTGTGCCATGCACCGAACGGCGCCCGCGCAGCCATACCACCACCCCAAAGGCTAACAACCCATAGCCCGACATCCGGTGAATGAATTGCACAAGCCCTGCATTCTCAAAGAACGCCGCCCAAACCGGCCTGCCCGGCACATAAAACGCATCCGCCGGAAAAAACTGCCCGTTCATCAAAGGCCATGTTGGAAAGCCGCGCCCCGCGTCAATCCCCGCCACCAAAGCGCCAAGTACAACCTGCAAGAACGCAAAGTGCATCAGCCCGGTAGAGAGCCCGTACAACTTGCGCTCACCCACCCGCCGCGCCACCAACAGCGCGGTTTCAGACCGTGAAAGCTGCAGCACATACCAGGTGATCACCCCCAGAATGACAAAGGCCAGCCCCAGATGGGTGGCCAGCCGATAAGACGCCACATCCACCGCCGCGCCCGAAAGCCCAGATGAGACCATCCACCAGCCAATCACCCCCTGCGCCCCGATCATCGCGCCCACAGCAAAAAGCCGCCGCACCCAGCCCACCGGAATCTGCCGCGCCACAAGGAACCCGAAAAAGCCCAAGGCCCAGACCAGACCGATCACCCGACCAAGCTGCCGGTGCCCCCACTCCCACCAGTAAATACTTTTGAAGGCGTCAAGGCTCATCCCCTTGTTCACCAACAGATATTCCGGGCTCGCCTGATATCTGGCAAACTCGGCAGCCCAGGCCGCCGCGTTCATCGGTGGCAAAGCCCCGGCGATTGGCTTCCACTCGGTGATAGACAGCCCCGAATCCGTCAACCGCGTCAGCCCGCCCACCGCGATCATCACCGCGACCAGCAAGAACAGGCCCATCAGCCACGCCCTGATCCCCCGCCGCGCACCTTTGGAACGCCCGTCGATCAACCCGCCCACCGGCGCTACCGAAGGCACCGCCCCCTCAGCCACCTCTTCGAAAATACTGCGCTTGCCCGCCATTCCGCTCTCCCGAACCTCGGATGAACCCTAGGCCCGCCCCGCAGCCGCTTCAAGGCCCTGCGCCCGCCATGGCCCTGCGGCCTATTCGTCCTGACGCTTCAGCCGGTAAGCAATCTGGCGCAACATGCCATGGAATGTTTGCACCTCGGCCCGCGTGAGGCCAAGGCGCGACCACATGTTGCGCAGGTTCAGCTTCATTCCCTGCACCTTGCTTTCCGGATAAAAGAACCCCGCATCGCCCAACCGCGCCTCAAAGTGATCGCCCAGCTTTTCCACTTCCACCGCCGTTGCGAACTCCGTCCGCCCCATCGCCATCACTTCCGGCACGATCACCTCGGTCTGCCGCCGCCACTCATACCCCGTCAGCAGCACGCATTGCCCCAGATTGAGCGAGGCGAACTCGGGGTTCACCGGCACCATGATGATGGCATTGGCAAGTGCGACATCCTCGTTTTCCAAACCCGCCCGCTCAGGGCCAAACAGCACACCCACCCGCTTGCCCTCCGCCGACAAAGCCCGCGCGTGTTCCATCGCCCGTTCCGGCGTCATGATCGGCTTGGTCAACTCGCGGCCCCGCGCGGTGGTGGCAAATACATAGTCGCAATCACCGATCGCCGCCTGCACATCGTCGCAGATCGTCGCCACGTCCAGCACCCGCCCTGCTCCGCTCGCCATCGCATTAGCCTTGGGGTTGGGCCAGCCATCGCGCGGCGCCACAATCCGCATCCGCTCCAGCCCGAAATTAAGCATCGCCCGCGCCGCAGCGCCGATGTTCTCACCCATCTGCGGGCGCACAAGGATGAAAACCGGCGGGATCATGCGGTGACTTTCTGGCAAAGGCTGCCGCCTGATACGCCAGCCTGCACCCGCTCGCAAGCAAACCCGCCCCGCGTGCAAAATCCGTGCACCACATAGCCAAAGCCGCCAACATAGGCTAAGCCACCCCAACCCTTTTGCAGGACCGATGCCATGGCCGACCAAGACCGTCCCCAGATCACCCTGATCACCCCCGCCGCCTTTGATCTGGAAACCTTCCCCGACCAGCTTGCCACCGTGCTTGATACGGTGGAAATCGCCTGCCTGCGCCTGTCGCTGGCCAGCCGCGATCATGATACCATCGCCCGCGCCGCCGACGCCTGCCGTGTGGTGGCCCATGCCCGCGATGTGGCCATCGTGATCGAAAACCACCTGCTGCTGGTCGAGCCGCACGGGCTTGACGGAGTGCATCTGCTGGACGGCGCACGCAACCTGCGCAGCGCCCGCAAGGATCTTGGCGCCGACGCCATCATCGGCGCCTATTGCGGCCACACCCGCCATGACGGCATCACCGCCGCCGAAGCGGGTGCCGACTACGTCGCCTTTGGCCCGGTTGGCCAGACCACGCTCAACGATGGCACTATCGCCGATCACGGGCTGTTCGCGTGGTGGTCCGAGATGATCGAAGTGCCGGTGATCGCCGAGGGCGCGCTCACCGCCGAACTGGTGGCGCAATTTGGCCCGGTGACCGATTTCTTCGGCATTGGTCCCGAGATCTGGGTCGCAGCCGACCCCGCCGCCGCCCTGCGCCGCCTGATCGCCCCGCTGGGCTGATCCTGTCAGACCTTTGGGTCTGCGGTCGCCATGGGATGCGCCGCACGGATCACCGTCTCGCAATAAAGCGCCAGCGCCTTGCGGTCGGCAAAGGCATCCACCGCCACTTCTGGGTGAAAGATCACCTCCACCCCACCTTGCCGCCGCGCGGCCAGCGTCATGATCAGATGCGGCGCGAACGCCATCTCGCCCCACCAGCCATAAAACCGCGCATCTGCCCCTTCGGGCGGCCGGTATACCACTGTCACCGGCTGTATCCGCATGATCTGGTCAAGCCCATGGGTATAGAACGCGGCAAACAGCGTCGATTTGAACGGCAGCACCCGCAACGCATCGGTTGAGGTGCCTTCAGGGAAAAACAACAGCCGGTGGCCCGCGCGCAACCGGTCTTCAAACAGTTGTTGCTGCACCTTGGCTTCGCTGCCCTTTCGCGCCACAAAAACGGTTCCTGTGGCCCGCGCCAACCAACCGATCCCGGCCCAGACCTCCACCTCGGATTTCGCCACAAAGTAAATGCGCTGCACCGCGTTCAGCGCAAAGATATCCAACCAAGAGGCATGGTTGGCGACCACCGCTCCGCGCCCCTGCATCGGCGTGCCGCGCGTGGTAAGCCGCATCCCGATAACCGGCAATGCCATCCGGCAAACGAACTGCGTGATATAGGGCGTCACAGGCCGCGCCTGCCCGCAAAGCGGCCGTTCGAACACCCGCACCAGCAGCAGTACGGCCAGACCACCATAGGTCAGCGCGCCAAACACACCGCCCCGCACCAGAACCCGCAACCAGCCTGCGGGGCCGATCCGGGGCCGTGGCATCTCGCTCTGCTGCCAGTCGCTCATCCGCGCGCCTTCTTGCGGGTGTAGAAATCGCGGTGCCTCTCACTCATCCGGCCGGTGTCCATGATCAGACAAACATCGGTGGTGTTGAACGCCCGGTCGACCCACGCCCCCTCGCCCACAAAACCGCCCAGCCGCAGATAGGCCTTGATCAGTGCCGGCGTGCCCGCCATTGCCGCCCGCCGGTCCAACATCCCGGGGGCCACAAGGTTCATCGTCTGGCGGCTCTCGGGCCGTGCCTGTACCCGCAAGGCTTCGGGGGCAAGATGATGGTGATGCAGGTATGACAGCGGTTGCACCAGCGCCGCGATATCGGTGCCATGAAACGAGGCCGCCCCAAACACCACCTCGATGCCGTGCCTCAGCACATAGTCCGCAAGGCCGTTCCACAAATGATACATCGCCGTGCCACCTCGGTAGTCGCGGTGCACACAAGACCGCCCCAGTTCCAGCAACCGCCGCCCGGATGCGATCAGCGGCGCCAGATCATACTCCCCCGCCGAGTAAAACCGCCCCGATTGCGCCAGCCTGTCCGAAGGCAACAGCCGGTAAACCCCCACCACATCTTGCAGCGCCAAAGGGTCACGCCGCCCGTCAATCAACAGCAAATGATCAAACCAAGGGTCAAAGGCGTCAATCTCCAACCGCGCATCATGGTCCACCATCGGGCCGTCGCCCCCCAGTTCGGCCACAAAAATCTCATAGCGCAGCCGCTGCGCCGCTCGCAGATCACGCGCATCCCGCGCAAGGCGCAAAGTGAATTCGGCGTCATCGGCGATCATGCGCGGCGGGGCTTTCCAAATTGCAGGCCTGCGTGTCTTAGGGGCTGCCTCAAACCATTGCAACCGCGATACCCCAAGGGCTGCCGCCCGCCACAGCCCGACAAACATCGGTTGAATTTACGACTTCTTAACCAGATACTGGCTCAAGTGGGAAAGACCATTTCCAGCGTCACCTGACGAAGATCGAGAACCACCTTGCCTGCATGTTCAAAGTTCACTGTAAGCCGGTCATTGATGTTGGATTGCACCTGCCCAAGCCCCCATTCAGGGCAAAGCGGATGCCGCACCAAAGTGCCCGGTTCCCAAATTGCCGACATGGCAGCAGCCCCCCAAAGGATCTCTTGATGCATAGCAAATCCGATATCGCCGCCCTGCTCGGGTCTCGCATCTGCCACGACCTTATCAGCCCGATTGGTGCTATCGGCAACGGGGTGGAACTTATGCTGATGGACGGCAGCAGCAAAGGCCCTGAAATGACCCTGATTTCGGAAAGCGTGGCAGGCGCCAGCGCGCGCATCCGGTTTTTCCGCGTCGGTTTTGGTGCGGCCGGTTCGGATCAACGGATCGGGCGGGGCGAGGTGCAGGCGGTTCTTGCCGATCTGATGCGCGGCGGGCGCATTCAGGTGAGTTGGGAAAGCCCCGCTGAACTTTCGCGGCGCGAGGTGAAACTGGCGTTTCTTCTGATCATGTGCCTTGAATCTGCGATGGCCTTCGGCGGCAAAATCTCGGTTCTGCGCACCGATACCCGCTGGGCCATCGTCGGTCAGGCTCCCAAACTAAAGATCGACACCGCGCATTGGGAGGTGCTGGCCAATCCGCAAGCCATGCCCGATATCGGCCCGTCGCATGTGCATTTCCTGTTGGTGCCCGAAGAAATCGCCCGCCAGCATCGCCGCCTTACCGCCGAATTGCGCGAAACCGAGATTCGCCTCAGTTTCTAAGCTGCGGCTCAAGGCCGGATGGTTCCGTCTCCGGTGACCAGATACTTGAAGCTGGTCAGTTGCTCGGCCCCCACCGGCCCGCGCGCATGCATCTTGCCGGTGGCAATGCCAATCTCGCCCCCCATGCCGAACTCGCCGCCATCGGCGAACTGGGTCGAGGCGTTGCGCATCAGGATGGCGCTGTCCAGCCGCTGAAAAAAGGTTGCCGCTGTGGCATCATTTTCGGTCAGAATGCTTTCGGTGTGGTTCGAGCCATAGCGTTCGATATGCGCAATCGCGGCTTCCACCCCGTCCACCAGCTTGACCGCGATGATCATGTCCAAGAACTCATGGCCAAAATCCTCGGGGCGCGCTTGCACTGTGCCCGCGACCTTCAGCAATTCGCCTTCCGTGCGCACCTCGACCCCTGCCCGGATCAGATCCTCGATCAACACCGCCCCGTGCTTCGTGTAGAACTGCCAGTCGATCAGCAGGCATTCCGCCGCCCCGCACACCCCCGTGCGCCGGGTCTTGGCGTTCAAAACCACCCGCCGCGCCTTTTCCAGATCGGCGTCGCGGTCGGCATAAACATGGCATATGCCTTCCAAATGCGCGAACACCGGCACCCGCGCCTCGGCCTGCACCCGCCCCACCAACCCCTTGCCACCGCGCGGTACGATCACGTCGATATAGCTGGTCGCGCGCAACATCGCGCCCACCATGTCGCGGTCGCGCACGGGAATCATCTGGATCGCGGCTTCCGGCAGACCAGCTTGCTGCAACCCCGTCACCATGCAGGCATGGATCGCCGCCGACGAATTCAGGCTTTCCGAACCGCCGCGCAGGATCACCGCATTGCCGGCTTTCAGACACAAGGCCCCGGCATCCGCCGTTACATTGGGCCGGCTTTCATAGATCACCCCCACCACACCCAAGGGTGTTGCAACCCGCTGAATATGCAAGCCATTCGGGCGGTCCCATTCCGCCAGTATCCGCCCGACGGGATCGGGTTGCTCGGCCACCGCGCGCAGGCTGTCGACGATGCCGCGAATGCGCCGCTCGTCCAGAATCAGCCGGTCCAGCATCGCCGGGCTGAGGCCCTTGGCTTCGGCAAACGCCAGATCTTCGCAGTTGTCGTCGATAATCGCCTGCCGCCGCTCCCAAACCGAATGTGCAGCCCCGATCAGCGCCGCATATTTGCGTTCGCCCGTGGCTAACGCCAGAACGTGCGCCGCAGCTTTGGCCCGCGTGCCAATTTCGGCCATCATTGCATCAGCTTGCCCGTTCATCATCCTACCCGATCACAACACCATATCGTCGCGGTGCACTAGGGCCGCCCGCCCGGAGTAGCCAAGTATCCCCTCGATCTCACCCGACCGGTGCCCGGCAATCGCCAGCGCCTCGGCCGAGGTATAACGCACCAGCCCCTTGCCCAGAACCGCGCCGCCAGGTGCCACAATCGCCACCGGATCACCGCGCCCGAAATTGCCCGAAAGCGAAACCACGCCCGCCGGCAACAAGGATTTCCCCGCCCGCAGCGCTACCACCGCCCCCGCATCCAGCCGCAACTCGCCGCGCGGCTTCATTGCGCTGATCCAGCGTTTGCGCGCCGCCTGCGGATCGCTTTGCGCCACAAACCAGGTGCGCGGCGCACCTTGTGCCAGCGCCTGCAGGGGCCGCAGCACTGACCCCTCCATGATCGCCATCGCGCATCCGCCTGCCACCGCGATTTTCGCGGCCATCAGCTTGGTTTTCATGCCGCCTTTGGAAAACCCTGAAATCGCCTCGCCCGCCATCGCCTCGATGCCGGGGGTGATCTCGTCCACCAGATCAAACCGCACCGCGCCCGCATCCTCTTTCGGATTGGCCGAATAGAATCCGTCCACATCCGACAGCAAGATCAACTGATCCGCCCCCACCGTCACCGCAATCTGCGCCGCCAGCCGGTCGTTGTCGCCGTAACGGATCTCGTCGGTGGCCACGGTATCATTCTCGTTCACAATCGGCACCACGCCAAACCCAAGCAGGGTTTCCATCGTCGCCCGGCTGTTCAAGTATCGCCGCCGGTCCTCAGTATCCTCAAGCGTTACAAGCACTTGCCCCGTGGTTATCCCATGCGGGGCCAGCACCTCTTCATAGGCCCGCGCCAACCTGATCTGCCCTACCGCTGCCGCCGCCTGCGATTGCTCCAGCGCCAAAGGGCCATCCGGCAGCCCCAACACCTTTCGCCCTAATGCGATGGAGCCCGAAGACACCAGCACCACATCGGTGCCGCGCGCCTTTGCCTCGGCCACATCCACCGCCAGCGCCACAAGCCAATCCTGCCGCAAACCGATGGCCCGGTCCACCAGCAAAGCCGAGCCGATCTTCACCACCAACCGCTTGGCGCGCAGGATTTCGGGTGCGTTCAGGGCTGCCAAGGCGCGCTTGCCACCGGAGCAGCACCTTCCTTGATCTGGCGATACTGGGCGCGCAACACCTCCTGCAAACCCATGCCCGAAACGCCCGAAATCACATGCACCGTGCCGGAATACACTTTTTCCAGCGCACGTTTGCGCGCCACGATGGTTTTGGCATCCAGCGCGTCGCATTTGTTCAGCGCCACGATACGCGGCTTGTTGCCCAACTCTTCGGCATAGGCCTCCAGTTCATGCACGATGGTGCGGTAGTCTTTGGTGATGGTGGACGAAGTGCCATCCACCAGATGCAGCAGTACCTTGCACCGCTCCACATGCGCCAGAAACTGCATGCCAAGGCCGCGGCCCTCGCTGGCACCCTCGATCAGACCCGGAATATCGGCCATCACGAACTCGGCGCCGTCAATGCCAACCACGCCCAGATTGGGCACCAGCGTGGTGAACGGATAATCGGCAATCTTGGGGCGGGCGTTTGATACCGCCGCGAGGAACGTCGATTTTCCGGCATTGGGCAGGCCCACAAGCCCCGCATCGGCGATCAGTTTCAGGCGCAGCCATATCGTCCGCTCCACCCCCTCCTGCCCCGGATTGGCCCGCGCCGGTGCCCGGTTGGTCGAGGATTTGAACGCAAGGTTGCCCCAGCCGCCATTGCCGCCCCGCGCAAGCTGCACCTTCTGGCCCACCGTCACCAGATCGGCGATCACGGTTTCTTCGTCCTCGTCCAGAATCTCGGTGCCCACCGGTACCCGCAACACGATATCATCGCCGGTCTTGCCGGTTTTCTGCGCGCCCATGCCACCTTGCCCGGATTTGGCGAAGAAATGCTGCTGATAGCGAAAGTCGATCAGCGTGTTCAGCCCTTCCACCGCCTCGGCCCAGACCGAGCCGCCATTGCCGCCGTCGCCGCCATCCGGCCCGCCGAACTCCACGAACTTCTCACGCCGAAAGCTGACACAGCCCGACCCGCCCCCGCCCGAGCGGATATAGACTTTGGTAAGGTCGAGGAATTTCATCGGTTTTGGCTTTCAAGAGGATAAAGAGAGGCGATACAGCACGAAGCCGTCTGGCTCAAGGCATCGCGCGTGGCACGCAGCACCAATCGGCCCGGTTCAACGCCAGCGTCACCGATGGCAAGCCGGGCCGACGTGATCAAACCTTCTGTCATCGCCTCAATCCAGCTTGCGAATGTAAGTCCAGGTTGGCACGTTGGCACCGCGCGCCACCGAATGCGCCTCGGCCTCGCCCAGATATTCAAACCCTGCATTGGCCAGCACCCGCGCCGAACCCGGATTGTCCTGAAACACCTCGGCAAAAATGGTACGGTTGGCTTGCGGGTTGGCCGCAACCAGTGCGCGCACCGCATCCGACGCGATCCCGGCGTTCCAAAAGGCGGGTGCCACCCAAAAGCTTACTTCCGATTGGCCGCGATCCATCCGTTTCAGCGTGATCATGCCCAGCACCTCGGCAAGCCCGGCGCCGGTGCCATCCATCACCCACACATCTTCATCTGCCTTGCCCGCGATACAGCCGGAAATGAACGCGTCTGCCGCACCCAAGGGCAAGGGATGCGGAATGGCTTGCGTGGCCTCGGCCAGCCGCCGGTCGCCGGCATAAATCCCAAACAGCGCGATATCCGCGCGCCGTGCTGCCCGCAGCACAAATCTGCCCGCCGCAATCTGGCCCGCCGCAATCTGGCCCGCAGCAATCTGGCCGTCCGTTGCCCCGGCTATCATATCAAGTGTCACAGGCTCGCTCCTTGAAGCGCAAAAGGGGGTGTCAGCCCCCGGCATAATGCCCTTGCCGCCCCGGATACCGGGAAATGGCAAGGGGACCGGCCTTTCAGCCGATCCCCCATCTACAACTGAATTGTAAAGGTTCGGCTTATTCGGCTGCGGCCTGTGCCGGAAGCACCGAAATGAAGGTGCGGCCTTTCAGCCCCTTCTTGAAGGTCACGTGCCCGACAACCTTGGCAAAGATCGTGTGATCGGTGCCCATGCCAACGCCCTCACCCGGAAACCACGTGGTGCCACGCTGGCGCACGATGATATTGCCCGGAATGGCGATCTGGCCGCCATAAAGCTTTACGCCAAGACGGCGTCCTGCCGAGTCGCGGCCGTTGCGGGATGAACCGCCTGCTTTCTTGTGCGCCATGGGGAGTTACTCCTTAACAGCCGCGGCTTTAGCAGCACGCTTGGGTTTCGCAGGCGCTTCAGCAGCCGGAGCCGCCGTTGCATTGTGGGCCGCACGGCGCGCATCGGCAGTACCGGTTGCCACCATCACGCCCGAAGTGTCGGCGCCGGTTGCCAGAACCTCGGTCACCCGCACCAGCGTCAGATGCTGGCGGTGGCCTTTGGTGCGCTGCGACGAGTGCTTGCGGCGGCGCTTGACGTAATGGATCAGCTTTTCGCCCTTGATCTGGTCGATCACTTCGGCTTGCACCGCAGCACCGGCCACAAAGGGCACGCCGATGGTCAGCGTCTCGCCGCCCACCATCAGAATTTCGTTGAACTGGATCTTGTCTCCAGCAATGGCAGCCAGCTTTTCAATGCGCAAAACGTCACCCGCCTGCACTTTGTATTGCTTGCCACCGGTCTTGAGGACCGCAAACATGGATCGTACCTTTCTTGCTCCGCGTCTTGTGGCCCCCTTGGCGGATCGCTCCGCTTTCGGTGTTCGCAGCCATTCCTCGCGGAAAAGCCTTGCCTCGGACAGCGCGCCCTTCTGGGGCGTTATCAAATAAAGCCCGGCAAGACTTGCATCTGGCCGGGATGGGCGCTTATGCGGCGCGGCCCCCGCCAAGTCAAGCCGGTTTGGCAGGGCCTGCCTCAGATATTCTGCCCTGCAATCTGCAGCGCCGCCGCGCGCCCCAATTCGGCATAAATGCCTTTGAACATTGCATCAAACGCCACGAAAAACGCGGCATTCAGCCGTTTGCCTGCCGGGGTTTCCGAGAATGCGATGTATCGCGCCAACTCTGCATCATCAAGCGGTTGATAGGCCAACGTCAGGAACGGAAACAGCCAGGCCACGGTATCCTTGCGGATCGCCTCTTCCTGCCCCCAGACATCGGCCAGCATTTTCTCTTGGGTCATGCCATTTGCCAGCGGCCCGCGCCAGGCAACACCCGCTAGCCCCTGCAAAAACGCGAGATTGGCGTTCAGCGCCCCCATCACATTGGATTCCACCAGATCATTCAGGACAACATAGCGGTCAAGCTGCCCCGAACGCTCCGGATTTGCCGCCGCAAGCTGCGCATAGGCCTGCTCTGCTGCCCGCTTTGCCGTCTCGTCGAGGAAAGTTTTGCGCGCGCCGATTTCCAGACCCACGATCCGCCGCCCCAGATCCGATGCGAAAAATTCAAGCCCCGCCGCAACCGCCGCCACATCATCGCGCAATTCATCCGCAAGGCGTGCCTCAAATTCGGTTCGCATTTTGCGCGTATCATAGACCCGGCCAACGGTGGCGCTCCAGCCATCTGCACCCTCGCCCGCGAAAAGATCGGCCGCCATCTGCGGCCCATGCGCGATGCCCTCTTGCCGCATAACGTCGAACACCTCGCCGATCCGGATTGCATCTGCCAGCGCCGCAACCTCGCCCCCTGCCAAGCGAGTGCCAGCCACATCGGCCCCGGGGCCCAATCCCTCCGCCCGCGCAAACGACCCGCCAAGCGCAGCCGCAGCCAGAAACGCCGCAACCAACGTATCCCGAATGCGCATTTTCCGAAGCTCAAGCATTGCACCTGTCGGTAAACTAGGCCGCTTCACCCCCGATGCCAAGTGAGCAGCACCGCCACCGCCGCAAATCCCCCGCGCTGGCAGGCAAATGATCCAAGGATAGGGGCTTGCAAGCGCGTCCTCGCCCAGCTAAATCCCCGCGACGATCCCTACCGCGGAGAGGTGGCAGAGTGGTCGAATGCGGCGGTCTCGAAAACCGTTGTCGGTTTGCGCCGACCCAGGGTTCGAATCCCTGTCTCTCCGCCACACAGTTTGCGCCCCGGTC
>JANNAV010000223.1:0-16154 GCA_031384695.1 Paracoccaceae bacterium
CCCGTCACCCGCCCGAACAGCATAAAGGCCCGCGCCGTGCGGGTTTCCGACAGATCGGCTAGCTCGGCATCGGTGGCATTGCGCTCAAACTCCGCAACGGTGCGGTCAAAGGTGCGCAGAAAATGATGGCCCGCGTCGCGGAACACCGGGTCTTCGCGCATCCGCCCCGCCGTCAGCGCCAGCGACGAACGGTCACGCACCCCGCCCAGGGCCGCAATCGAACGCCCCCGCTCGCCGCTTGCAAACTTGCGCCACAACTCGGGCCGGGCGCGGTCGGGTTTCAGATCATCCATATAGATGCCCTCCTGGCTCAACAGGGTCAGCACATCCTGTGCCGCGCGGATCAGTTTGGCCACCCTGCGGTCCTCAAGCGCCAGCCGCAGCGCGCGAAAGCCGTCCTTGTCATCCGCCCCTTCGGGAAACTGCAAGGCCCGGATAAAATCCGCCACCGACAAAGGCGCGCGCAGATCATCCGACGGGGTGCCAAGCGCCAGTCCCGGCTGTTCCTCGCCCACTATCGCCCGCGGCACCGCCATCGCGGCCTTGCGGTCGGCCGAGGGCACGCTGAGGCCGGTATCGCGGCGCGAGGTAAAGGTGGCCAGCGCGCTTTCGGTTTGCCGCGCCGAAGCCGCCAACTCATCCAGCTTGCGCTCCATCGACGGCCGCATCTGCGCCTGCATCTGTGCCTGACTGGCCACATAGGCCGCCCGCATCGCCTCGACCGTGCCTTGCAGCCGCGCGGCCTCGCCCCGCAACGCCCGCACCGAACGCAACGTCGTGACCGCCACCCAGATCAGCGCCAGCGGCAAAAACACGATCAGCAGCGTCAGAACCGTGCTCAATACGCCCAACTCCGGCAGCGCAGTCAGCACATAGGCCGCCACCGCCGCCACCCAGATCACGCACAGGGCAATCGCCACCCATTCGGTGGCATTCAACCCCCCGGGGCCGTCACTGCGGGCATAAAGCCCCAGATCCATTGGTTTTTCAATCGGATCAGTCATTGCTGCGCCTTGCAAATAAAGGCCGGAACCTTAAACAAACCTGACACTGATCACTTCATACCCGCGCCGCCCGCCGGGGGTTTTCACCTCGACCGAATCGCCCTCGTCCTTGCCGATCAGCGCCCGCGCCAGTGGCGAGCGGATGTTCAGCCGCCCATGCTCGATATCGGCTTCGGGCTCGCCCACGATCTGATAGGTCTTTTTCTCGTCAGTGTCCTCGTCCACCAAAACCACCGTCGCGCCAAACTTGATCGCCCCCGAAAACTTCGTCGGATCAATCACTTCGGCCAAAGACAGCAACGCCTCCAACTCTTTCACCCGGCCCTCGATAAAGCTCTGCTTTTCGCGGGCGGCGTGATACTCGGCGTTTTCCGACAGATCACCATGCTCGCGCGCCTCGGCAATCGCCCGGATCACCGCCGGGCGCTCCACCGATTTCAGTACTTTCAACTCGGCATCCAGCGCCACGAACCCGCCGCGCGTCATCGGTATCTTTTCCATCGGTCTCTTCACGCAAATGATAAGGCCACAGCCCGAAACGGACCATGACCCTGTGCCACACTTGACGAATACCAGAACCGACAGGGGCAGGGATTGCAAGACCCTATGGCGCATTTCTGCACAGAGCCGCCGCATCAGGCAAAGAAACCACCCGAAGCCCTTGCCAAGCCTGCATGCGATGCAGCGTCACAGTTGACCTGCACAGCACCTTGGGGCAATGACGCAGCAACCTTAGCCCGATCAAACCACAGCGACCTTACCCAAGCCAAAGGAAACCGCGATGCCGCAAGATATCACCCGCGAGCAGATGGAATATGATGTGGTGATCGTGGGTGCGGGCCCCGCGGGTCTGTCGGCTGCGATACGCCTGAAGCAACTCGATGCCAATCTGACGGTGATGGTGCTGGAAAAGGGCTCGGAAGTCGGCGCGCATATCCTGTCCGGCGCGGTGCTGGACCCTTCGGGCCTTGACGCGCTGCTGCCCGGCTGGCGCCAGATGGATGCCCCGATCAAAACCGAAGTCACCGAGGATAACTTTTATATCCTCGGCCCCGCAGGCCAGATCCGCATCCCCAACTGGCCGATGCCGCCCCTGATGAACAACCATGGCAATTACATCGTGTCGATGGCCAATGTCTGCCGCTGGATGGCGGGACAGGCCGAGGCGCTGGGGGTGGAAATCTTCCCCGGCATGGCCTGTTCCGAGATGGTTTATGGCGATAAAGGCGAGGTGCGCGGCGTGGTGGCGGGCGAGTTCGGCCGCAACGCCGATGGCACGCCGGGGCCGAATTACGAGCCGGGCATGGCGCTGCTGGGCAAATACGTGTTCCTGTCCGAAGGCGTGCGCGGCTCGCTCGCCAAAGAGGTGATGGCGAAATACGATCTCTCCAATGGCCACTCGCCGCAGAAATTCGGACTGGGCATGAAGGAAATCTGGCAGATTGATCCCGAAAAGCACCGGCTTGGCACCGTCACCCACACCATGGGCTGGCCTTTGGGCGGCAATGCGGGCGGCGGTTCCTTCATCTATCATCTTGAGGACAATCAGGTCTATGTGGGCTTCGTCGTCCACCTGAACTACAAGAACCCGCATCTTTATCCTTATATGGAGTTTCAGCGCTTCAAGCATCACCCCATGGTGGCCGATCTGTTGAAAGGCGGCAAACGCGTGGCCTACGGCGCGCGCGCCATCACCGAAGGCGGCTATCAATCCATTCCGAAAATGGTGGCACCGGGGGTGGCGCTGCTGGGCTGCGCGGCGGGGCTGGTCAACGTGCCGCGCATCAAGGGCAATCACAACGCCATGCTGTCGGGCAAGGCTGCGGCCGAGGCGGCCCATGCCGCGATCACGGCGGGCCGCAGTGGCGACGAATTGACCGATTACGAAACGGCTGTGCGCGAAGGTGCCATCGGGGCCGATCTGAAGAAGGTGCGCAACGTCAAGCCGCTGTGGTCGAAGTTCGGGCTGATCGCCTCGCTGATCGGCGGCGGCTTTGATATGTGGACCAACAGCCTCTTTGGCTTTTCGATCTTCGGCACCCTGAAACATACCCAGACCGATGCCGAGGCCACCGGCAAGGCCGCCGATTACCAGCCGATAGATTACCCCAAACCCGATGGCGTGCTGTCGTTCGACCGGCTGACCAACGTGGCGTTTTCCGCCACCAACCACGATGAAAACCAGCCCGCCCACCTGAAACTGCGCGACCCCAGCATCCCGATCCGCGTCAACCTGCCGCTTTATGCCGAACCCGCCCAGCGCTATTGCCCGGCGGGGGTGTACGAGGTGGTGGCCGAGCAAGGTAAAGACCCGCGCTTTGTGATCAACTTTCAGAACTGCGTGCATTGCAAAACCTGCGACATCAAAGACCCGTCGCAAAACATCAACTGGACCACGCCGATGGGCGGCGGCGGGCCGAACTACCCGAACATGTGATCGGTTTTGCGCAAGAACCGGCGGCCCGGGGGCAGATATCCCCCGGCCCGCATTGCGCAAACGCCCGCGCAGCACTACCCTTCCGCAAAGCCCATCAGGAGCCATCGCCCCATGCCCGACCGGAATAGTCTTGCGCGCAACGCCCTTTTGGCCTCGGTGTTCGCGTTCGCCCACTTGCCCCCGCTGCACGCCGAAACCACCGGTGATGCAGGTGCCTATCTGGCGGCACAGGTGGCCGCGTCCGAATCCGATTACCGCGCCGCCGCCGCCTGGTACGCCCGCGCCATGGCAAGCGATCCCACCAACCCGACGCTGCTGGAGGGGGCGGTGGTGGCCAACATCGGCCTCGGCGCCTTCGGTCCGGCCGCCGAGGCGGCGCAAAAGCTGCTGGACGCCAAGGCCAACACCCAGACCGCCTTGATCGCCATTCTGGCCGAACAGGCCAAGACCGGCGATTTCCCCGGTATCCTGAAAAACCTCGCCGATGGCCGCTCGGTGGGCGCTCTGGTGGACGGGCTGATCACCGCCTGGGCCGAACTTGGGCGCGGCAACATGAGCAACGCTTTGGCGGGCTTTGACAAGCTGGCGAAAACCAAGGGGCTCGAAGCGTTCGGCCTTTACCACAAGGCGCTGGCGCTGGCGCAGGCGGGCGATTTCGAGGGGGCCGAAAGCATCCTTTCGGGCCGCGCCGGGGGCAATCTGACGCTGATCCGCAACGGAGTGATCGCCTATGCCCAGATCCTCAGCCAGCTGGAGCGTAACCCCGAGGCGCTGAAACTGCTGCAAAGCAGCTTTGGCAACGCCCAGGACCCCGAGCTGGTCGATCTGGAACGCCGCCTTGCCGCAGGCGAGCCGGTGCCTTTCGATGTCGCCCGCAACGCAACCGAAGGCCTTGCCGAGGTGTTCTTCACCGTCGCCGTGGCACTCAGCGGCGAGGCAGATCATGGCTATACCCTGACCTACGCCCGCACCGCCGCCTACCTGCGCCCCGATCATACCGAGGCCATTCTGCTGTCGGCGGGCCTGTTGGAACAAATGGCCCAGCACGAGATGGCGACCGAGGCCTATGCCCTGATCAAGCCCGAAGACCCCGCCTTTTACGTGGCCGAAATCGGCCGCGCCGACGCCACCTATGCGGCGGGGCGCAAGGAAGCGTCAATCGAGATATTGCAGGCCCTGACGCGCAGCCATGGCCAGATCGCCTCGGTTCACACCGCACTTGCCGATGCGCTGCGCCGCGATGAACGCTTTGTCGAGGCGCTGAAATCCTATGACACCGCCATCGCCATGATGCCGGAACTGACCGCCGCACAATGGCCGCTGTTTTACGCGCGCGGCATCTGTCACGAGCGGCAGGGCGATTTTACCGCCGCCGTGGCCGACATGCGCCGCGCACTGGAGTTGCAGCCGGACGAGCCGCAGGTGCTGAACTACCTTGGTTACAGCTATGTCGACCGGGGTGAAAATCTGGACGAAGCGCTGGGCATGATTCAGCGCGCCGTCGCCGCCCGCCCGGATTCGGGCTATATCATCGACAGCCTCGCCTGGGCCTATTTCCGCCTTGGCCGCTACACCGAGGCATTGGTGCCGATGGAGCAGGCCTCGTTGCTGGAACCTGTCGATCCCATCGTGACCGACCATCTGGGCGATGTCTACTGGTCGGTTGGCCGTGCCCGCGAGGCCGAGTTTCAGTGGCACCGCGCCCTGTCGTTCAACCCCACCGAAAAAGACGCCGCCCGCATCCGGCTCAAGCTGGAACTGGGCCTTGATGCGGTGCTGGCTCAGGAAGGCGCTGCCCCTCTGAAACCCGTCAAAGCCGTTGACGCAGGTAACTGAGTTCGCCTTCGCCAAGGTGAACCTGACGCTGCACATCACCGGGCAGCGCGCCGATGGCTATCACCTGCTGGACAGTCTGGTGGTGTTTTGCGGTATCGGCGATTGGCTGCACGCGACGGTGGCAGACACGCTTTCCCTAACGCTGGAAGGCCCGTTTGCACGCGATGTTCCCGCCGATATGGACAATCTGGTAGTGCAGGCGGCGCGGCTGTTTGCCGGTGATATGGCGGTGGCCTTCACGCTGCAAAAACACTTGCCGCCCGCGTCCGGGATCGGTGGCGGCTCGGCGGATGCCGCCGCTGCGGTGCGCGCCGTGCTGCGCCTGCGCAAAGTGCTTGGCCTGCCGAACGACGGCGTGGATCATCGGGCCGCCGCCGTTCTGGCCCTCGGTGCCGACGTGCCGGTCTGTCTGCTGTCCGCCGCCGCCCGGATGCGCGGCATTGGCGAGCAACTTGAACCCCCGAGCCCCTTGCCCGCGATGCACATCGCCCTCGTCAACCCGCGCGTGGCGGTGCCCACCCCTGCGGTGTTCCACGCATTGGCCAATCGGCAAAACCCGCCGATGCCGGATGCCTTGCCCGAATGGCAGTCGGCGCAGGCACTGGCGGATTGGCTGAAAACCCAGCGCAATGATCTGCAAGCCCCCGCTCTCACCCTCGCGCCGGTGATCGCCGATGTGCTGACCGCTTTGGCCGCTCAACCCGGCGCGTTGATCGCCCGCATGTCAGGATCCGGCGCCACCTGTTTTGCCCTGTTCGAAACCGGGGCCGCGGCCAGATCAGCCTCCGATACCATCGCCGCCGCCCGGCCCGATTGGTGGGCAGCCGCAGGCCCCGTCCATTCCGGCAATCGGGATCAGTTGATCCGTTCCACCACGTAATCCGCCAGATCCTCCAGCATCGCCCGCACAGGATGCTCTGGCAGCCCGGCAAGCGCATTGCGCGCCTTTGCCCCCCAATCCAGCGCCTCGGCCCGCGCCGCCTGCATCGTGCCATGCCGCGCCATGATCGCCATCGCGCGGCCCAGATCGCCCTCGCCCTGCCGGCCCTTTTCGATCACCCGCACCCAGAACGCCCGCTCGTCGGCATCGGCCAGCGCCACCGCCCTGATCACCGGCAGTGTCAGCTTGCGCTCGCGGAAATCATCGCCGGTGTTCTTGCCGATCACCGCCGCCGCCCCACCATAATCCAGCACGTCATCCACGATCTGAAACGCCACGCCCAGCGCGTCACCAAAGGCAAAAAGTGCGCGCACCTGATCTTCCGGCGCGCCCGCAATCACCCCGCCCACCTCGGTTGCTGCCGAAAACAGCGCCGCCGTCTTGCCCCGCACCACCTGCAGATAAATCGCCTCGGTGGTCGCCAGATCCTGCGCCGCCGTCAGTTGCAGCACCTCGCCCTCGGCGATGGTCGCAGAAGCATTGGCCAGAATATCCAGCACCCGCAGCGACCCGGTTTCCACCATCAACTGAAACGAGCGGGAAAACAGATAATCCCCCACCAGCACCGAGGATTTGTTATCCCACAGCAGGTTCGCCGTCGGTCGCCCCCGCCGGCGCGCGCTTTCGTCCACCACATCATCATGCAACAGCGTGGCGGTATGAATAAACTCCACTGTCGCCGCCAGATGCACATGGAACGGCCCCGCATAGCCGCACATCCGGGCCGCGGCGAGGGTCAGCATCGGGCGCAGCCGCTTGCCGCCCGCCTCCACCAGATGCGCCGTCACCTCTGGGATGCGCGGCGCATGTTCTGAGGCCATCCGCGCCCGGATCAGCAAATTGACCGCCTCAAGATCCGCCGCCAGATACGCCGCCAGCCGGTCATGCGGTTTTTGTGATGCTTGATCCAACCTTATCCTTGCCCCGTTCGCCGCACTCAACCCTCGACACCGCGCCGCCCGCGCCCTAAGTCTGCGCCATGAAACTATTGTTGCGCACCAACGATCCCACGATCATCGCCTTTGCCACCATGCTTCTTGAAGGCGAGGATATAGCGGTGTTTGAAATGGACGTCCACACCAGCATCCTCGAAGGCTCGATCGGGCTGATCCCGCGCCGCCTGATGGTGGCCGACCGCGATCTGTTCGTGGCCCGCGCCATTCTGGCCGACAATGACATCCCCGAGGGCCTCTGAATGTTCACCGATGCCGATCTGACGCAAGACGCCTTCCTGTCGGGCAGATTGCAGCTTTGGCAGCCCATCAAAGGCTACCGCGCCGCCACCGACCCGGTGCTGCTGGCCGCCGCCTGCCCAGCCGCGCCGGGCCAGTCGGTGCTTGATCTGGGCTGTGGAGCGGGTACGGCGGCGCTTTGCCTTGCCGCCCGCGTGCCCGGCCTGCGGCTTGCCGGGTTGGAGTTGCAAGAACCTTACGCCGATCTCGCCCGCCGCAACGCCTATGCCAATGGCATCGAGATGCTGGTGGAAACCGGCGATCTGGCCGAAATGCCCGAGGCCCTGCGCGTCAGCTTTGATCACGTCATCGCCAACCCGCCCTATTACGCCCGCTCTGGCTCGGCCTCCCCCATCACCGCCCGCGATACCGCGCTGCGCGTCAATACGCCGCTGGCCGCATGGGTGGAAGCCGCCTCGCGCCGCCTCACCCCCGGCGGTTGCTTTACCCTGATTTGCAGCACCGAAGGCCTGCCCGAAGTGCTTGCCGCCCTCGGCACCCGGCTTGGCTCCACCATGGTTTTGCCGCTTTCCCCCAAGGCCGGCCGCGCCGCCAGCCGCATCCTGTTGCGCGCCCGCAAAGGTGGCCGCAGCCCGTTCCGCCTGCTGGCCCCCCTGATCCTGCACGACGATGGCCCGCCCGTGGCCAGCGGCCGCCAGACCTACACCGCCCAAATCAGCGCCATCTTGCGCGATGGTGCCAGCCTTTCGGCAGAGTTTGGTTGAATTCTCGGCATTCCGCCGCCCGGCATTGTGAAGAACGCGTGACACGACTCATGCTTTGTGGTGCAATCCGGGTATTCGAAACCGTGAGGAGCATCCATATGACAGTTGCGTCGCATATCGCCGAACTGAAGAAAAAGCATGAAACCCTCTCCGATACCGTCGAAAAGGCTCAGCGCAGCCCCGGCACCAATGATCTGCACATCGCCGATCTGAAAAAGCAAAAGCTCAAACTCAAGGAAGAAATCGGCCGCCTGATGCAGGCCTAACGTGGTCTGGCGCTGGCGCGCACCGCCAGTGCCGCACCCGCCGCGATCAAAACCGCCGCGACCAGAATCGCGGGCGACGGTCTGGCTATTCCCGCAAGCACCAACGCCAGCGTTGAAAGCAACGGGGCCGCATAGCTTGCCACCCCCAGCATCTGGATATCGCCGCGCTTCATGCCGATATCCCAGGTGAAAAACGCCAGCCCCACCGGGCCGATCCCCAACCCCAGCACCGACGCCCAGCCCAGCACGCCCGCAGGCCAAACCGTGGTTTCAAGCGCCAGATGCGCCAGCAGCGACAACGCCGCTGCCGCCAGACAAAATACCGTCACACTTTCGGTGGGCACCGCGCCCAACCCCCGCGACAGCACCGAATAACTGGCCCAGACAACCGCAAACAGCAACGCCACCGCAAAACCCGGCCAATGCCCCCCCGCCGCAGCATCACCCTGCACCACGATCAGCGCAGCGCCGCTAAATGCCAGCAGCGCGCCCGCGATGTGCAGGGGGTGCAGCCGCTCTCCCGGCAACAGCCCCGACATCAGCACGATGATCAAAGGCCAAAGATAGGCGATCAGCCCGGTTTCTGCCGAGGGTGCCATCCGAAACGCGGTGAAATACAAAAGATGCGCGCCAAAAAGCCCAATCGTGCCAAAGGCATAGACCCGCCATGGCACGCTGCGCAAAACTCCGCCCCGCCCTGCGGCCAGCGTCCAGATCAGCCCGATGGCCCCACCGATGCCAAAGCACATCGCGTTCAGCAACAGCGGCGGCACTGGCGCTGACCCGATGGTCAACAGCGCCAGCAACGCCCACATCAGCACCGCCGAAAACCCGGTCCATGTGGCGCGCCGCCGGCTTACCCGATCAGACGACGAACTGCCCGCCATTGGCCGACAGGGTGGAACCGGTGATAAAGCCCGCATCATCCGCTGCCAGAAACACCACGCAGCGCGCAATTTCCTCAGGCTCGCCCAGACGCCCCACGGGAATCAACGGAATGATCCGCTCGTTTAGCACTTTTTCGTCAATCGCCTTCACCATTTCGGTGGCGATATAGCCCGGACAAATCGCGTTAACCGTGATCCCCGCCCGCGCGCCCTCTGCCGCCAGCGCCTTGGTAAAGCCCAGATCACCCGATTTCGCCGCCGAATAATTCGCCTGCCCCGCCTGGCCCTTCTGGCCGTTGATCGAGGAAATGTTGATCACCCGGCCAAACTTGCGGTCGCGCATGCCCGTCCACACCGGATGGGTCATGTTGAAAAGCCCGGTCAGATTGGTGTCGATCACCTCTTTCCACATCCCCGGCGTCATCTTGTGAAACATCGCGTCGCGGGTAATCCCTGCATTGTTCACCAGCACCGCCACCGGGCCCAGATCGGCCTCAACCTGCGCGATCCCCGCCACGCAAGCATCATAATCTGCGACCGACCATTTGTAGGCGGGGATTCCGGTGGCCGCGGTAAAGGCCGCAGCCGCCGCATCATTGCCCGCGTAATTGGCGGCCACGCTATAACCCGCCGCCTTCAGCGCCACCGAAATGGCCGCCCCGATACCGCGCGACCCGCCGGTAACCAGTGCAACTTTCGCCATTATCCACTCCTCCAGAATCCATTGCTTGAAATCTTGTTACCCAAACGCAAAAGGAGGCGCAATATTATTGCGCCTCCCGTCGTGAATTATCGCAAAAACGTCACGGCCGCTCAAGGCACATGGCCACACCCATGCCGCCACCAATGCACAGCGTGGCAAGGCCCTTTTTCGCCCCGCGCCGCGCCATCTCAAACAACAGCGTGTTCAGCACCCGTGCGCCCGACGCGCCAATCGGATGCCCGATGGCAATAGCACCACCGTTGACGTTGACGATCTCGGGGTTCCAGCCCATTTCCTTGTTCACCGCACAGGCCTGCGCGGCAAAAGCCTCGTTCGCCTCCACAAGATCCAGATCGTCCACGCGCCAACCGGCTTTTTCCAGCGCCTTGCGGCTGGCATGGATCGGCCCGACGCCCATGATCGACGGATCAAGCCCCGCCGTCGCATAGGACGCAATCCGCGCAAGCGGCTGCAAACTGCGCTTTGCCGCCTCATCCGCGCTCATCACCAGCACCCCTGCCGCGCCGTCATTCAACCCGCTGGCGTTCGCCGCCGTCACCGAGCCATCCTTGGTGAAGGCGGGGCGCAGCTTGGCCATGCTGTCCAAAGTCGCACCATGGCGGATGTATTCGTCGGCATCCACCGTCACATCACCCTTGCGGGTCTTGATCAGGAACGGCACGATTTCATCGACAAATTTCCCGGCCTTTTGCGCCGCCTCGGCCTTGTTCTGGCTGGCCACCGCGAAGGCATCCTGCATTTCGCGGCTGATCTGCCACTGGCTGGCCACGTTTTCCGCCGTCTGCCCCATGTGGTAATTGTTGAACGCATCCCACAAGCCGTCGCGGATCATGCAATCGACAAAATTCATGTCGCCCATCTTCTGCCCTGCACGCAGATGCGCCACATGCGGGGAAAGGCTCATGCTTTCCTGGCCGCCCGCCACCACGATGCTGGCGTCGCCCAACTGGATATGCTGGGCCGCAATCGCCACCGCCCGCAGACCCGAGCCGCAGACCTGATTGATCGACCAGGCACTCGCCTCCTGCGCCAGACCCGCCCGGATATGCGCCTGCCGCGCCGGGTTCTGCCCCTGCCCCGCCGTCAGCACCTGCCCCAGAATGGTTTCCGAAACCTCGGCCTTGTCGATCCCGGCGCGGGCAACCACCGCCTCGATCACCGCCGCGCCCAGCTCATGCGCCGGGGTGGCGGCGAACGCGCCGTTAAAACTGCCAACGGCGGTGCGCGCCGCCGATACGATCACAACATTGGTCATGGCAAAAGCCCTCTCCGATGGCAAATCCGGCGCGAAGCACCCCCTCCGCCGCTTGGGGAGTGCCTAGGCCAAAGCCGCAGCCAGCGCAAGTTTCCTCACGCAGCCAGCCCGCATCAGCACCCGCCCTCAGGCCGTTTTCCGCGCCTCCCCCGTCGCCCAGTCCGGCTTTACCGTCGGCGCGCCAAACAGATACCCCTGCAGGCAATCCACCCCCATCGCCTGCAAGCACTGCGCCTCAGCCAGGGTTTCCACCGCCTCGGCCACCGTGAACATCTCAAAATGCCGCCCGATCGACAGCAGCGCCGCCGTCAGCGCCTGATTGTCCCGGTCAGAATCAATGTTGCGGATGAACTGCGCGTCAACCTTCAGGATATCAAAAAAGAAATCCTTGAAATAGCGAATCGCCGTGTAGCCCGAGCCGAAATCATCCAGCGCAAACGCCACCCCCTCGCGTTGCAACTCGTCCATCAAATCGATCACCAGTTCCGGCACCAGCATGGCCGAGGATTCGGTGATCTCAAGGATCAGACGCTCGCCAATCGTCGGCCCCGCCTCAAGCCCGCGCCGCAATATTCTGGTCCAGCGCGCATAGCCAACCGACCGCGCCGACATGTTGATCGAAATGCGCAACCCCGGATGGCGCGCCAGCGCGCTCAGGCCCATTTCCAGCGCCGCACAGTCTATTTCGCGGCCAATTTCATGTTCTTCCACCGCCTCGATGAAATCCTTGGCCGGAATGATCCGGCCGGTCGGGTCCAGCACCCGGATCAGGCCTTCGTGAAAGGCAATCCTGTCAGTGTCGCGCCCCAGCACCACCGGCTGATAGGCCAGCCGCAACCGCCTTGTATCAATCGCCTCGCGCACCATCTGCATCGTCGCCCGGTCACCCACGGAAATCGCAACCCCCAAAGGGCTGGCCACCCCCGCCACCCCGTCCATCCTTGGTTTCTTGCGCTCTGGCAACATCGCGAGGGCCCCCATGCCGAAGCATCGGGAATCCCGCACCCGACGCCTCGACAGAATGTGGCCACAGCGGTAAATGTCGGGTTAACATTCGTATTTTGTTCTAATCCGCCACAATCCGGGAAGCCCGCCATGCCAACCGCTGAATCCCGCTGCCCATGGTGCGGCACCGATCCGCTTTATACGCACTACCACGATACCGAATGGGGGGTGCCGGAATACGATCCGCGCGCGCTGTGGGAATGCCTGATACTGGAAAGCTTTCAGGCCGGGCTCGCTTGGATCACCATCCTGCTCCGCCGCGAAACCTTTCGCGCCGCCTTCGCGGGCTTTCACCCCGAGGTCATCGCCACCTGGGCCGAGCCCGAGATTCTGCGGCTGCTGCAAGACCCCGGCATCATCCGCCATCGCGGCAAGATCGAGGCCACCATCGCGGGCGCGAAGGCCTACCTGCGCCTGCAATCCACCATCGGCTTCACCGCGTTCGTCTGGAACCATACCGGCGGCACACCGCAGATCAACCACCTTGCCACAATGGTCGACGCGCAGGCGCAAACCGCGCAGTCCACGGCCCTCGCCAAATCCCTCAAGGCGGCGGGCTTCAAGTTCTGCGGCCCCACCATTGCCTATGCCTTCATGCAGGCGGCGGGCCTCGTCAATGATCACCTGATCACCTGCCCCCGCCACAACGCCCTCGCTTCATCTTTGTAAAAACATCCTCGGGGGGAAAGCGCCCCCGCGCGCATCGGGGGGCAGAAGGCCCCCCTCTTACTGCCCCGCCATCAGCGCCGCCAACACCGCCTGCGCCTCGGCACTGTCCCATTCGGCACCGCCGATCAACCGCGCCACCTCGCGCCCCTCGGGATCAATAATCACCGTCACCGGCAGCCCCAGCACCCCCATCTGATGCGCAAACGCCGATTGCGGATCGCGCAACACCGGCAGGCTAACCCCCGCCTCGGCGTAAAACCGGGTGATCGCGGGCAGCAGATTGCGCCCCGTGGCCACCGGCAGCACCGCAAGCTCCGGCATGGCCGCCTGCAAACGGCCCAATGACGGCATCTCCTCGCGGCAGGGCGCGCACCATGTGGCCCAGAAGTTCAGCACTACCCATTGCCCGCGCCACTTGGCCAGCGGCATCCCGGCCTCGGCTGCATCCAGAAACACCGCGTCGGGCACAGCTTCCGGCGCGTGCAGCACCAGCCTTTTCATATCCCCGGTCAACAGCGCCGCCACATCGGCGCGCGCCGCATTTGCACCAAGGGCCAAGGCCGTATAGACCGCAACCACCATCATCGTCCGCATCATCCCACAGATCATCCCACAGGCCGCCTTCATGTCCCAAACTCCTATCGCCACCAACACCATGTGGGGCGGCCGTTTCGCCGCTGGCCCCGATGCCATCATGCAGGCCATCAACGCCTCGATCAGCTTTGACAAACGGCTTTATGCGCAAGACATCGCAGGCTCGCGCGCCCACGCCGCCATGCTGGCCGCCTGCGGTATCGTGACTGATAGCGATGCCCGCGCCATCGGGGAAGGCCTGCTCACGGTATTGTCAGAGATCGAGACCGGCACCTTCACCTTCCGTGCCGATCTGGAAGACATCCACATGAATGTGGAACAGCGCCTGAAAGACCTGATCGGCACCCCCGCAGGCCGCCTGCACACCGCGCGGTCGCGCAATGATCAGGTGGCGGTCGATTTCCGCCTCTGGGTGCGCGATCAGTGTGACGCGGCCATTCTGGGGCTGGAGGCGCTGATGCGCGCCTTTCTGGCACAGGCCGAGGCGGGGGCCGATTGGGTGATGCCCGGCTTTACCCATCTGCAAACCGCCCAGCCGGTGACATGGGGCCACCACATGCTGGCCTATGTCGAGATGCTGGCGCGCGACCGGTCACGCTTTACCGATGCGCGGCGGCGGATGAACGAATGCCCGCTGGGGGCGGCAGCGCTGGCCGGCACCTCGTTTCCGATTGACCGCCAGATGACAGCGCAGGCGCTGGGGTTCGACCGGCCCACCGCCAACTCGCTGGATTCCGTCTCCGACCGCGATTTCGCGCTGGAGTTTCTGTCGGCCAGCAGCATTTGCGCCATGCACCTCAGCCGCTTTGCCGAGGAGCTGGTGATCTGGTCCTCGGCGCAGTTCCGGTTCATCCGCTTGTCGGACAAATGGACCACCGGCTCCAGCATCATGCCGCAGAAGAAGAATCCCGATGCGGCGGAACTGTTGCGCGCCAAGCTGGGGCGGATTCTGGGGGCGACGGTGGCGCTGTTCACCATCATGAAGGGCCTCGCCTTGACCTATTCCAAGGACATGCAGGAAGACAAGGAACAGGTGTTCGATGCCGCCGATACCCTGATGCTGGCGCTGGCGGCGATGACGGGGATGGTTTCCGATATGACAGCCAACCGCGACGTGCTGGCGCAGGCGGCGGCTTCGGGCTTTTCCACCGCCACCGACCTCGCCGACTGGCTGGTGCGCGCCCTGAACCTGCCGTTCCGCGAGGCGCATCATGTGACGGGCACGCTGGTGGCGCTGGCCGAAAGCAAGGGCTGCGATCTGCCGGATCTAGCGCTTGCGGATATGCAATCAGCCCATGCAGGCATCAGCCAAGCGGTTTTCGCGGTGCTGGGCGTTGAAAACTCGGTCCGCTCGCGCACCTCCTATGGCGGAACCTCGCCCATAAGGGTGGCCGAGCAGGTTTCCCGCTGGAAAACCGCACTTGCCTAAGCCACCTTGCCCCCGCCGATCAGAAAGGCCCGAACCATGCACCGCATTTGCCTGTTCTGCCTGATCGCCCTCGCCGCTTGCAGCGACCCACGCCTGAACGCAGGCATCTCGCTGGGGCCAAACGGGCTGCGGGTAGTCCCCTCGGTGTCGGGGCAGGTCGGCGGCGCCACCATTTCGGTCTCTCCCTGAAGGAACCCCCCATGCGTGCTTTTGCCGTGCTTTGCCTGCTGACCCTTGCCGCCTGCGGTGCCGACGGCGCCCCCGAACGCCCCACTGCCGCCACCGGCGTCACCCTTTCAGGCGATGTTCAGGCCGGGGTCGTGGTGCAATGACAGCCCCCTTGCGCCCGATCTGGCTGGGCCTCGCGGTCTGGGGGGCGATCCACCCGATGTACTGGTTCGTGACCTACATGCGCGACACCGGCAGCGGCCTCTCCGGGCTGATCGACGCGTGGTATGTCAACGCCTCAACCACCGGCCTCACCTGGGATCTGACAATCGCAGCCCTGGCGCTCACGCTGTGGATCCTGACCGAAACCATCCCGGCCAAAAACTGGCGCGGCCTGATCGCCATCCCCGCCATCTTCGGCATCGGCGTCTCCTGCGGCCTGCCGCTTTACCTGTTCCTGAGAAGCCGTCCCACATCATGACCCCCGATCAGGCCCTGCGCCGCACCGTTCTGATCGTCATGTTGCTGAACCTCGGCTATTTCGGGATCGAGTTTACCGCCGCCCTGCGCAGCAACTCGGTGGCGCTGTTTGCCGATTCGGCGGATTTTCTGGAAGATGCCGCCATCAACCTGCTGATCTTCGTGGCCATCGGCTGGACTGCGGCCAACCGTGCCCGCGCGGGCCTTGTGCTTGCCGCCATGCTGCTGATCCCCGCCGCCGCGTTCCTCTGGACGCTGTTTCAGAAATACACCGCACCCCTGCCCCCCGATGCCACCACCATCACCCTGATCGGCCTTGGCGCGCTGGCGATCAACCTTACCTGCGCGCTGCTGCTGGCGCGCCACCGCAAGGCGCAAGGCAGCCTGACGCGCGCCGCGTTCCTGTCGTCGCGCAACGATGCTTTGGGCAATATCGCCATCATCGGCGCGGGGGCGGTGACGCTGATGCTGCCGTCGATCTGGCCCGACATCATCGTAGGCTT
>JANNAV010000237.1:0-4270 GCA_031384695.1 Paracoccaceae bacterium
GGGTGGTGTCAGTACTTGCCTTCTTCCTCGAAGGTGGCTTTCCAATCGGCAGCCAATCCGTCCAGCGCCTCTTTGGCGGTGCCGTTACCGGCCACGACGTAATCGTGGAACCACTTTTGCGAGGCTTGCAGCAGGGTGGCATAGCTGGGCTCGGCCCAGAAATCCTTCACGATGGCCATAGAGTCGAGGAAGGTTTGGGCGTAGGGCTGGCTGGTGGCGAAACCGGGGTCTTCGACCACGGCGCGCAGGGCAGAATAGCCGCCGAGGGTCCACCATTTGGCCTGCACCTCGGGTTTGGCGAACCATTTGATGTAGGTGAGGGCGGCGTCCTGTTTGTCGGAGGCGGCGACGACGGAGATGCCCTGGCCGCCAAGCTGGGCATAACGGTCACCATTGGGGCCGGCCGGGTTCACGAAATAGCCGGTGACATCGCCACCGACGGCGGCATCGGTGTTGAAGCCGGGCCAGGTGAAGGCGAAGTTCATCTGCATGGCAACCTGGCCCGATTTGAACGCATCGACGCCTTCGCCCATATAGCTGTTGGACGATCCCGGCGGCACGCAGCAATCATAGAGGGCCTTGTAATATTCAAGCCCCGCAACCGCGCCCTCGGAGTTCACGAAGCCTTCCATATCGTAGGGCTTTTCCGGGTTGTCGTATTTGAAACCAAAGGCATAGAGGGTGTTCATCACACCCATGGTGATGCCTTCGGAGCCACGCTCGGTGTAGATCGACGCGCCGTAGACGGTTTTGCCGTCGATATCACGGCCTTGGAAAAACTCGGCGATTTCCTTGAGTTCAGCATAGGTGGCGGGCACCCCCAGATCGCGGCCATATTTGGTTTTGAATTCGGCCTGCAGTTCCGGACGGGCGAACCAGTCTTTGCGGTAGGTCCAGCCGACAACGTCGCCGAAGGCGGGCAGCGACCAGTAGTTCGGGGTGTTCTTGGGCCATTCGGAATAGCCGGTGACGGTGGCCGGAATGAAGGCATCCATCGAGATGCCGTTGGCATCGAAGAAATCGTTCAGCTTGACGTATTGGCCGTTTTCGGCGGCACCACCGATCCACTGGCTGTCACCGATCATCAGATCGCAGAGTTTGCCGCCCGAGTTCAATTCGTTCAGCATGCGGTCGGCGAAGTTGGTCCATGGCACGAATTCGAACGACATCTTGTTGCCGGATTCCGCCTCGTAGTCTTTGCTGAGTTCGATCAGCGCGTTGGCCGGATCCCAGGCGGCCCAGCAGAGCGTGAGATCTTCGGCCTTGGCGGCCGTGGTCATGCTGGCGATCAGGGCGAGCGCAGCCGTTGCAGACAGGTATCTTGAGTTCATCGGTTTTCCTCCCGGGTTGATGTGGATGCTGGTCTCGAATCGGCCAGTCTTTGGTGTTGGAACTGGTATAGCGAGGTGGGGGGCGGGCTGTCTATGGGAAAATGATGTACGTACCTCATTTTTGTTTGCCGGGGGTATTGGCCTGTTGCGATGGTGCAGGATAGAGTGCCCCGGACCGATCTGGAAACGCTCCGGTGGAGCGTTTACTCGGGACGTTGCCCATTAGGCGGGACGCCGTTTGGGCAAGGGAGGTGCCGCGATCCTTGTGGTGGGGCAAATTGGGGCGCGCCTGTCTGGCGGGTGCATGCAAACGCGCCTGTCCGTTCAATCAGATGGGGGGCAGGCAGGCGCGGCCTGATTTGATTGGGATCAAATCAGGCTAGAAACAGACAGGGAAGGGAGTAGTTCTTGCAAAACCCGTCCTGTTTTCCCAATCCCATCAGAGGTTTGGCTTGATCCAGGCGCCGTTCTTGGCGGAGGAGCGCACGCAGGCATCGACGAAGGCCACCCCTGCGAGGCCCTCGGCGAGGGAGGGGTAGGTGACTTCGGGTGCGGGGCTTGTGCCAGACTGATGCGCGCGGATGGCGGCGGCGGCCTCAAGGTAGATGTTGGCGAAGCCTTCGAGATAGCCTTCAGGATGGCCGGGGGGCACGCGGCTCATCCGGGCGGCCGCCGCACCGGCACCGGCACCGGCGCGGGTGATCAGGCGTTTGGGCTGGCCAAGCGGGCTGTGCCAAAGGTAATTCGGATCCTCCTGCGCCCATTCAAGGCCGCCTTTGGTGCCATAAACCCGCAGGCGCAGCCCATTTTCGTTGCCGGGGGCGACCTGACTGCACCAGAGCATGCCGCGCGCGCCACCCTCGAACCGCAGCATGACATGGGCATTGTCGTCCACCCGGCGACCGGGGACGAAGGACTGCAGATCGGCGGCAAGGCTTTCAAGGGTGAGGCCGGTCACGAAGCTTGCGATGTTGAAGGCGTGAGTGCCGATATCGCCGGTGGAGCCACCGGCACCGGAGCGCGCAGGATCGGTGCGCCAGTCGGCCTGTTTCTGGCCGTTCGCCTCCACCGGTTCGGTCAGCCAATCCTGTGCATATTCAACCTGCACCAGGCGGATGTCGCCCAACTCGCCGGCGGCCACCATCGCGCGGGCTTGCCGGGCCATCGGATAACCGGTGTAATTGTGGGTCAGCACGAAGATCGCACCCGACGCCTTCGCGGCGATGGCCAGACGCTTGGCGTCGGGCAGCGAGGCGGTCAGGGGTTTGTCGCAGATCACATGGATGCCACGGCGCAGGAATTGCTGGGCTATGGGCGAGTGCATGTGGTTCGGGGTGACGATGGCAACAGCCTGAATGCCATCTTTGCGACGGGATTCGCGGGCGGCCATTTCGGCGTAACTGGCGTAGACGCGCGCGGCGGGCAGGCCAAGATCGGCACCCGAGGCGTGGGATTTCTCGGGCGTGGAGGAAAAGCAACCCGCCATCAGTTCGAACTGATCGTCGATCCGGGCCGCGATGCGGTGGACGCCGCCGATGAAGGCATCGCGCCCGCCGCCGACCATGCCAAGCCGGATGCGGGGCGGGCGGCCTTCGGTTGTGTCTTCGGTTTCCATGGACTGGTCCTTTTTGATAGAGGGCATGGCGGCAGGAATGGTGCCGGTTAGAGCATGGTTTTCAAGCTATATCCACCTGAACTGCGGGCAGATTCTCGCGGATGACGATTTCGATGCGGATCTGCTCCTGGCTTTGATCAATCGGGGTGCGGTCGGTTTTGGCGCGCAGCACCCGCAGCGCCGAGCGCACCAGATGGCCGGTGTTCTGGGTGATGACCGCATCAAGGGTGCCCGATTGCAGGGCGGCGCGGGCGTGGGGGGTCAGTTCGTGGGCGATGACCACCATCGGGTGGGCGCCGATCTGGGCCAATGTGCCGGTCAGGGCGCGCAACCCGGTGCCCAGCAGATAGATGCCGCTGACACCGGGGCTGTGGCGCAGGGTTTCGCGGATGATCTGGTGCATGGTATCGGGGCGGCCATGCGCCTCGACGGTGGGCAGCACGTCGATTTGGGGGAAGGCGGCCTGCATCTGCTGATCAAAACCGGCGCGGCGTTCGACGCTTTCGCGCAGGCTCATGGAATCGCTGATCACCATGATCTGGCGGTTCTCGGCAGGGCGGTTGGGGCCGAGAAAGCGGCCCAGAAGCACGGCTGCGGTGCGCCCGGCGGCACGGTTGTCGATGCCGATGAAATGCTCGGCCTCGGTGTTGGGCAGGTCGGACACCAGCGCCACCACGCGGAGGCCAGCGGCGCGCAATGCCCGGATGGCGTCGCGCAGGATCGGGGTTTCGGGCGCCATGATGGCGACACCGGCGATGCCCGCGCCGGGCAACGCGGCCAGAATGCTGGACAGGGCATGCGGGTTTTCGGCGGGAAAGCGGTAGAGCAGCACCTCGGTGCGGGCCATGTGGGCCAGCGGTTTGGCCAGATCGAGAGCGGCCGCGAGGGTTTGTACGAACTGGCTTTCGGTATCGGGCAGCACGAAGGCCATGCGGTAGCTGCGCGAGCGGGCAAGGTTGGCGGCCGCCTGATCGCGCACGAAACCCAGCCGGGTGATGGCGTCGTTGACGGAAGTGATGGTGTTCTGGCGCACGCCGGGGCGGGCGTTCAGCACCCTGTCCACCGTGGCAAGGCTGACGCCAGCTTCGCGGGCGATGTCGTTGACGGTTGGCCGCATCGGGCAATTCCTTGATGACGGCGCAGTTTCACCAAAACTGCGAGGTACGTCAATCAGGCAAAAGCGGCGGATGGGGGCAGGATTTCCGTTCCGTCTTTGGCGCGGCGCGTGTAGGCTTTGCGGGCAAGGGATGCAGGATGTTGGCCGATCAAACCTGACCGACGCAGGAACACAGGAGACACCGATGAGCCAAACCTATCGCCACGG
>JANNAV010000241.1:0-5833 GCA_031384695.1 Paracoccaceae bacterium
ACCCGCTTTGATCGCGCCGCAATGGCCGACCTTGCCACCCTCGCGCGCGACCTTGATCCCGGCGATTTCCGCCAGATGCTCGACAAGATCGCGCTGTACAAATGGGGCGACCCCACCCCCCTTTCCAGCGCTGAAATCGCCGCCCTCGCCCCCGCCACCATCGAGGCCGAGGTGGATGACCTGCTGCAAGCCGTGGCCGAGGCCCGCACCGCCGCCATCGGCCCCCTGCTGCGCCGTCTGGAAGGGCAGGGGGTCAACCCGGTCACGCTGTGCATCGGGGCGCTGCGGCATTTCCGCGCCCTGCACATCGCCGCCTCCGATCCCGGTGGCATCGCACGCGCCCGCGTTTTCGGCCCCCGCCGCGATCAGATGCAGCGGCAGGCGCAAAGCTGGGGTGCCCGCCCGCTCGAATCCGCCCTCGCCCTCCTGGTGGAAACCGACCTTTCCCTGCGTTCCACCTCCCGCGCCCCCGCGATGGCGGTGATGGAACGCGCCCTGATCCGCCTCGCCATGATGAAAAGGTAGCGCCCCGCCATGAACACCCCGGTTTACACCCTGATCGGCTCCGTCAAAACCCGCGCCGCCCGCGCCGTCTGGCTGCTGGAGGAACTGGGCCTGCCCTTCACCCATATCGCCGCTGGCCCCCGCAGCCCCGAGGCGCTGGCGCAAAACCCAGCCGGTAAAGTGCCGGTGCTGCTCGCCGAAGGCCAGACCATCACCGACAGCACCGCCATCCTCACCTACCTCGCCGACAAGCACGGCGCTTTCACCGCCGCCCCCGGCACCATCGCACGGGCGCAACAAGACAGCCTCACCCACTTCATCCTCGATGAGTTCGACGCGCTGTTGTGGACCGCCGCCCGCCACTCCTTCGTGCTGCCGGTCGAACACCGCCTGCCCGCCATCAAGGAACCCCTGCGGTGGGAGATGGCGCGCAGCCAGCAAACCCTGATCACCCGCATGGGCGCACCCTACCTGATGGGCGACGCCCCCAGCGTTCCCGATTTCATCCTCGCCCATTGCCTCGGCTGGGCGGCAAGCGCCAAGTTCGACATCACCGAACCCCGCCTGCACGACTACCTCACCCTGATGCGCGCCCGCCCCGCCTACGCCCGCACCATGGCGCGGTAAAACCGCCGCCCCTCAACGGCGCCCCGCCCAACCGCACCATAAAGCCCATACCCCCAACCGTAGGTCGGGGTTCACCCCGACTTTCCCGGCCCCCCCGACTCTCCCTCCCCACCCCTCTCGCCCCGCACCCCTTTCGCCCCGCACCCCTTTCGCCCCCGCGTGACAACCCCGCTGCCCTCGCCTATACACCGCCCAAAATCCCCACCAAACGCACCCCCCATGACCAGTCTCGTCACCGGCCACAAATCCCCCGATACCGACAGCACCGGCTCGCCCCTGATCTGGGCCTGGTATCTCACCCAGATCAAAGGCACCCCCGCCAAGGCCATCCTCCTTGGCGAACCCAACACCGAGGCGCTGTTCGTCCTCCACCACTGGGCCCTGCCGAAACCCGAGATCGTCACCGACATCGACCCCGGAACCCCGGTGGTGATCGTCGATACCAACAACCCCGCCGAACTGCCCACCGGCATCAACGACACCAGGATCATCGCCATCATCGACCACCACATGCTGGTGGGCGGCCTGAAAACCAGATCGCCGATCGACATCACCATCCGCCCGCTGGCCTGCACCGCCACCTTGATGCACGACCTGATCGGCGATGACCTTGCCCGCGCGCCCCGCGCCATCAAGGGCGCGATGCTGTCCTGCATCCTCTCCGATACGCTGGCCTTCCGCTCGCCCACCACCACCGCGCATGATCGCGCCGTGGCGGAATCCCTCGCCGTTGAACTGGGCATCTCGATCCCCGAATTTGCCGACCTGATGTTCGCCGCCAAATCCGATGTCTCGGCCTTTTCCGACGCCGAATTGCTGCGGATGGACAGCAAGGAATACGAGGTTGCGGGCAAGCAACTCCGCGTCTCGGTGCTGGAAACCACCGCGCCAAAAGTGCTGCTCGCCCGCAAGGCCGCGCTGATGGCCGCGATGCCCGGCGTGGCATCCGCCGACGGCGCCGATCAGGTGCTGTTGTTCATCATCGACATCCTGAACGAAGAGGCGACGCTGCTGGTGCCCAACGCTCTGGTGAAATCGTTGGCCGAGGCGTCCTTCGCCTGCACAGTCAGCGGCGACAGCGTGGTGCTGCCCGGTGTGATGAGCCGCAAGTTGCAGATCATCCCGGCCCTGAAACTCTGAAAACCCGCTCAGGCGCGTATGCATAGGATGTGCATAGGCGCCTGCATTGCCACATGCCCCCCGAAAGGCCGCCAAATGACCGAAATCATCGCCGCTTTGGCCGCCATCTCCCCCCGTTATGACGCGGTGCTCTGCGATCTCTGGGGCTGCCTGCACAACGGCGTGGCGCCGTTTCCGGCAGCAGTCAGCGCCCTGCAAACCATGCGCCGGGGGGGCGGCCGCGTGGTGCTCCTCACCAACGCACCCCGGCCAAAATCAAACGTTATCAGACAGTTGGATGCGATGGGCGTGCCCCGCGATGCCTGGGATGAGGTGGTCACGTCTGGCGACGCCGCCCAATACGCCATGCTCACCGGTGCTGTTGGCCACCGCGTCCACCACATCGGCGCGCTGAAGGACGAGGTTTTCTTCACCGATTTCGCCGATGATCTGCAAGCGCTGGCCCAAACCAGCCCCATCACCCGCGTTCCCCTGACCGAGGCCGAAGGCATCATTTGCACCGGCCTGAAAGACGATCTGACCGAGACCCCGAAAGACTATCACGCAGCCCTTTTATACGCCAAAACCAAAGGCTTACCAATGCTCTGCGCCAACCCCGATATCATCGTCGACATGGGAGATGTCCGGCTTTACTGCGCCGGGGCCATCGCGCAGGCATACGAGGAAATCGGCGGCACAGCGCTTTATTTCGGCAAACCCCACGCCCCGATCTACGATCTCGCCCGCCGCCGTCTGGCGCTGCACGGCCTTGGGTCTGACACCCGCCTGCTGGCCATTGGTGATGGCATCGCCACCGACATTCAGGGTGGCATGTCCGAAGACATCGACACCCTGTTCGTTTCCGGCGGCATCGCCGCGTCCGAGTTTGGCGCAGATTCTGCCAATCCGAACAAAGACTTGCTGGAAAAATGGCTTGCCGCCAAACAGCTTTCCCCCAGCTTTGCCATCGGCCATCTGCGCTAGGCCATGATGCGGCAAAGCAACAATCTTGCGCCAGTCAACCGTCACGCAAACTATTATTGCGCCAAGAACTTGCGCCGCACCGCAGCATAACCTATCCTGCGCGGCAACAGTCAGGATCCGGCTCATGTTCGATACCAACCTCCGCGGCACCATCTGCATCGAAGACATCGAAATCGGCATGACCCGTTCCCTGCAAAAACTGGTAACCGACCGGGATATAACACTTTTTGCCGAGGTCTCCACCGATCACAACCCCGTCCACCTCGACGAATCCTATGCCCGCGACACCATCTTTTCCGGCCGCATCGCCCATGGCATGCTGACCGCCAGCCTGATTTCGGCAGTGATTGGCGAACAGCTTCCCGGCCATGGCACCGTCTATCTTGGCCAATCCCTGCGCTTCATGGCTCCCGTCCGCCCCGGCGATACCGTGCACGCCGAGGTGAAGGTTACCGCGATTGATCACGCCAAACGCCGGGTAACCCTTGAAACCCACTGCGCGGTGGGCAATACCATCGTGCTGAAAGGCGAAGCGCTGGTTCTGGCGCCCAGCCGCAAGTTCGACTAGGGGCCACGGCCCCAACCACGGGGTAGCATGCAGATTCACCAGCGATGGCAAGGGCTTGCCGCATCCGCGCGCGGCACTTCGGTGGCGATGGGCAATTTTGACGGCGTGCATCTGGGCCACCGCCAGGTGATTGATCTCGCCCGTGGCCACGGCCCGCTGGGCATCATCACCTTCGAGCCGCACCCCCGCGAATACTTCGCCCCCCACGCCCCCGCCTTCCGCCTGATGAACGCCGAGGCCCGCGCCAACCGCCTCGCCAAACTGGGCGTGGCGCATTTGTTCCAGCTGCCCTTCGATGCCACCATGGCCAGCTTTGCCCCCGAAGCCTTCGTCCGCGACGTCCTGCACACCGGCCTTGGCATCGCGCATATCGTGGTCGGCGCCGATTTCTGCTTTGGCAAAGGCCGCACCGGGCGCGCGTCCGATCTGCAAGCCCTTGGAACGGCTCATGGTTTTTCTGTCACCATCGCCGATCTGGTCAAGTCGCAAGGCCGCGAGATCTCCTCCACCGCCATCCGCACCGCGCTTGCCGAAGGCCATCCCCGCGCCGCCGCCGCGATGCTGGGCCACTGGCACCGCATCGAAGGCGAGGTGATCCACGGCGAAAAACGTGGCCGCGAACTGGGCTATCCCACCGCCAACATGGCTCTGCAGGGCCTGCATCTGCCGAGATTCGGCGTCTATGCCGTCAAGGTCGATGTCCTCACCGGCCCGCAAACCGGCAGCTATCACGGTGCCGCCAGCCTCGGCGTGCGCCCGATGTTTGGCGAAAATCAACCCAACCTTGAAACCTTTCTGTTTGATTTCAATGGTGATCTTTACGGCCAGCACCTTTCCGTTGCGTTAATCGAACATCTGCGCCCCGAGATGACATTCGCGGGCCTCGACGGCCTCCTTGCCCAGATGGCCGAAGATTGCACCCTCGCCCGCAAGATACTGGCCACCGCATGAGTAAAAACCGCGCCCGGTTCTGGGAAACCGTCCCCCTCACCAAAATGACCGCCCCCGAATGGGAGGCGCTGTGCGATGGCTGCGGCAAATGCTGCCTGAACAAGATCGAATACGAAGACACCGGCGAGGTTGATTACACCCGCGTCGCCTGCAAACTGCTCGACGGCGAAACCTGCCGCTGCGCCAAGTACGAAACCCGCCACCAGTTCGTGCCCGATTGCGTGCGCCTGTCGCCCAAAACCCTGCCGAAAGTCGCCTACTGGATGCCGCGCACCTGCGCCTACCGTCTGCTTTACGAAGGCAAAAAGCTGCCCGAATGGCACCCGCTGAACACCGGCGATCCGGAAAGCACCCATAGGGCAGGGGCCTCGGTGCGCGGTTGGACCGTGTCCGAGGTCAGCGTCGACGAGGATGACTGGGAAGATTATGTGATCGAGGAGAAGCCCTGATGTCGCTGCATTCTGACAATTGCTCTGGGGCCTCCCCTGCTGTGATGGCCGCCATAATACGCGCCAACGAGGGCTCGCAACAAAGCTATGGCGACGACACGATCATGGACGAGGTTCGGGCGCAAATCCGTGCCACCTTCGAGGCCCCCGAGGCCGCCGTCTATCTGGTCGCCACCGGCACTGCCGCAAATTCCCTCGCAATGTCAATCTCTTGCCCGCCTTGGGGCGCCATGTTCGCCCATCGCAACGCGCATGTGATCATCGATGAATGCGGCGCGCCCGAGTTCTTCACCAACGGCGCCAAGCTGATCCCGGTGGAGGGCGACAACGGCAAGATCACCCCCGAAACCCTGGCTCAGGCCCTGACCCGGATCGTTCAGGGCGATGTGCATTCAGTGCAGCGTGGCATGCTCACCCTCACCAACGTCACCGAAGCGGGCACCGTCTATACCGCCGCCGAGGTGGCCGCCCTCACCGCCGCCGCCCGCGCCCTGAACATGCCCAGCCACATGGACGGCGCGCGCTTTGCCAACGCGATTGTCGCCACCAACGCCTCGCCCGCGCAGATGACGTGGCGCGCGGGGGTCGATGTGCTGTCGTTCGGCGGCACCAAGAACGGCTGTCTGGGGGT
>JANNAV010000278.1:0-2371 GCA_031384695.1 Paracoccaceae bacterium
TCTGGTTTACCAGATCAAATGCAAATCACAATATTCCCAGCTTCTCACCGGTCCTGGTTTGCCTTAAATCTGATTCAGATTTAGGGCAAACCGCTTTAACCGCATCCGACACTCTTTCATCACCTGCCAGTTCCCTGTAAGCGGAGCGCCAGTCCCACCTTGGGAACGCAGTTCAATGCCAGCAGGTCGTTGATCTGGGCAGCTCGGTTTTCTCGTTTTCTGCAGCAGCCTTTGGGCTTTGCTTGTGGCCGTTGACGATGGCCTGAAGGGTTTGTGTCAGACAGGCGTGGGATCGATGGTGGTAAGGTTGCAGGTTTCGACCAGGGGCGTGATGGCGGCGGCGGCGGTGCTGCTGGCCGCCGTGGCAGGACAGGCGCAGGAGGCGCCGGGGGCTGTCGGGCGGATCAGCTATGGCGAGGCCCCGGCGGTGGGGGCTGCGATCTGCACCGGTGTGTTGGTGGCGCCTGATCTGGTGCTGACCGCCGGGCATTGTGTGCGCGGCGCGCAGGACGCGCCCGCGACGGTGCGTTTTGCGGCCGGGTTTGCTGACGGGCGCAGTCTGGCCTTGCGGCGCGGCGCCGAGGTGATCCTGTCCGGGGGTGGCGGCGGCAAGGAAAGGGTGGCCGAAGACGGGGCCGGCGAAGAAAGTGTGGCCGCAGGTTTGGTGCATGATGTGGCCCTGCTGCGGCTGGACGCGCCGGTAGCCGCCGATCTGGTGCTGGCCCTGCCGCTTGCCGCCCCTGCGCCGCCGCGCGGCCCTGCGGATCTGCAAGCGCCGGACCGGTTCAGCCTGATTGCCTATCGCCGCGATGCGCCCGGTCTGCCGCAGCGCCGCGATGACTGTACGCTTCTGGCCACCGAGCCCGGCCTGCTGGCGCTTTCCTGCCCGGTGGTGTCGGGCAATTCCGGCGCCCCGCTGCTGGCCTGGGACGGCACGCGGTGGCGCGTCGCGGCGGTGATGGTAGCCGCGTCTTCGGGCAGCGCGGTGCAATCCTTCGCCACGCTCATACCGCCGGATCTGCGGGCGCGGATCGCCCGGGCGGTTCAGCCCTGAGCCGGTGCCGCCTTGCGGCGCCTTGAGGCGGCAGACGGCGGCCCGCCCCCCAGTGCTTTGCCCCCCCAGTGCTTTGCCCCCCAGTGCCTTGCCCCCTCCAGTGCCACCTCTTCCCGGATCAATCAGTTGCAAATGCCGCGACGGCCGCGCGCAGGCCAAGTGGCGAGATCGGGAAGATGATGGTCTGGCCGCCGGCGTCCTTGAACTTGAAGCGACCGGCATCGGTGGCGGCCATCCACGTCTCCACCGCCGCTGCAGAAGGCGCGCCTTCGGCGATGCAGGCCGCCGGCAGGCAACGCCGCCAGGTGAGTCCGGTCGCCCCGGCGGCGGTGCCAAGTTCTATCGTCATCCCGTCTGGAAGATCAATATTTGGCGCGACCTCGATGGTCATGCGCCAGGCGTCCTTCGCCCGCGCCAGAATGATCTGTGCGGCGGGCTGGTTTTGATCGGGCAGATGGATGTACTGCGCCGCTTCGCACAGCAGCGGCGCATCGGCCGTCCCGGCGCGTTGGCAGCGGGTGGTCCAGTCGCCGTAAACCGACGTGATGCTTTGCGGGCCGGATGCAACTGTGTCCGCCGTCTGCGCCATCCCGGCCCCCCCCGAATTCAGCACCAGCAGGACCGGGGCGAGACAACAGACGGCAAGACCGAAGCGCGCTTCGGAAAATGGTCGCAACCGCATTTGATGGGTTCCTTTGTCGGGCACTTTTGACAGCACTTTTGACGGGCACTGAAGATGCAACGGCAGCCCTTGCACGCGGCAAGGGCTGCCCGGCTCATGTGTTCAGGCTATGAGCGCCAATGGCGCATCGGCCCTCACCTTGCGCCGCAACCGGGCGATCACCGCCAGCGCCGACAGCAGCAGTTGCACCCCGGCGGGCAGCGGCACCGGCGAGGGCGGCTGCACCACCGAAGGCCCGTTCGCCAGCCGGTAATCGAAGCCAAAGCCGGAGCCGATCTCGCTGCCGGTGTAGCTGTAAGAAACAGATACAGTTCTGATGCCGGCGACAAAGTTTCCAAGCAGATGGTCCAACGCGGCGAAGGCATCAAACTCGGCCAGCGACGTGAAGGTTTCGTTGATCACCGTGCTATCCAGATTGACGGTGAGCAACAAGGTTTCGAACCCGCTCAGCAGCGAACTGCTGGTCAGGAAATCGAAATAGATGCCGTCACCCGCCAGCGACTCGAAGCTGAAATACGACGTGCCGGAGTAGGTCAGCTGCTCTCCCGCACCACCATAGCCGGTGGCGAAGGCCCCGTAGCCGTAAGTGGCGCTGCCGACAAAACTGGCGTTGGTTGGCGCCAGCACGGCGCTGC